>NZ_VJWX01000479.1 GCF_007713715.1 Amycolatopsis rhizosphaerae
ACCCTGGTCCGGACCTTCGGCGGTCCGGAGCAGTCCCGTGGGGACAAGGCGCAACGGCCCGGCAGGCGCCCCGCCGTGCTGGCCGGGCTCGGAGCCGCCATCGCGGCGTTGACCGTGGTGCCGGTGGTCACCACCCTGAACGGCTCGACCGGCCAGGGCGCGGCACCGGCCGCGGCGACCTCCGGGACGAGCGCCGACGCGAGCGCCGTGCCCGCGTCATCGCAGCCGTCTTCGCCCGCGGAGCCGAACGTGAACCTCGTCCTGGCCCCGCCGAACGATCAGGGCACACAGGTCCAGCTGAACTGGAGCGCCGGGGCCGACCTGGATTTCGCCGTGGTCGTCGCCGGGGAGCGGCTCACCACGACGGTGCTGATGGCGGGCCGTCAGCACAACAAGGCGGTGCCGGTGGACCCGGCCCGCAAGTACTGCTTCCAGATCCGCGGCACGGACGGCACGCACATCTACAGCGGGGACCCGGTCCCCATCCGTGGCGCCCACTGCAACCTGTAGGACACCCGCAGAGACTGCCCATCATCGAAAACTCAGGTGCGCCCGGGAAACCGGCCGCAACCGACCCGAGGAGGTTCAGCGTGACCGATCCAGGCGCGGGCGGGGCGCGGCTGACCGCGCCGGCATCCCCGCGGCCACAGGCGGGTCTGGCCGGGCAGCCGACCGCAACCGCCTACGGCAGCGTGTCCCTTCCCGAGCCGGACGCGCGAGCGGCGGCCCGGGCGGCCGCCGTGGCCGCGCTCGCCGCGGCCCGGTCCGCGGAGCAACCGCGGGCCGCCGCGGGGTTGGCGACGGCCGGCGCCCAGCCGCGCGGCGCGGTGGCGAACCCGGCCCCGGCGGCCCCGCCTCCCGGCCGGCGGCGCGCCACCGGTCCGCTCGCCGGGATCGGGCCGTTGCAGATCATCTGCTGGCAACTGGTGCTGATCGCGGCCGTCCTGGCGGCCGGGCAGCCGTTGCCCGTGATCGCCGCGACCGGGCTCGGCTCCGTGGTGGTCCTGGCGTTGACGGCCGTCCGCGTCCACGACCGGTGGGGCTTTGAATGGTTGCTCCTGTCCGCACGGTATCTGCGCCGTCGCCGTGAGGGTGATCTCCGGGACGGGCCCGCGCAGAAGCTGCTCCACCTCATCGCACCGGAGGCGGAGGGCTGCACGGACACCCTCGACGACGAACCGGTGTTCATGCTCAGCCGCGCCGAGGGCATCAGTGCGGTGCTGCAACCGCAGTCGAACGACGTGCCGCCCCCGGAAGCACTGGTACCCCCGCCCAACGAGCAACCGCTCGCCTTCGCCGCGCAGGTGATCCATCACGCCGGGCTGGGCCGTCAGCGGCCACCCCGGACCTGGATCGTGTTGCAGGCACTGCGAACCGTCGAGGTGTACTCCGACATCGACGTCCGTTTGGCGCTCGGCAACGCGCTCCGGCGCGTGCGGCGCCACCTTCGACGGCAGGGGCTGCCGAGCATCGGGCTGGCGGAAAACGAGTTCCTCGGCACGCTCGCCTCGCTCGCCCAGGTCACCGCCGGGCGGGACCAGGTTCGAGAGGACTGGCGGTTCTGGCACAGCGGATCCGTGTCGCAGGCGACGTTCCGCCTCGGCGGTTGGAATGCGCTGTCTCCGGCCGTCGCATCCCAACTGGTGCACTGGCTGCTCACCGCCGCCCCGCAGGCAGCCGTGACCGTTTCCGTCATCGCCACCCGGAAAGCCGAGGCGGAACCCGAGGTCGAGGCCGCCCTGCGGATCGCGGCGGCGAACCCGCCGCTGGTGGACCACGCCGCGCGGACGCTCACCGGGCTGGCGGCCCAGTGGGCCGTCCGCCTGGAACGCCTCGACGGCCGCCACGCCCACGGCCTTGCCGCCACCCTCCCGCTCGGGGTCCGGTGAAGGCGACCTCCACCCGAACCGTTCCGGTTTACCGGTTCCAGGTGGCTTCCGGTTCTTTCCCGTCGCGCGCGCCCCACTCGACGGCCGTCGGAGCGCCGGCACCATGCTCGGGCAGGTAGATCGAGCAGCCCTCGACGGAACCTCCCTTGGCCAGCTTCCTGAACTCGGCCGAATCCGCCTGCACGCACTTGCTGAACTGGTGGTACGACAGCGGATGGTCCGGATCGGCGGTGGCGTCGAGTGACCCCATCACGGTCAGGTGGGTCAACTCGTTCTTTCCGTCCGTCACGACGAAATCGGTCGTGCTCTCGACCAAATCGGTTTTCGTCAGCCGGTAGTGGAGGTAGTACGGCGTCTCCCCGGCGTACTTCGAGGGATTGCTGAGCTCGCTCAGATCCGAGTTTCCGCCCGCCTCGATTCCCACTACGGTCACGCCGATGGTGCCGCCCCTGACCGCCGTCACCGTGGCCTGTTCACCAAACTTCAACTGCCGCCCCGAAGTACCACAACCGGTCACGGCAATAACGCACATCGAGGCGGCGGCACAGGCCTTCCACAATTTCATCCTACCCGACCTCACCATTCTGACCGACCTTGACCATCGGATGTGATGATCGTACCCAGGCCACCGCCGAACGCGGCAGAGCGATTATCCGCACTTCATCCGGATTTCATCATTCCGGGAATCTCGGCGATTTTACAAAGTCAGGAGCGCCCGCGGTGGCGGGCAGACTTCGCACCTGTGGTCAAGCACGAATCTTCCGCCATAAGGCCGTCATGTCAGGAGGCATTTCTTCCGCCGGGACGTCGGGCCGGTCAGCCCAGCGCCAGTAGACCCGCTCGCAGGTGGTGCACGGCAGTGCGATCCTGCAGGCACGATCGGGCCCATCGCCCTCCTCGCGACGGCAGAGGAGGAGCCCGCCGACGCGCAGCGCGGCGCCGCAAGCTGTGCAGCCATCAGACTGCCAGATCCCGTCAGTCACCTCCTCAGTCTTGCCGGGTCCCAGGCGAAATGACTAATCGGCCCCCACCACATAGTGGTAGTGTCACTACATCGCGGTTGGAAGGTTCCGCGTGGAAGGGGCAGCACCCGTGAAGATCAGCCGGCTCGACCACCTCGTCCTGACCGTCGCAAGCATCGAAGCGGCCGTCGAGTTCTACACGGCGGTACTCGGCATGGAAGTCGTCACCTTCCGGGGCGATCGCAAGGCACTCACCTTCGGCAGCAGCAAGATCAACCTGCACGAGGCGGGCAAGGAATTCGAGCCGAAGGCCGCGCGCCCCACGCCGGGCAGCGCCGATGTCTGCCTGATCGTGGACACCCCGCTCGACGACGTGATCGCCGAACTCACCGCGGCCGGGGTCGCCATCGAGGAGGGCCCGGTCGAGCGCACCGGAGCCACCGGCCCCATCATCAGCGTCTACCTGCGAGACCCCGACCGGAACCTGATCGAACTGAGCAACTACCTCTGACGATCCGGCATCACACACCGGGACGGCCGCCGAGCAGGCGCGTGGCCTGCTCGGCGGCGCGCACCACGACCGGTGCCCACTCCGCGGCCCGCTGCGAGGTCAGGCGCTGCGTCGGTCCACTGATACCAAGGGCTCCGACCAGAGCCCGCCCGGGCCCGAAGACCGGCGCCGACACCGACGCCGCTCCCGCGTCGCGTTCCTCCGACGTGATCGCGTAGCCCTGCTGGCGGGTCTGGTTGAGCAACGCCCGCAGCACGGACGGATCGGTCACCGTCGTCGTCGTGAACGATTCGAGCGGCCCGTCGAGCACTTCTTCCGCCGCCGCGGCGTCCCAGGCCAGCAGCACCCGGCTCGCCGAGCCGGCGTGCAGGGGCATCAACTTGCCGACGTACATCTCCCGACGGATCGCCTGATAGGTCTCGGCCATCGCGACGCAGACCCGAACGTCGCCTTCGCGGCGGTAGAGGCAGGCGGTCTCGCCCGTGGTGTCCCGCAGCAGGACGAGCGAGGGGTGCACGATCTCGCTCACGTCCAGTCCGGCACCGGCGGGCGCGGCCCAGTAGCCCAGACGCAGGCCGATGCGGTACCTGTCGCCGTGGCGGTCCAGGAACTGCTCGGCGACCATGTTGGACACCAGCCGCTGGCACGTGCTCGCGGGCAGGTCCGTGGCGCGCCGGATCTCGGCGAAGGTCAGCTCCGGCCGTTCCGGGCCGAACGCCTCCAGGATCTGCCGGATCTTGCCCAGCACCAGCAACGGCCTGATCCCCCGCGGCAGCGAGCGGGGATCGGCGGCCCCCTCGCCGCCGGGGCCATCCTCCGTCTCGCCCCGGGCCAGGTCGTCCTCGTCGCTCACCACATCGCAATGCTATCGCCACGATGAAGCAACGGCGCGGGTGATCAGCCCGCGGAGATCCCTACGAGACCGCCCGCAGGTAACGCCACTGGCCGTCCTCGCGGGTGAACATGCTGAGTTCGTGCATCGAACCCGGCCTGCCCTCGTGACGGTAGTGCGCACGGAATTCGACCGTGCCACTGTCGTGGAACGGGCTGCCACCGCTGGTGGCGAGCACGTCGAGCCGGGTCCAGCGCTGCGCCGGGTCCAGTTCCAGGCTCTTCGGCCGGGTGCTGGAATGCCACGTGGCGAGCAGATACGCCGTGTCGCCAACCGCGAACGCGCTGAACCTGGACCGCATCAACTGCTCGGCGGTGGCCGCCGTGCGCTCGCCTGCGTGCAGCGGGCCGCAGCAGTCGCCGTAGTTCCCGCCGGAGCCGCACGGGCAACGGGAACCGGCGGTGATGTCGTCAGTCACCGGACGATCCTACCGTTGTCCACTGTGGAATGATCCGGCCGGTCGCAGTGCGAGGAGGGCCTTGCCACCGCCCTTCACACACGAGGTCTTCATGGACGAGCATGACGGTTTCCCACCGCGCTCCGTCACACGAGAAGGGCTGCCCGACTCCACCTCGGACGCCACGGTGCTCCTCCGGGAGGCCGACGGGCTGCTGCGGGTCCAACCGACCATTACGCCCTTCGGCCTGCCACGCAGGCTGCGACGGCCCCCCGCGCGGCGACTCGCCCGCGGGGAATGGCTGCGCTGGCGGATCAACTACCGGTTCACCGGCTCGTGCGGCGGCGAATGGACCTACCGGCTGGACACGCTCAACATCGCCTATGGCCCCATCCGGGCCGACCTGTTCCTGGGCACCCCCACGCACCAGGTCGACGAGCTCGCGTCCCTTCGCTGACATCAACTCGCCGCTGCGGTACGCCGCAGCCGTCGAATGCGCGCGAAATCGGCACGCCGGGCCTGGCCACCCGGTATCCTTCACGCGGTTTGTCCCACTTTGCGGCAACCGTCCCGGGGTGGGCATAAACATGGGCTACCGCTCGCTTGCCGTGAGCGGCACGTGTCCGACGAAGGGGGGAACCGGGGTGACGGAAAACGGGCGTTGGATCACCAAGGACGGCCGACGGATCTTCATTGGTGCCGGTGGTGGTTCCGGCAAGGGACGTGGCGGGATCGTGGCGGTGGCGGCCGCGGTTG
>NZ_VJWX01000047.1 GCF_007713715.1 Amycolatopsis rhizosphaerae
ATGGGGGGCCAGGGGGGCGGCGCGGCCTTCGACCGTCATCACTCGTTCAGGTGGCGGTCCGGGAATCGAAGCGCGCCGGCGGGCGTTGTACGTCACACGAGCGGCGCCCGACCGCGAGCAGGCCGTGGTTCCTACCTTGATCAACACCCGGCTCGCGCGGGTGGCGGATCGGCTAAGGTGGAACGACACACCGCTGGTATCCACCCGAATGCCCCGAAGTCACCCCCGATGTGACTGGACCCGGATCGGGCGGGTATCTTTGATGTCTGTGCCCGGCACGCGCTGGGCCGCTCTGCGTGCCATCCGGCCCGCCGGGGCGCTTCGGTGTTCCCGTCGGACGTCACGGCGAAGCGGAGATCCACGGAAATCCGAGGGAACGTTATCGGTCGAAAGACCTAGACGCGGGCCGACACGCCCGACCTCGGGGGCCGGGGAGAGCGAGAAAAACAGACGCAGAGACGACAGAAGACAAGCAAGACGCGACAGAAAGCTGGTCCATTGCCCACGATCCAGCAGCTGGTCCGCAAGGGCCGCCAGGACAAGGCTGCCAAGCAGAAGACCGCGGCGCTCAAGGGGAGCCCGCAGCGTCGTGGCGTGTGCACTCGCGTGTACACCACCACTCCCAAGAAGCCGAACTCGGCGCTGCGCAAGGTCGCGCGTGTGAAGCTGACCAGCGGCATCGAGGTCACCGCCTACATCCCGGGCGAGGGCCACAACCTGCAGGAGCACTCGATGGTGCTCGTGCGTGGTGGTCGTGTGAAGGACCTGCCCGGCGTTCGCTACAAGATCATTCGCGGTTCCCTTGACACCCAGGGTGTGAAGAACCGGAAGCAGGCGCGTAGCCGGTACGGCGCGAAGAAGGAGAAGAGCTAATGCCCCGCAAGGGTCCGGCCCCGAAGCGGCCTCTGATCTCTGACCCGGTTTATGCCTCGCCGCTGGTCACCCAGTTGGTCAACAAGGTGCTCAAGGACGGCAAGCGCTCCCTGGCCGAGCGCATCGTCTACGGCGCGCTCGAAGGCGCCCGGGAGAAGACCGGCACCGACCCGGTCGTCACGCTCAAGCGTGCCCTGGACAACGTGCGGCCCACCATCGAGGTGAAGAGCCGCCGCGTGGGTGGTGCCACCTACCAGGTGCCCATCGAGGTCAAGCCGGGCCGCTCGACGACCCTTGCCCTCCGCTGGATCGTCGCCTTCTCCCAGCAGCGCCGCGAGAAGACCATGATCGAGCGCCTGCAGAACGAGCTGCTCGACGCGAGCAACGGCCTCGGGGCCAGCGTGAAGCGCCGCGAGGACACCCACAAGATGGCCGAGTCCAACAAGGCGTTCGCCCACTACCGGTGGTGAACGTAGCCCGGCTGCCGACGAAAGCCTGGCCGGGCCCCAAGCTTCTAGACAGGGGAACAGTGCAGTGGCACGCGAAGTGCTGACCGACCTGAACAAGGTCCGCAACATCGGCATCATGGCTCACATCGACGCCGGTAAGACCACCACCACCGAGCGGATCCTGTTCTACACCGGGATCAACTACAAGATCGGCGAAGTCCACGACGGCGCCGCGACGATGGACTGGATGGAGGAGGAGCAGAAGCGGGGTATCACCATCACCTCGGCTGCCACCACCACCTTCTGGGCCGACTACCAGATCAACATCATCGACACGCCCGGCCACGTCGACTTCACCGTCGAAGTGGAGCGCAACCTGCGCGTGCTCGACGGTGCGGTCGCCGTCTTCGACGGCAAGGAAGGCGTCGAGCCCCAGTCCGAGCAGGTCTGGCGCCAGGCCGACAAGTACGACGTCCCCCGGATCTGCTTCGTCAACAAGATGGACAAGCTGGGTGCGGACTTCTACTTCACCGTGAAGACCATCGAGGACCGCCTCGGTGTCCGTCCGCTGGTCATCCAGCTGCCGATCGGCGCCGAGAACGAGTTCGAGGGCGTTGTCGACCTGGTCCGCATGAAGGCGCTGACCTGGCGCGGTGAAGTGCAGAAGGGCGAGGACTACGAGGTCGAGGAGATCCCGGCCGCGCTCGCCGACAAGGCTGCCGAGTACCGCGAGAAGCTGATCGAAGCCATCGCCGAGACCGACGACTCCCTGATGGAGAAGTTCTTCGGTGGCGAGGAGCTGACCGAGGCGGAGATCAAGGCCGGTATCCGCAAGCTCGCCATCGCGCGTGAGGCCTACCCGGTGCTGTGCGGTTCCGCGTTCAAGAACAAGGGCGTGCAGCCCATGCTCGACGCGGTGATCGACTACCTGCCGTCGCCGCTGGACCTGCCGCCGGTCGAGGGCACGCTCACCGACGGTGAGACCCCGGCTTCCCGGAAGGCTTCGGTTGACGAGCCGTTCTCGGCCCTCGCGTTCAAGATCGCCGCGCACCCGTTCTTCGGCAAGCTGACCTACATCCGGGTCTACTCGGGCAAGGTCGCGGGCGGTGCCCAGGTCATCAACTCGACCAAGGAGCGCAAGGAGCGCATCGGGAAGATCTTCCAGATGCACTCCAACAAGGAGAACCCGGTCGACGACGCCCAGGCCGGTCACATCTACGCGGTCATCGGTCTGAAGGACACCACGACCGGCGACACCCTGTGTGACCCGCAGCACCCGATCGTGCTGGAGTCGATGACGTTCCCCGAGCCGGTCATCCGGGTGGCCATCGAGCCCAAGACGAAGGCCGACCAGGAGAAGCTGTCTCTGGCGATCCAGAAGCTGGCCGAAGAGGACCCCACGTTCCAGGTCAACCAGGACGAGGAGACCGGGCAGACGATCATCGCCGGCATGGGCGAGCTGCACCTCGAGGTGCTCGTCAACCGGATGAAGTCCGACTACAAGGTCGAGGCGAACATCGGTAAGCCGCAGGTGGCCTACCGCGAGACCATCCGCAAGACGGTCGAGAAGTTCGACTACACGCACAAGAAGCAGACCGGTGGCTCCGGTCAGTTCGCGAAGGTCATCATCGCGCTGGAGCCGCTCGCGACTACGGACGGTGCGCTCTACGAGTTCGACAACAAGGTCACCGGTGGCCGCATCCCCCGGGAGTACATCCCCTCGGTGGACGCGGGCGCCCAGGACGCCATGCAGTACGGCGTGCTGGCCGGATACCCGCTGGTCGGGTTGAAGGTGACCCTGTTGGACGGTGCGTACCACGAGGTCGACTCTTCGGAAATGGCCTTCAAGATCGCCGGTTCGATGGCGCTCAAGGAAGCCGCGAAGAAGGCCAGCCCGGTACTGCTGGAGCCGATGATGGCGGTCGAGGTGACCACCCCCGAGGACTACATGGGTGACGTCATCGGTGACCTCAACTCCCGCCGTGGCCAGATCCAGGCCATGGAGGAGCGGGCGGGTTCCCGCGTCGTGAAGGCGTTGGTCCCGCTCTCGGAGATGTTCGGTTACGTGGGCGACCTGCGGTCTCGCACCCAGGGTCGCGCGAACTACTCCATGACGTTCGACTCCTACGCCGAGGTTCCGGCGAACGTCGCGAAGGAGATCATCGCGAAGGCGACGGGGGAGTAACACCCGGAGCACCCAACGCGGGCGCGGAAGGGGCCTCCCCTAAGGTCCGCACAACGAACCAGATCGAGTCGCTGTCCGACTGCCACGTCGGCCGGTGAGCAAGCAAGAGTCCAGGAGGACATTCCAGTGGCGAAGGCGAAGTTCGAGCGGAGCAAGCCGCACGTCAACATCGGAACCATCGGTCACGTCGACCACGGGAAGACCACTCTGACCGCGGCGATCACCAAGGTTCTGCACGACAAGTACCCGGACCTCAACGAGTCCCGGGCGTTCGACCAGATCGACAACGCGCCGGAAGAGCGGCAGCGTGGTATCACGATCAACATCTCGCACGTCGAGTACCAGACCGAGAAGCGTCACTACGCTCACGTGGACGCCCCCGGTCACGCGGACTACATCAAGAACATGATCACCGGTGCGGCCCAGATGGACGGCGCGATCCTCGTGGTCGCGGCGACCGACGGCCCGATGCCGCAGACCCGTGAGCACGTGCTGCTCGCCCGCCAGGTCGGTGTGCCCTACATCGTCGTGGCGCTGAACAAGGCCGACATGGTCGACGACGAGGAGATCCTCGAGCTCGTCGAGCTGGAGGTCCGTGAGCTGCTGTCCTCGCAGGAGTTCCCCGGCGACGACGCCCCGGTGGTCAAGGTCTCCGGCCTGAAGGCCCTCGAGGGTGACCCGAAGTGGTCGGAGTCGGTTCTCGAGCTGATGCAGGCCGTCGACGACAACGTGCCGGACCCGGTGCGTGACCTCGACAAGCCGTTCCTGATGCCGATCGAGGACGTCTTCACGATCACCGGTCGTGGCACCGTGGTGACCGGTCGCGTCGAGCGCGGTGTCATCAACGTGAACGAAGAGGTCGAGATCGTCGGCATCAAGGAGAAGTCGCAGAAGACGACTGTCACCGGTGTCGAGATGTTCCGCAAGCTGCTCGACTCGGGCCAGGCCGGTGACAACGTCGGTCTGCTCCTGCGTGGTATCAAGCGTGAGGACGTCGAGCGCGGCCAGGTCGTCGTGAAGCCCGGCACCACCACCCCGCACACCGAGTTCGAGGGCCAGGTCTACATCCTGTCCAAGGACGAGGGCGGTCGGCACACGCCGTTCTTCAACAACTACCGTCCGCAGTTCTACTTCCGCACCACCGACGTGACCGGCGTGGTGACCCTCCCCGAGGGCACCGAGATGGTCATGCCGGGCGACCACGTGGAGATCAAGGTCCAGCTGATCCAGCCGGTCGCCATGGACGAGGGTCTGCGGTTCGCCATCCGTGAGGGTGGCCGGACCGTCGGCGCCGGCCAGGTCACCAAGATCGAGAAGTGATTTCACTCCGACCCCGGGGCTCTTCGGACCCCGGGGTCGGGTTGTGAAATCACGTATGCGACACTATTTGGGTTGCTCGTCGCGGGGCGGCCGATTCGCGGTTGCGGATGCGGCCGCCCTGGCGCGAGTGGTCAGGGCGAGTTCGCCCCGGCGAAATCAGGACCAACCGGCACGGCAATGATCCAGCGGGATCAGTCTGCGTATCGGGCGCGACACGCCCGACCGCGTGGACCGGTCAGCACGATGTTGACGTGCGGAAATAGCGGCACAAGACCGGGACCTTGGCCGGGGCGAAACCGAGTTCGCTCGGGCTCTGTCCAGGGAAGAAGACAAGGAACGAGCTGCAACCATGGCGGGACAGAAGATCCGCATCAGGCTCAAGGCCTACGACCACGAGGCGATCGACGCCAGCGCGCGCAAGATCGTCGAGACGGTGACGCGCACCGGCGCCTCGGTCGTCGGACCTGTGCCGCTGCCCACCGAGAAGAACGTTTACTGCGTCATCCGCTCGCCGCACAAGTACAAGGACTCGCGCGAGCACTTCGAGATGCGCACGCACAAGCGTCTGATCGACATCCTCGACCCGACGCCGAAGACGGTGGACGCGCTCATGCGCATCGACCTGCCGGCGAGCGTCGACGTCAACATCCAGTAAGCGTTGGGCGAGCGGCGGAGATAAGAGACTCATGTCTGACAGGGAAGTGAAGGGCATCCTGGGCACCAAGCTCGGCATGACCCAGGTCTTCGGCGAGGACAACCGGGTGATCCCGGTGACCGTCGTGAAGGCCGGGCCGAACGTGGTGACCCAGGTGCGCACGAAGGACAAGGACGGCTACGAGGCCGTGCAGCTGGCGTTCGGCGCCATCGACCCGCGCAAGGTCAACAAGCCGAAGACCGGCCACTTCGACAAGGCCGGTGTGACCCCGCGCCGTCACGTGGTGGAGCTGCGCACGACCGACGCCGACAGCTACGAGGTCGGCCAGGAGATCACCGCCGAGGTGTTCCCCGCCGGTTCGCGCGTCGACATCACCGGGACCAGCAAGGGTAAGGGTTACGCCGGTGTCATGAAGCGCCACGGCTTCAAGGGCCAGGGCGCCAGCCACGGTAACCAGGCCAAGCACCGCGCCCCCGGCTCGATCGGTGGCTGCGCGACCCCGGGCCGCGTGTTCAAGGGTCTGCGGATGGCGGGCCGGATGGGTAACGTCCGCGTCACCACCCAGGGCCTGACCGTGCACGACGTCCGCCCCGAAGAGGGCCTGCTGCTGATCAAGGGTGCCGTCCCCGGCCCCAACGGCAGCCTCGTGTTCGTCAAGACCGCCGCGAAGGGTGGTGCGACCGCATGACCAGCGTGGAACTGAAGACCCCGGCAGGCACCGCCGAGGGCACCGTCGAGCTCCCCGCGGAGATCTTCGACGTGCAGGCCAACGTGCCGCTGATGCACCAGGTCGTGGTGGCCCAGCTGGCCGCCGCGCGCCAGGGCACGCACGACACCAAGACCCGTGGCGAGGTCTCCGGTGGTGGCAAGAAGCCGTACCGCCAGAAGGGCACCGGCCGCGCCCGCCAGGGTTCGACCCGGGCGCCGCAGTTCGCCGGTGGTGGCGTCGTGCACGGCCCCACGCCGCGTGACTACACGCAGCGCACCCCGAAGAAGATGAAGGCCGCCGCCCTGCGTGGCGCCCTTTCCGACCGGGCGCGCGCGGGCCAGTTGCACGTGCTGACCGGGCTGGTCGGCGGCGAGAAGCCGTCCACGAAGGACGCCAAGAAGGCGCTGGCCGCGGTGACGCAGGCGAAGCGAATCCTCGTGGTGCTCAACCGCGACGAGGAGCAGAGCTGGCTGTCGGCCCGCAACCTGACGTACGTGCACCTGATCCACCCGGACCAGTTGAACACCTACGACGTGCTGGTCAACGACGACGTGGTGTTCACCAAGGCCGCCTACGACACCTTCGTGTCCGGTCCGGTGACGGGCAAGGGCGCCAAGGCCTCGGCCAAGTC
This sequence comes from Amycolatopsis rhizosphaerae, assembly GCF_007713715.1. Classification (GTDB taxonomy): domain Bacteria; phylum Actinomycetota; class Actinomycetes; order Mycobacteriales; family Pseudonocardiaceae; genus Amycolatopsis_E; species Amycolatopsis_E rhizosphaerae. The sequence goes on from NZ_VJWX01000047.1 coordinate 6,823, forward strand.
GAGTGAGGTTGAAGGGAGTGACGAGCAGTGAGCTCCGTGGCCATCCCTGACCCGCGCGACATCTTGCTCGCGCCGGTGATCTCCGAGAAGTCCTACGGGCTGCTCGAAGACCACAAGTACACGTTCGTGGTCCGGCCCGACGCCAACAAGACCCAGATCAAGATCGCGGTCGAGCAGATCTTCGGCGTCAAGGTGGTCAGCGTGAACACGCTGAACCGGCCGGGCAAGCGCAAGCGGACCCGTACCGGTTATGGCAAGCGCAAGGACACCAAGCGCGCCATCGTGACGTTGTCCGCCGAGAGCAAGCCGATCGAGATCTTCGGCGGACCCGCCGCGTAAGGGACGGAAGCTGTCATGGGTATTCGTAAGTACAAGCCGACCACTCCGGGCCGCCGCGGCTCGAGCGTGTCGGACTTCGCCGAGATCACCCGGTCGGAGCCGGAAAAGTCGCTGCTGCGCCCGCTGCACGGCCGCGGCGGCCGTAACTCCTCGGGCAAGATCACCACGCGGCACAAGGGTGGCGGGCACAAGCGGGCCTACCGGGTCATCGACTTCCGTCGCAACGACAAGGACGGCATCCCGGCCAAGGTCGCGCACATCGAGTACGACCCGAACCGGTCCGCCCGCATCGCGCTGCTGCACTACGTGGACGGCGAGAAGCGCTACATCATCGCGCCGGACAAGCTGAAGCAGGGCGACCAGGTCGAGAGCGGCCCCCGCGCCGACATCAAGCCGGGCAACAACCTGCCGCTGCGCAACATCCCGGTCGGCACCGTGGTGCACGCGATCGAGCTCCGCCCCGGTGGCGGCGCGAAGATCGCCCGCTCCGCCGGTGCCCGGGTGCAGCTGGTCGCCAAGGACGGCCCGTACGCCCAGCTGCGGATGCCCTCGGGCGAAATCCGCAACGTGGACGTGCGCAACCGCGCCACCGTCGGCGAGGTCGGCAACTCCGAACACGCCAACATCAACTGGGGCAAGGCGGGCCGGAACCGCTGGCGGGGCAAGCGCCCGACCGTCCGTGGTGTCGTGATGAACCCGGTCGACCACCCGCACGGTGGTGGTGAGGGTAAGACCTCCGGTGGTCGTCACCCGGTGAACCCGAACGGTAAGCCGGAAGGCCGCACCCGTCGTCGCAAGCCGAGCGACAAACTGATCGTCCGCCGCCGGCGTACCGGCAAGAAGCGCTGAGCAGGGAGGTAGAAGAACATGCCACGTAGCCTCAAGAAGGGCCCGTTCGTGGACGACCACCTGCTCAAGAAGGTGGACGCGCTCAACGAGTCCGGCAAGAAGACGGTCATCAAGACCTGGTCCCGCCGGTCGACGATCATCCCCGACATGCTCGGGCACACGATCGCCGTCCACGACGGCCGCAAGCACGTCCCGGTGTTCGTCACCGAGGCGATGGTGGGTCACAAGTTGGGCGAATTCGCCCCGACGCGGACCTTCAAGGGCCACATCAAGGACGACCGCAAGTCGCGCCGTCGCTGAGCGCGCACCGAGAAGAGGAACTAACGAATGAGTGCCCAGAAGAACGTGGCGGCCGGGGAAGACACAGCTCTTCCCATGGCCTACGCGCGGGCTCGCTTCGTCCGGGACTCGCCGATGAAGGTGCGCCGGGTGATCGAGCTGATCAAGGGTCGTAACGCCCAGGAGGCCCTGGCCGTGCTGCGGTTCGCTCCGCAGGCCGCGAGCCAGCCGGTGGCGAAGGTGCTCGCGAGCGCCATCGCGAACGCCGAGAACAACCTGGACCTGGACCCCGACACGCTGTGGGTGAAGAACGCCTACGCCGACGAAGGTCCGACGCTCAAGCGCATCCGGCCCCGCGCGCAGGGTCGTGCCTACCGGATCCGCAAGCGGACGAGCCACATCACGGTTGAGGTCGAGTCTCGTCCGGAGAAGAAGAGCGGCAAGAAGAAGGGTGGCCGGTAGTAGTGGGCCAGAAGATCAACCCGCACGGCTTCCGGCTCGGCATCACCACGGACTGGAAGTCCCGCTGGTACGCCGACAAGCAGTACGCGGAGTACGTGGCCGAGGACGTCAAGATCCGGAAGCTGCTGTCCACCGGTATGGAGCGCGCCGGCATCTCCAAGGTCGAGATCGAGCGCACCCGTGACCGGGTCCGCGTCGACATCCACACCGCGCGTCCCGGCATCGTGATCGGCCGCCGTGGTGCGGAGGCCGACCGCATCCGCGGCGCGCTGGAGAAGCTGACCGGCAAGCAGGTGCAGCTGAACATCCTCGAGGTGAAGAACCCCGAGGCCGACGCCCAGCTCGTCGCGCAGGGTGTCGCGGAGCAGCTGTCGAACCGTGTCGCCTTCCGGCGCGCGATGCGCAAGGCGATCCAGACCTCGATGCGTTCGCCTCAGGTCAAGGGCATCCGGGTGCAGTGCGGTGGCCGCCTCGGCGGTGCCGAAATGTCGCGCTCGGAGCACTACCGCGACGGCCGCGTGCCGCTGCACACCCTGCGCGCCGACATCGACTACGGCTTCTTCGAGGCCCGCACCACCTTCGGGCGCATCGGCGTCAAGGTGTGGATCTACAAGGGTGACGTCGTCGGTGGCCTGAAGGCCAAGGAGGCCCGTGACGCCGCCGCGGCGGCGGAGCGTGCCCCGCGCCGCGACCGGCCGTCGCGCCCGCGCCGTTCGGGTGCCTCCGGCACCACGCCGACCTCCACCGAGGCCGGGCGGGCTGCGGCCGCCGCGAAGACTGACAGCGACGTCGCGACCAGCGAGGCCCCCGCTCAGGGCGCGCCGGGCGCGGCCGAGAAGACGGAGGGCTGAGGCGTGCTCGTCCCACGCAAGGTCAAGCACCGCAAGCAGCACCACCCGAAGCGCACCGGTGCCGCCACGGGCGGCACGAAGGTGACCTTCGGTGAGTACGGTATCCAGGCGCTTGAACCCGCTTACGTGACCAACCGGCAGATCGAGTCCGCTCGTATCGCCATGACCCGGCACATCAAGCGTGGCGGGAAGATCTGGATCAACATCTTCCCGGACCGCCCGCTCACCAAGAAGCCGGCCGAAACCCGCATGGGTTCCGGTAAGGGTTCGCCGGAGTGGTGGGTCGCGAACGTCAAGCCGGGTCGCGTGATGTTCGAGATGAGCTTCCCGAACGAGGCGACCGCCCGTGAGGCGCTGCGCCGCGCGATCCACAAGCTGCCCATGAAGTGCCGAATCGTGACCCGTGAAGGTGGTGAGTTCTGATGGCGAAAGCTGGAACCGCTCCGTCAGAGCTTCGTGAGCTCACCAACGAAGAGCTCGTGCTGCGCCTGAAGGAAGCCAAGGAGGAGCTGTTCAACCTCCGCTTCCAGATGGCCACCGGGCAGCTGGACAACAACCGTCGGCTGCGCACCGTGCGCACCGACATCGCGCGGATCTACACGATCATGCGCGAGCGGGAGCTCGGCCTGTCGGTCGCTCCCGACGGTGAGAGCGAGGAAGGTGCGGCATGAGCGAGACCGAGCAGCTCGCTGGTCAAGAAGCGCAGAAGCTGGTGCGTTCTCAGTCGGGTCGTAACTACCGCAAGGTCCGTGAGGGCTACGTCGTCTCTGACAAGATGGACAAGACGATCGTGGTCGAACTCGAGGACCGGAAGAAGCACCCGAAGTACCCCAAGGTCGTCCGCACCACCAGCAAGGTGAAGGCGCACGACGAGGAGAACACCGCCGGCATCGGCGACCGCGTGATTCTCATGGAGACCCGCCCGCTGTCGGCCACCAAGCGGTGGCGGCTCGTGCGGATCGTGGAGAAGGCCAAGTAAGTAGGGGCCCGAGCCCCTTCCGTTCCGCCAGGCTCACGAGAGTGAGAACCGGCGAGACATACAGGAGTTGACGTGATCCAGCAGGAGTCGCGGCTGCGAGTCGCCGACAACACGGGCGCCAAGGAGATCCTTTGCATCCGCGTGCTCGGCGGATCGGGGCGGCGCTACGCGGGTATCGGCGACATCATCGTCGCCACCGTTAAGGACGCCATCCCGGCTGCCGGGGTGAAGAAGGGTGACGTGGTCAAGGCCGTCGTCGTCCGCACGGTGAAGGAGCGGCGTCGCCCGGACGGCTCCTACATCCGGTTCGACGAGAACGCCGCGGTGCTCATCAAGAACGACAACGAGCCGCGCGGTACCCGCATCTTCGGCCCGGTCGGTCGTGAGCTGCGTGACCGCAAGTTCATGAAGATCATCTCCCTCGCGCCGGAGGTGTTGTGATGAAGGTGAAGAAGGGCGACACGGTCGTCGTCATTTCCGGCAAGGACAAGGGCGCGAAGGGCAAGGTCATCCAGGCCTACCCGGACCGTCAGCGAGTGCTGGTCGAGGGCGTGAACCGGATCAAGAAGCACACCCGGATCACCCAGACGCAGCGCGGAGCGCAGTCCGGCGGGATCGTTACCCAGGAGGCGCCCATCCACGTTTCGAACGTGATGGTCGTCGACTCGGACGGCAAGCCGACCCGCGTCGGTTACCGCATCGGCGAGGACGGCAAGAAGGTTCGCGTCTCGCGCCGGACCGGTAAGGACATCTGATGACGACCGCAGAGAAAATCGTGCCGCGGTTGAAGACGAAGTACCGCGAGCAGATCAAGAACGAACTCCAGCAGGAGTTCACCTATGCCAACGTGCACCAGATCCCGGGCGTGGTGAAGGTCGTCGTCAACATGGGTGTCGGCGACGCCGCGCGGGACAGCAAGCTGATCGAGGGCGCCGTGCGCGACCTGGCCACCATCACCGGGCAGAAGCCCGAGGTGCGCAAGGCCCGCAAGTCCATCGCGCAGTTCAAGCTGCGCGAGGGCCAGCCGATCGGCGCCCGCGTCACCCTGCGCGGTGACCGGATGTGGGAGTTCCTGGACCGGCTGCTGAGCATCGCGCTGCCGCGTATCCGCGACTTCCGCGGGCTGTCGCCCAAGCAGTTCGACGGCAACGGCAACTACACCTTCGGTCTCAACGAGCAGTCGATGTTCCACGAGATCGACCCGGACGCCATCGACCGCCCCCGCGGTATGGACGTCACCGTTGTCACCACCGCTACCACCGATGACGAGGGCCGCGCGCTGCTTCGCAAGCTCGGCTTCCCGTTCAAGGAGGCGTAAGCCATGGCCAAGAAGGCTCTGATCGCCAAGGCCGCCCGCAAGCCGAAGTTCAAGGTGCGCGCCTACACCCGCTGCAACCGCTGCGGCCGGCCGCACTCGGTGTTCCGCAAGTTCGGACTCTGCCGGGTGTGCCTCCGCGAGATGGCGCACGCGGGCGAACTGCCGGGCGTGTCCAAGTCCAGCTGGTAATCCAAGAACTCAGGCTCCCACTTCGCCACAGGCCCTCACCCAGAGGGAACCAGGCGAGAAAGGTTGACAGGTCACCATGACGATGACCGACCCGATCGCAGACTTCTTGACTCGTCTGCGCAACGCCAACTCGGCGTACCACGACGAGGTCGTGCTGCCTCACTCGAAGCTCAAGGCGAACATCGCGGAGATCCTCAAGCGCGAGGGCTACATCGCGAGCTACCGCTCCGAGCCGGGCGAGAAGCACAAGAACCTCATCGTCGAACTGAAGTACGGCCGCAACCGCGAGCGCAGCATCGCCGGTCTGCGCCGGGTGTCGAAGCCGGGTCTTCGGGTGTACGCGAAGTCCACGGAGCTCCCCAGCGTGCTGGGCGGCCTTGGCATCGCGATCATCTCGACGTCCTCCGGTCTGCAGACCGACCGGCAGGCCAAGCGCAACGGAGTGGGCGGGGAAGTCCTCGCCTACGTCTGGTAAGGGAGGGAGTGTAGGCATGTCACGTATCGGAAAGCTGCCGATCACCGTCCCTTCCGGGGTCGAGGTGACCATCGACGGCCAGCAGATCTCGGTGAAGGGGCCCAAGGGCACCCTGTCGCACACCGTCGCGGAGCCGATCAGCGTGGAGCGCGCCGAAGACGGCACGCTGCACGTGAAGCGGCCCAACGACGAGCGGGAGAGCCGCGCGCTGCACGGACTCACCCGGACCCTGGTGCACAACCTGGTCGTCGGGGTGACCGAGGGTTACGAGAAGAAGCTCGAGATCCACGGCGTCGGTTACCGCGTGCAGGCCAAGGGCAATGACCTCGAGTTCGCCCTCGGCTACAGCCACCCGGTGCTGATCGAGGCCCCCGAGGGCATCACCTTCAAGGTGGAGACCCCGACCCGGTTCTCGGTGTCCGGCATCGACAAGCAGAAGGTCGGCCAGACGGCCGCGGTCATCCGCCGGCTGCGCCGCCCTGACCCGTACAAGGGCAAGGGGCTGCGCTACGAGGGCGAGCGGATCCGTCGCAAGGTCGGAAAGACGGGTAAGTGATCATGAGCGAAACCTCAACCAAGCGGAAGCCGGTCGGCAAGGACGTGTCGACCCGGCGCCGCGTCGCGAAGGCGCGCCGTCACTTCCGGCTCCGCAAGAAGATCAGCGGGACCGCCGAGCGGCCCCGGCTGTCGGTGAAGCGGTCCTCGCGGCACATCTACGTCCAGGTGATCGACGACCTGACCGGCCACACGCTGGCCGCCGCGTCGTCGATGGAGGCCGACGTGCAGGCTCTCGAGGGCGACAAGAAGGCCAAGGCCGCCAAGGTCGGCGAGCTGCTGGCCGCCCGTGCGAAGAACGCGGGTATCTCCGGTGTGGTGTTCGACCACGGTGGCAACGGCTACCACGGGCGGATCGCCGCGCTTGCCGACGCCGCCCGCGAGGCGGGGTTGGAGTTCTAGAACGGTGAAGACGCAGCAGAAGCTTCAAGTTGGAAGGAAAGCCTGATGCCGGGACGTACACGGCAATTCGGCGGCGGGCAGGGCGGTCCGGGCGGCCAGGGCGGTAGCGACCGCGGCGACCGTCGGGACCGCAGGGACCGTCGCGACAGTGGCCGTGGCGGGGCCGGCCAGGACAAGACCCCGCACCTCGAGCGCGTCGTGGCGATCAACCGTGTCGCCAAGGTCGTCAAGGGTGGTCGTCGCTTCAGCTTCACCGCCCTGGTGGTCGTCGGTGACGGCGACGGTCAGGTCGGCGTCGGCTACGGCAAGGCCAAGGAGGTGCCCGCGGCGATCGCCAAGGGCGTCGAGGAGGCGAAGAAGAACTTCTTCCGCGTGCCTCGGATCGCCGGCACCATCCCGCACCCGATCCAGGGTGAGGACGCCGCCGGTGTGGTGCTGCTCCGTCCGGCCAGCGCCGGTACCGGTGTCATCGCCGGTGGCCCCGTGCGCGCGGTGCTGGAATGCGCCGGCGTGCACGACGTGCTGTCGAAGTCGCTCGGCAGCGACAACGCGATCAACATCGTGCACGCGACCGTGGCGGCCCTGAAGGGTCTGCAGCGTCCGGAAGAGGTGGCGGCCCGCCGTGGCCTGCCGCTCGAGGACGTGGCGCCCGCCCGGATGCTGCGTCAGCGTGCGGGACAGGGGGTCTGACGTGGCTCAGCTCAAGGTCACCCAGGTCAAGAGCAAGATCGGCACCAAGCACAACCACCGGGAGTCGCTGCGGACCCTCGGACTGCGCAAGATCCGCCAGTCCGTGGTCCGCGAGGACACCCCGGAGGTCCGTGGCCTCATCCACGCGGTGCGCCACCTCGTGACCGTTGAGGAGGTCCAGGCATGACCGCCATCAAGATCCACCACCTGCGACCCGCGCCCGGCGCCAAGCGCGAGAAGATCCGCGTCGGCCGTGGTGAGGGTTCCAAGGGCAAGACCGCCGGCCGCGGTACGAAGGGCACCAAGGCACGGAAGAACGTGCCCGCCGCCTTCGAAGGTGGCCAGATGCCGCTGCACATGCGGCTGCCGAAGCTGCGTGGCTTCAAGAACCGTTTCCGCACCGAGTACCAGCCGGTGAACGTGGGCGACATCGCTCGCGTGTTCACCGACGGCGGCGCGGTCGGCAAGGACGAGCTGGTCGCTCGCGGCCTGGTCCGCAAGGGCAAGCTGGTCAAGGTGCTGGGCAACGGCGACATCAACGGCGTGAAGCTGGACGTCACCGCGGACGCCTTCTCCACCTCCGCCAAGGAGAAGCTGGAGGCGGCCGGCGGCTCGGCCACCGTCGCCTGATCAGCCCGATCCGGTCCATCCCGGTTCGGTCCGCAGTACCCCGAAAAGACGGCCCGTCACTTGTGACGGGCCGTCTCTTCATGTCCGCGGGAGGGCCCGCCTCGGGCCGTCTGGGAGGGGCGTGGATAACCCGTTGGAGCCATAAAGGTAACCTGCGGTGAGGCCACTACCGTGGCGGCTGTTAGAGTCGGCAGCGCGTTTCGGGACAACTCTGCCCTGAGGCGTTCCTGGCCCAGGCCAGTGCAGCTGTGTTCCCGCCGGCCCCGTGCCGGCCAAGCCGATCGTCGGCGACACCCGCCGGCGACGCCGAGGAGGTCCCCCGCGTGCTCAGCGCCTTCCGCTCGGCTCTCGCTACGCCGGACCTGCGCAAGAAGATCCTGTTCACGCTGATGATCGTGGCCGTGTACCGCATCGGTGCGGTCACTCCGGCGCCTGGGGTCTCCTATCCCAACGTGCAGGCGTGTGGGGCGCAGGCCGACTCATCGGGTATCTACTCGCTGCTGAACCTGTTCAGCGGCGGGGCGCTCCTGCAGCTGTCCATCTTCTCGACGGGCATCATGCCCTACATCACGGCGAGCATCATCATCCAGTTGCTCACCGTCGTGATCCCGCGGTTCGAGGAGTTGAAGAAAGAGGGCCAGTCAGGCCAGAACAAGATGACCCAGTACACCCGGTACCTGACGATCGCGCTGGCGATCCTGCAGGCCACCGGTGTGGTCGCGCTCGCCGACCGCGGGGCCTTGTTCCAGAGCTGCACCGTGCCGATCATCCCGGACAACAGTGTCTGGTCGCTCGCGCTCATCGTCGTCACCATGACCGCCGGTACCGCGGTCATGATGTGGCTGGGGGAGCTCATCACCGAGCGCGGCGTCGGCAACGGCATGTCCGTCCTGATCTTCCTGAACATCGCCGCCCGTATCCCGGCCGAGGGCAAGAACATCCTCGACAGCAAGGGCGGTCTGGTCTTCGCGCTGGTCTGCGCGTTCGGCCTGCTGATCATCGCCAGCGTCATCTTCGTGGAGCAGGGGCAGCGCCGGATTCCGGTGCAGTACGCGAAGCGGATGATCGGCAGGCGGATGTACGGCGGTACCTCGACGTACCTGCCCATCAAGGTGAACCAGGCCGGTGTCATCCCGGTCATCTTCGCGTCTTCGCTGCTCTACCTGCCGGACCTGATCAGCCGTCTGGTGGGTAGCCCGACCAGCCCCTCGGGCTGGCAGGCCTTCCTGCAGAACTACGTGGTCAACCAGGGGAACTACGTACACATCCTGCTGTACTTCGGCCTGATCATCTTCTTCACGTACTTCTACATCACGATTACGTTCAACGTGGACGAGCGTGCTGAGGAGATGAAGAAGTTCGGTGGCTTCATTCCGGGTATCCGTCCCGGTCGTCCGACCGCGGAATACCTGAACTATGTGCTCGGCAGGATCACCCTGCCCGGGTCGATCTACCTCGGTGTCATCGCCATCCTGCCCAACTTCTTCCTGTCCATGACCCAGCAGGGGAACAACCAGAGCTTCCCCTTCGGCGGTACCGCCGTGCTGATCATGGTGGGTGTCGGCCTTGACACCGTGAAGCAGATCGAAAGCCAGCTCATGCAGCGTAATTACGAAGGGTTTCTGCGATGACACGCCTGGTTCTTGTCGGCCCGCCTGGAGCGGGAAAGGGTACCCAGGCCGAGGCGTTGTCGCAGAAGCTGTCCGTCCCGCACATCTCCACCGGCGAACTGTTCCGTGCCCACGTCGCCGAGCGCACCCCGCTGGGCGAGGAGGCCAAGCGCTACCTCGACTCGGGCGAGCTCGTGCCGGACACCGTGACCAACGAGATGGTGCGCGAGCGCCTGGCCGAGGCCGACGCGAAGGCCGGTTTCCTGCTGGACGGGTTCCCGCGCAACGCGAAGCAGGCCGAGGTGCTCGGCAACATGCTGGCTGAGGTCGACACCGCGCTGGACGCGGTCATCCAGCTGGACGTGCCGGAGGACGTGGTCGTGGAGCGGCTGATGTCGCGGGGCCGCTCGGACGACACCGAGGAGGTCATCCGGCGCCGTCAGCAGGTGTACCAGTCGGACACCGCTCCGCTGCTCGAGTACTACAAGGACATCCTGATCAAGGTGGACGGCGTCGGCGACGTCGAAGAGGTCTCCGCACGGGTGCTGAACGCCCTGCGTGACCGCCACTGAGGCCGAAGGCGTCATAAGGCATTGAGGCTGTTGCGGCGGCGTAGCTCGATCGAGATCAAGACTCCGGGCGAGTTCGAGGCCATGCGGGCGGCGGGTCTGGTGGTACACCGGACCCTGACCCTGCTGGCCGAGGCGGTCAAGCCCGGGGTGAGCACCGCGGAGCTGGACGAGCTCGCGGAGCAGACCATCCGGGAGGCGGGGGCAGTGCCCTCGTTCAAGGGCTACCACGGCTTCCCGGCGTCGATCTGCGCTTCGGTGAACGAGCAAGTCGTCCACGGGATCCCGGCGAACACCACGGTTCTCGCCGACGGTGACCTGATCTCGATCGACTGCGGCGCCATCCTCGACGGATGGCACGGTGATTCGGCCGTCACGCTGGCCGTGGGTACGGCCTCGGCTGCCGACCTCGCGCTGTCCGAAGCGACCAAGAGCGCCATGTGGGCCGGCATCAAGGCGGCCGTGCCCGGCGCGAAGCTGACCGACATCTCCCACGCCGTCCAGGTGGCCGCGGAAGCGGCCGGCGAGGCCGACGGGGTTTCCTACGGGGAGATCGTGGCGTACGGCGGGCACGGGATCGGTCGCGAGATGCACATGGACCCGTTCCTGCCGAATGTCGGCAAGCCCGGGAAGGGGCCTCGCCTGCGGGTGGGGATGGCTCTGGCGATCGAACCGATGCTGACCGGCGGTTCCGGTGAGACCCTCGAGCTCGACGACGGGTGGACCGTGATCACCGAGGACGGATCGCGTGCGGCCCACTGGGAGCACACCGTCGCCATCACCGAGGACGGTCCCTGGGTGCTGACCGCGGCCCCCGAAACCGCCTGACGCGGCCCCTGCCTTAACACAGCTCACCCCGGCTCGCAGGCTGCGACACGGAGTGCGTACACTTGTTAGTCGGCGACTCATCGCGCCGGTTCCAGCGCGCTCGTGATCTCTCGCGTGAAGTGTTCTTGGATTCGGGGTGGTGTGTGCGTCGGCACCACACAGTCAGGCATTCGGTGCTCAACCAAAATCACGAAACGCGGAGGATATGGCTAAGAAAGACGGGGCCATCGAGGTCGAGGGTCGCGTGGTCGAGCCACTCCCCAACGCGATGTTTCGAGTCGAGTTGGAGAACGGCCACAAGGTCCTGGCGCACATCAGCGGCAAGATGCGGCAGCACTACATCCGCATCCTGCCGGAGGACCGGGTTGTCGTAGAGCTTTCGCCCTACGACCTGTCCCGTGGTCGGATCGTCTACCGCTACAAGTGATCACGTTGGGCAACGGTTAAGAAGACGGGTTGCGAACCCGGGTGAGGGTACCTGTGCCCTCACCACGCGCATGTCCGGGCACGTGGGTGCCGGGAGGGCGCACGGGGTCGTGGCGAACAAGGAAGCAGGAGACGTGAAGGTTCAGCCGAGCGTCAAGAAGATCTGCGACAAGTGCAAGGTGATCCGCCGCCACGGCCGGATCATGGTGATCTGCGAGAACCTGCGTCACAAGCAGCGTCAGGGCTGATCACGGCACTGTCCGCGGAGCGGATTGGCCACCTCAACCCTCCCCGCACCTGCCGGACCGGCGACGGTCCGGCCGACCCCCGGACTCCAGGCCGGGGCCGGGACACCAGCCGCGCGAGCGGATGGCACGACAGCGAGTCGGTCCCGGAACCGGGCGGGGAGCACACCTGGAGTGACGAAGACACAAAGGAGCATCAGCGCCCATGGCACGACTCGCTGGCGTCGATCTTCCCCGCGAAAAGCGGCTGGAGATCGCGCTGACCTACATCTACGGCATCGGCCGTACCCGCTCGAAGCAGCTCATCGCGGCGACCTCCCTCAACCCGGACACCCGGGTGCGGGATCTCTCCGACGATGACCTCGTCAAGCTGCGGGATCACATCGAAGAGAACTTCAAGGTCGAGGGTGACCTTCGCCGCGAGGTGAACGCCGACATCCGGCGCAAGATCGAGATCGGCTGCTACGAGGGTCTCCGGTGGCGGCGCGGGCTTCCCGTCCGCGGCCAGCGCACCAAGACCAACGCTCGTACCCGCAAGGGGCCGAAGAAGACGGTCGCCGGGAAGAAGAAGGCCGGCAAGAAGTGAGTGTTCAGGGCAAGAAGGTCGTGCGTTTCGGTGGGCAGCGGCTCACCCGGACCTCGTGCGTATCGCCGAAGGCCCTCTACGCGCGCCCGATGGCGCTGCGTCAGTTGTACGCCGACGCCGGCTCGCTGATCCGTCGTGGACAGCGGGAAGCCCTGGAGGCAGCATCAGCCGCCGCCGCTCACGAAGACAGCTCGCGCTAAGAGGAGAATCACCCAGACATGCCACCCAAGTCTCGTACCGCCGGGGCCAAGAAGGTCCGGCGGAAGGAAAAGAAGAACGTCGCGCACGGTCACGCGCACATCAAGAGCACGTTCAACAACACCATCGTGTCGATCACCGACCCCACCGGTGCGGTGATCTCGTGGGCCTCGTCCGGCCACGTCGGGTTCAAGGGCTCGCGCAAGTCCACCCCGTTCGCCGCGCAGATGGCCGCCGAGAACGCGGCCCGCAAGGCCGCCGAGCACGGCATGAAGAAGGTCGACGTGTTCGTCAAGGGCCCGGGTTCCGGCCGTGAGACGGCGATCCGTTCGCTGCAGGCCGCCGGTCTCGAGGTCGGCACCATCCAGGACGTGACCCCGCAGCCGCACAACGGCTGCCGCCCGCCCAAGCGGCGCCGGGTCTGAGGAACGGGGAGGAGTAAGAACACATGGCTCGCTACACCGGCCCCGCGACTCGTATCTCGCGGCGTCTCAAGGTTGACCTCATCGGCGGCGACCAGGCTTTCGAGCGTCGTCCCTACCCGCCCGGCCAGCACGGCCGCGGCCGGGTCAAGGAGAGCGAATACCTGCTCCAGCTGCAGGAGAAGCAGAAGGCCCGCCACACCTACGGCATCCTCGAGCGGCAGTTCAGCCGCTACTACAAGGAAGCCGCCCGGCGCACCGGCAAGACCGGTGAGAACCTGCTGCAGATCCTGGAGTCCCGCCTGGACAACGTGATCTACCGCGCCGGCATCGCGCGCACCCGCCGTCAGGCCCGCCAGCTGGTCAGCCACGGGCACTTCCTGGTCAACGGCCAGAAGGTGAACATCCCCAGCTACCAGGTGGCGAAGTGGGACATCATCGACGTGCGGCCGAAGTCGCTGCCGATGCTGCCCTTCGTCGCCGCGAAGGAATCCTTCGGCGACCGGCCCGTCCCGGCTTGGCTGCAGGTCGTGTCGTCGAACCTCCGCGTCCTGGTGCACCAGCTCCCCGAGCGTGCCCAGATCGAGGTTCCGGTGCAGGAACAGCTGATCGTCGAGTTCTACTCGAAGTGATCGAGAGCGGCGGCGCGTCCCATGCGCGCCGCCGCTTCGCCACCCCTTTCGGCGTCATATGGCGGGCGCCGGCAGGAAAGGAAGAAAGAAAGTGCTGATTTCCCAGCGACCGGCCCTCGGCGAGGAGCCGATCAACGAAACCCGGTCCCGGTTCACCATCGAGCCGCTGGAGCCCGGCTTCGGGTACACGCTCGGCAACTCGCTGCGGCGCACGCTGCTGTCGTCCATCCCGGGCGCGGCGGTCACCAGCATCCGCATCGACGGTGTCCTGCACGAGTTCACCACCGTCCCGGGGGTGAAGGAAGACGTCACCGACATCATCCTGAACCTCAAGGAACTGGTCGTGTCCTCCGAGGAGGACGAGCCGGTCACCATGTACCTGCGCAAGCAGGGCCCCGGTGAGGTCACCGCGGCCGACATCGTGCCCCCGGCCGGTGTCACCGTGCACAACCCCGATCTGCACATCGCCTCGCTGAACGGCAAGGGCAAGCTGGAGATCGAGCTGGTCGTCGAGCGCGGCCGCGGTTACGTGCCCGCACTGCAGAACAAGCAGGCCGGCGCCGAGATCGGCCGGATCCCGGTCGACTCGATCTACTCGCCGGTGCTCAAGGTCACCTACAAGGTCGAGGCGACCCGTGTCGAGCAGCGCACCGACTTCGACAAGCTGATCCTGGACGTGGAGACCAAGCCGTCGATCACGCCCCGGGACGCCGTCGCGTCGGCAGGCAAGACGCTGGTCGAGCTGTTCGGTCTCGCCCGCGAGCTGAACGTCGACGCCGAAGGCATCGAGATCGGCCCGTCGCCGCAGGAGGCGGACACCATCGCCGCCTACGCGATGCCGATCGAGGACCTCGACCTGACCGTCCGGTCGTACAACTGCCTCAAGCGCGAGGGCATCCACACCGTGGGTGAACTCGTCTCCCGCAGCGAGGCGGACCTGCTCGACATCCGCAACTTCGGTGCCAAGTCGATCGACGAGGTCAAGCTGAAGCTGGTCGGTCTGGGTCTTTCGCTCAAGGACAGCCCGCCCGGGTTCGACCCGACGGCCGCCGCCGCCAGCTACGAGGGCGAAGGCTGGTCCGAGGGCGTCGACACTATTTCGGACGCTGGCCACGACGACGGCCAGGACTACGCAGAGACGGAGCAGTTGTAGGCCGGTGACCGCTCGTCCACCGCGGCCGCCTGCGGTGGACGAGCGCGGCCTGCAGCCGCAAACCTGAACGAGGAGAAGCAATGCCCACCCCCACGAAGGGCCCCCGTCTCGGTGGATCGTCGGCCCATGAGCGGTTGATGCTGGCGAACCTGGCCACGTCGCTGTTCGAGCACGGCAAGATCAAGACCACCGAGGCCAAGGCGCGCCGGATGCGTCCGCTCGCCGAGAAGCTGATCACCAAGGCCAAGCGGGGCGACCTGCACAACCGCCGCCAGATCCAGCGTGTCATCCGCGACAAGGACGTGGTGCACAAGCTGATCGCGGAGATCGGCCCGTTCTTCGCCGACCGCGAGGGCGGCTACACCCGGATCACCAAGACGGTCCCGCGCAAGGGCGACAACGCCCCGATGGCGGTCATCGAACTGGTGGCCGAGAAGACGGTGACCTCGGAGGCCGAGCGCGCTCGCAAGACCACGTTCGCCAAGGACGAGGCCGCGGCTCCGGTCGAGGAGACGGCGACCGAGGCCGCCGCCGACGCTGCCGCCGCCGACCAGGACGCCGAGGCTCCGGTTTCGGCGACGACCGAGGCGGCCGCGGAGCCGGCCGAAGGCGCCGACGAGGAGACCCCGAAGGCCGAGGACAAGAAGGACGAGTCCTGACGGGGAGCTTCAGCCCGCGTGACGAGCCCGCTCACCCCAGGGGGGAGAGCGGGCTCGTTCGTCTGCGGCTCGACGTCAGTTACGACGGCACGGGCTTTTCGGGGTGGGCGCGGCAGCCCGGCAGGCGAACTGTGCAGGGCCTGCTGGAGGAGGCGCTCGCCAAACAGCCCCCCGGCGCGGCCGTGCCGCACTCGGTGGTGGTCGCCGGGCGTACCGACGCCGGTGTGCACGCGACGGGCCAGGTGGTGCACGTGGACGTGGTGCCGTTCGACGGGCCGGATCCCTCCGCCAGGCTCGCCGTGGACGAGCACGGCATTCCCGAGCTGACCCGCATGTGCCACCGCTGGAACCGGTATCTGCCGGGCGATGTCCGGGTGCTTGGTGCCCGGGTCGCCCCACCAGGATTCGACGCTCGCTTCTCCGCTGTTCGACGGCACTACCGGTACCGCGTTTCGGACGCGCCGTGGGGCGTGGATCCTCTGCGGCGCCACGACACCCTTCCCTGGGGCCGTCCGTTGTCCGTGGACGCGATGAACGACGCTTCCGGGGCATTGCTGGGGCTCAGGGACTTTGCGGCCTTCTGCAAGCAACGAGAGGGCAGTACGACGATCCGCGAGTTGCAGTGCTTCAGGTGGCGGCGACTCGACGAGCATCTGATCGAGGCCGAGGTGTCGGCCGACGCGTTCTGCCATTCGATGGTGCGCAGCCTGGTGGGGGCCCTGCTCCTCGTCGGGGACGGGCGGCGTGCGACGGGCTGGCCCGCGGAGGTGCTGAGCAGCCGTGTCCGGGACAGCGCGGTGGCCCCCGCACACGGGCTCACGCTGGTCGGTGTCGATTACCCGCCGGACGAAGAACTCGCCGCTCGCGCCGAGCAGACCCGCAACGTGCGGCAGGCCGGCGAAGTGTCCTGACCCTAGGCGCCGACGCGAAAGCGCCCTCTCCGAAGACTTGGAGAGGGCGCTTTCCCATTTCGTGGGCTCAGTCGCCCCGCCGCACCGGGCCGAGGATCTGCTGCTCCCTCGGCGTGCTGACCAGGCGCAGCGGCCGCCACAGGTTCTGACCCAGCGCCACCACCTGGTCATCCTTGAGCGTGGTCAGTTGCCGCACCATCTGCGGCGGCAGCCGCCAGATGCGGGCGGCCAGTTCGGCCTGCCCGACCGGAAGCCGTTGCATGAGCACGATGTCCGCCGCGTTCGCGATCGTCGTGGCCTGCGGATGCAGGTACGGCAGCACGTAAACCGTGGTCTGCCAAGGCGAACGGGGCGGGAACAGGTCCTGCGGCGTCGGTCCGCCGTCGGTGACCACCAGCAGCGGCGCGTCCTCGGAGGGGCGGGGCAGTTCGACCGGCGACAGGCGGCGGATCTGCACCAGCGGTGAGGGGGCACCGTTCGGCTGGTTGCCCGCGGCCTTGGGAAGCACCTGCCAGGCGGCGGGACGCCCGGTCGCGATGACCACCCAGGCGCCGACGGCCATCGACCGCATCGCCACCTGCCGAGCCAGGTACAGACCACCGACGAGCACGATCCTGGTCGGCATCGAGCGCAGCGCCGAAATCGTCAGCGCCTCGCCCTTCAAGCCCGAACCCACCACGATGCCGCCCCGGTCCCCGGACGGGCTGATCGCGTCGAGCAGGGACGGATCGACGGTGAACTCCGGCGCCACCCCGTTGTTGCGGCCCGGATCGCGCAAGCGCAGGCTCATGCCGTGCCTCCCATCGGCAGGGTCGCCGCGAGTCCTTCGATCTGCAGGCCGCGCAGCGGGGTGAGGGAAACGCCGATCCGGTCGGCCAGCGTGTTCAACCGCTCGTCCGCGGAGTCGAGCTCACGCGGGTTGCGTGCGCTCAGCCGGACCACACCACGCAGGCCGATCTGTCCCTCGTCGTCCGACGGCGAGATGGACAGCGCCACCGTTGCCGAAAGCGCACGCACACTCGTCAGCGCGTTCAGGGTTCCGGTGATCTTGCCCCTCGGCCAGCTGGTGACCGCGTAGCTGGCGTGCCCGATCCCGGCGGCCGTCGCGCTGGTCCAGTGCTCGCGGAGGTTCACCCGAGCGGCATTCCCTGCCACCGCCGTGAGTTCCGCAGCGGAGATTCCCGCGCGCAGCACCTCGTCGGGGGCGAGCGGACGCGTCGGCACCCCCTGCGACTCCAATGCGTTGCGGACCCGGGACAAGGCGCCGATGAGCGCGCGGTGCGCACCGACGACCCCGCCACCCCGTTCCCGCACGGCCGCCGAGCAGCGACGCGGGTCCAGCCGGATCGCCACCCAGGTGGTGCGGCGGGCGGCGGCGGGCAGCGGGCCGAGCACCTCCATGTACGAGCTCAGCGCGGGGGATTCGGCGGGCAGCGCGGCGCTTCCCGGGTAGGTGTGCCAGATGACCTGGATGGAGTCGAGTACCACGCCACGGTCTTCCAGGCAGCGCGCCAGGCCGGACAGCGGAAGGCTCGGTGCTCCGTCGGCCTGCGTGATCAAAGCCGGGGTGGGCTCGACGAGCAGTACGGCCGTCCAGGTGCCCTCGTGCAACGCGAGGCCGACGGGGGCACGTTCGTGGTCCACGGTGTGCGCCACCACGAGATCCGGTACGACGAGCCGAAGGAGACTGACCCTGGCGTCCTCGGGGCCGGTGACCGACTCGTCCTGCCTGGGCTCGACGTTGGGCGGAGGGGGCGTGACCGACCGGCCGTGCGAACGGAACGCGTAGCGGAGGGTGAGCCCGAACCACTGGGTGAACCATTTCCCGCGCCAGCGCAGGATCGCGATCAGCAGCGCGGCGCCAAGGAAGCCGACCCCGACGTAGAGCAGCGACTTGTTGATGGCGAGCAGGATCAGCCCGATGGCCAGCCCGACTTCCAGCACGACGAGGTTGGTGACCGGGATCGGTCCGAGGGCAGCGCCGAGCGCGCGGCGGCGCGCCGGAGGCGCGACCCTGGCCGGCGCCGCTCCGGAGGGCTGGCCGGGCTGTCGCGGGGGCGGGCCGCCGGGT
>NZ_VJWX01000480.1 GCF_007713715.1 Amycolatopsis rhizosphaerae
GAGGAAGCGAGAACCTGGCGCTCGAGTTCGTCGGCCGCGGGGTCCACACCGTGAGCCTGCGCTTCGCGCCGACCGTGCACGGCACCGGCGACCACGGGTTCATCGCGTTCCTCGCCGCGATCGCCCGCGAGAAGGGCGTTCCGGCTACCCGGGCGACGGCACCAACCGGTGGCCCGCCGTGCACCGGGCCGACGCCGCCCGCATGGTCGCCCTCGGCCTCCAAAAGGCCCCGGCGGGCGCACGCCTGCACGCTGTGGCGGAAGAAGGCGTCCCGACCCGCGAGATCGCGCACGCGATCGGCCGCGCGTTCGACCTCCCCGTCGCCTCGATCGCCTCGGACGACGTCGCGGAGCACTTCGGGTGGATCGGCAGCGTCTTCGCCATGGACCTCCCGGCGACCAGCATCGCGACGCGGGAAACCCTCGGCTGGACTCCCACCGGACCGGGCCTGATCGAAGACCTCGACGCGGGCGCCTACTCGGCGAGCTGACGGGCCGCCCAGTCCTCCGGACCGCCGGGCCACGGCGCCCGGCGGGTCCGGTACCCGCTCAGTCCCCGTGGGCGGTGGCGAGGGACATCACGAGAGATCGGGTGCACGGGGCATCGCCGACGGTGTGCCGTGGGCGATGCCTGCCGTTGCGCTCAGTGCCCGATGGTCTGCTCGATCCAGGTCGCGACGACATCCACGCGGGATGTGGTCTCCAACTGGTCATGCGGGCAGTCCGGGCCGTCACTCTCCACCGAGACGAGTTCGCCCGCGCGCGGGCCGTCCGGGCGGAAGTACGGCGCACCCGAGTCGTAGGTGCAGGCACTGGTGTCCGCAGACGGTGCCAGCCCGTGCACGCCGACCTTCGTCGCGTCGATGCTGCCCACCGCGACGGTACCCAGGTTCAGGTGCGTCGAAGGCGCCGGATTGACCGAAGACGTGGCGCCCCAGCCCGCGATCTCCAGCGGCTCGCCCGACCTCGGCGCCGTGGTGCCGATCCGCACCGGGGCGATGCCTTGGACCGGTTTCGCCAGCTTGACCAGCGCGATGTCGTTGACCGCGGACTGGCGCACGTCGACGACCGACAGCGTCTGACCGTGCGTGTCGGCGTCGTCCACCGTGCCGACGCGGGCCGTCGTCTTGTACTGCGGAGGCCCGCTGACCGGGTTGCGGTTGACGTCGTGGAAGCAGTGGCCCGCCGTGATCACCCACTGAGGGTCGACCAGCGCGCCGCTGCAGCCGCTGTTGTACACGCTGCCGTCCGGCCGCGGGATGTCGGTCATGGTGAGTTTGACGTTGAAGGGGAACGCGCCCGACGGGGCGGGAGTTCCGTTGGCCACCGCACCCGCCGTGGCCGGGGACAGCGCGGCCGCCACCCCCATTGCCGCCGCCACGGTGAGCAGTCGTCTTACCATGGCCGTCGAAAACACAGTCGAATCTCCTCGCTGTTGGGTGTCCAGGACATCGGCGGCACCGTGCCACCATGATCAAGACGTTGGTGGGGGGCGTTCGGTTGCGGTCTGGACCACATCCGGTGATCTTGGGCAGGAAAAAGGCGCGGAGTGCGGTAAACCCCGCCCGCACGGCCGGCGTTTACCCCGGTGTGTTCATTGATCAGGATCGGGGCGCCTGGCCCGGCGCCGACTTCGAACGGTTCGTCCTCAGCAGGTCGACGGCACTGCTCGGCATCGCCGTTCTGCTCGTAGGCGACCGCGGGCACGCCGAAGACCTCTTGCAGACCGCGTTGTTGCGTGCCTCCCTGCGCTGGCGGGCGGCGCGCGAACAGCCCGAAGCGTACGTGCGGCGCGTGCTGGTCAACCTTGCCCGCGATCGCTGGCGGAGGTCTCGGCGCCGGGTGGCCGAGCAGTCCCTGGACGACACGACCCCGCGCCCGGCCGACCGCCGGGATCCGGCCGACCTCGTGGCCGACCGGACCGCGATCCGGCAGGCACTGGCCGGTCTGCCGCGGCGGCAACGCGAAGTGGTGGTGCTGCGGTTCTTCGCCGATCTGTCGGTGGCGGACACGGCCGAGACGCTGGGCATGTCGGAGGGAACTGTCAAGGCACACACCAACCGGGCGCTGGCCCGGCTGCGGCAGGAACTGGGTGAGCCGGAAACAGGAAGGATCACGGAGGAAAACCATGCTCGATGACAACGGGTTCGACCACGCTCTGGGCAACCGGGTTCGCACCGCACTGCGGACCGAGGTAGCGGATGTGACGGCACCGCCGACGCTGCTGGCCGACGTGCGCAGGCAGCACACCCGTCGCCGGGCGGCCCGGCGGATCACCTTCTTCGCCACCCCGGTGGTGGCCGCGGCCATCGCGGTCGCCGGTGTGCTGACGGTTTCGGATCTCGGCAGCGCCCCCACGGCGGCCGAGCCGGTGAACGCGGCCTACGTGAAGGAACAAACGGCCAAGGCACTGGACAACGAAGCGCACGACGTGCTGTACGAGCGGGGGACCGATACCAGCGGCGGCAAGTACGGCAAACCCGGCCAGAACACGGTGTACGAGCGGTGGTACTCCGCCGACCGCAGCGCCTTCCGGGTGCGGGTCACCGTCGACGGCACCGTCGTCGAGGACGAAAGCAAGGGCCCGGACGGCGGTGTTTCCGTCGATTTCCGGAACCGCACCTGGCGTGCGACATCGCCGTCCCTCCGGGGTGCTCAGATCCTGGCCGAGGAGGTCATGACCCCCGGGCAGATCCAGCAGCACCTGGCGGACGACAGCCTGAAGGTGGTCGGTCCGGGTGGGACGGTCGGCGGCCGCCCGACGATCCTGCTGCATCGGGATCCCGCGGGCAAAGCCGAGGTGCCGGTCGATCTGTGGGTGGATGACGCGAGTTACCTGCCCGTGCAGTTCCGCTACCAGCAGGACGACTCGGTCCCGTTCGCCATGACCTTGCTGACGCCCACGAACGACAATCTGGCGCTGCTGCGCGCCGTCGTCCCGCAGGGCTTCCACCAGCAATAAGGACCGGCAAGGGCGTTCCGCTCATCCGGCGATCGAGTTGACCCGGCCCTCCCCACCACGGACTCGCTCCGGGTGGGGAGGGCCGACCACGTCGATCTTCACCCGCGACGGCAGTGCCCGCAGTTCTCGCAGGTCGTTTTCCCGCAGCGGGCAGTTGATCAGCCTGATTTCCCGCAGCCGGGGAAGTTCCTTCAGTACCGCGAAGTCCTCGATCCTCAGCGCGTTCGCGATCCAGATCCGTTCCATCACGGGGGCGGCCAGGTCGGAGAACCTGACGACCTCGTGCGGCTCGGTCGGCGGCATGGCCAGCAGCTTCACCTCCCGGAGCCTGCCGAGTGGCCGCAAGGGCGAGGAATCGGAAACGGCATAATCGATCGAAACGAGTCGTTCGATCGCGGAACAGCGTTCGATGCCCGCCAGAGTCCCCTTTTGCCGTCGCCCTTCGAGATACACCGACGACAGACTCGCCGCGTCGCGGATCATTGCCAGGTCTACACCCCGCCAGCCGCCGACGCGAATCCGTTCGAGCCGGGGGAAACGTGCCGTCACCTCGATCCCCGGGCGATCCGTAAGGCACAACGACCGGAGGACCGGTTGAACGGTGCCGGGAACCCTGCGCCGGGAACCGGTGACCAGTGTCAGTTCCTCGAGACCTTCGACCTGAAAGGCCTCCAGATCGTCCGACATCCTGGCTTGCACATCGAGACGGCGCAGGCCGGGAAGCTCCCTGAGCAAAGCAAGGTTCTCCGGAATCAAGCCGGCACCGGCGGTCAAGCTGAGAGCATTGAAACCTCCGTCTCGATAACGCCGGACCGCTTCCCCGCTCCAGGGGCCGTCGGAGCCCGCGAACCACGACAGGACCTTGAAATCGCCGATTTCCATCAAGGCATCCCTCAGGCGACCGGGATCACTCGGCGGCAAGAGCCCGTGCACGACGTTACCGCACGGTCTCCGCCAGGGGCGTGTCACCCAGCCCGTCCAGCCGGTCGCGCAACCAGTCGCGGAACGTTTCCTTGCGCTCGCGCGCGGCGCGGGCGAGTTCCCGTCCCTGCGGGGTGCAGGAGATCTCGATCCGGCGGCGATCGTCGCTGGCGGACTCCCGCCGCAGCAGCCCCGCAGCGACCATCCGGTCCACCAGTCTGCTGTGAGAGGATCAACGGGCACGCGGTGCCGGTCGAGCGCATTCCGGTCGAGGCGACCGCGGGCCTGCCGTGGCCGCCCGCCACCGTCGCGGACCTGCTCGCGAACCCGGTCTCACCGTCCGATCCGGACAGTGCGGGCCGGATCTTCGCACTGGACCTCACCCCGCCCGAAGCGACCTGGCCGATCACCGGGCCGTCCCGCCCGTGATCGCGCCACCGCGTCCGCGCACCACACCGATCAGCTCCTCGGGCGGGGTCGTGCGCGGGCGATCGCTGACCTGCCCGTCACCGAGCTCCACCAACCGCCACACGCCGTCTTCGCGCAACACGAAGTCGGCGGTGACGAACGGCAGGCGCAGTCCGGTGATCAGGGGCCCGGCCGCGGTGAGATCGAGTCCGGTGCCGGGCATCTCGGGCGCGGTATCGGGATGGGGGCCGGTCACCCGGCACACCCCGTCCACCCACCAGGTGCGTACCTCGGGGGAAACGAAACGCTCGAAACGCCGGAGGACGAATCCTCCGGCCATGTCCTCGCGCAGTTCACGGAACCGGCTCGCCACCGACCACGCGGAATCCGCGTCCGCCACCTCCGGCACGAAAGCGGCTTCGTGCCAGTAGTGCTTCATCGATTTGGTGTAGTCACGCAACACCGCCGGCCCGGCACCGAGTTCACGGCACGCCTTCTCGAAACCCGCGCGATCGCCGCCCACCGTCCACACCGACTCCGGGGTCACGGCGGCCAGGCGGGAATACCAGCCGGGCAGTTCGTGCGCCTGCCGGTACTGTTCCGCGCTGGTGCGCAGTGTGACGCCCCTTCGCCCGAGCGCTTCGGCGAAAGCCGCGTACTGCTCGCTGCGCAGCATCCAACCGCAATAGATCGCCTCGCCACTCCCCCGCACCCGGGAGACCGCCCGGTCGGCGCCGCCCGGCGTGGTCAGCGCGTCGTGGTCGACCAGCGCCACCTCCATCCCGGCCTCGCGGGCGGCCGCCGCCTCCGCGGCGAAATGGTCATCGGCACGGCGAGGGCGCAGCACGTCGGAGGGGACGAGAAGGATCACGCGGACATCGTGCCAGGCCTCACCTCGCCGCCGGGTGAAAAAACCTCGGACACGGTCCGGTCACGAAGTGAAACATTCACGGGATGGACGGAGATCTCTCCGCTGTGTCACGATCTTGGCTTTTCGTCCTGCTCGCGGTGTGCCTCACCGCCTGCTCTTCCCCGGGTAACAGTGCGGCACCCTTCCTGCGCGGCAACGTGCCCCCACCGCCCCCGGCGGCCCCACCGGTG
>NZ_VJWX01000481.1 GCF_007713715.1 Amycolatopsis rhizosphaerae
CACCGGAACCGCAGTCGGCCCCCGAGCCGGAGCGGTACGCCCCCGAACCGGTGCAGGAACACCGCTACGCCCCTGAACCGGAGCGGTACGCCCCCGAGCCGGCGCAGGAACACCGGTACGTCCCTGACGAACCGGAACAGCAGCCCCTGGCCCCGGCCCCGGCCGCGCAGGAGCGGTACGCCCCGGAACCGGAGCACCACTTCACCTCGGAACCGGAACAGCAGTACACCCCGGCCGCGCAGGAGCGGTTCACCCCCGAACCGGAGCACCACTTCACCCCGGAACCGGAACAGCAGTACACCCCCACCGCACAGGAGCATCACTTCGAGGTCTCCCAGGAACCTCGGTTCCGCCCGGGGGACACGGCTCCGGTGAATGGCGGGCCGAGCGCCGATCGGCTCCGGGAGTCCCGCCGGGAGGAACCGCAGCCCGAGCCGCAGTCGGCCCCGTTCTCGGAGCGGCTCGACGAGCCGGCCCCGGACTCCGCGCCCACCATGCTCGCCGCGCCGGTGCCGCCGCCGCTTCCCCAGCGCGAGCCGTCGGGCACGGGCGGCGGGACGCCCTCGCCGACGCCTTCCCCCTTGCCGCGCCGGGAACCCGCCCGCACGACCGCCGCGGGCACCTCCCAGAACGGCAGTGGCCAGCAGCAGTGGCCGATCCAGCCGTTGCCGGGCGAACCGCCGCTGACGCTGTTCCGGAGCAAGGAGATGCGGGAGCTGCCCCCGGGCAGTGAGCTGGACCGGTTCGGCGGTCCTAACGGGAACCTCACCTACGCCGCCGGTACCGCGTTCGAGGAGCGATCGCTGGTGCCGGAGTGGATCAGCAGGCCGTACCACGTCTACCGGGTGCAGCGTCCGCTGGAAGCGCTGGCCGGGGTGGCCATCCCGTGGTTCAACCAGCCGGGCGGTGGGGCCGCTTACCTGCTGCCCGCTTCGGTCGAGGAGCTACTCGCCGAGGGGCACCTCGTCGAACTCGAAGCGGGCGAACCGCCTATCGCCTGAGCCGACGCACGCCGCCCCGGGTTCACTCGACGACGAGCCCGTGGGCGGCGGCGTAGGCGAGGGCCAGGTCCATGTCCACCCGTGCTCCCGCCAGCCTGGCCTGGACCAGTCCATTCGCGTCGAGCTTGGCGCCCCGCAGGTCGGCGCCGGAGAGATTCGCGCCCAGCAGCCGAGCACCCCTCAGATCGCTGCCACCCAGGTCGGCACCATCCAAATTGGACTCGGTCAGATTGGCTTCCCGGAATCGCAGTCCGGACAGCGCCATCTTCCGCAGATCCGTCTTCGCCAACGCGGTCAAGGAGAAATCCGTGTCCCGGGCGCTGATCGTCCGCAACCGGCAGTCCGTGAAGGACGATCCCAGCAGCGAGCAACCACGCCACGAGACCCTGGCGAGCACCGTCCGCTCGAACACGCAGGACCGGAACGCCGAATTCTCGTGCCTGGACTCGCCGAGATCCGCGCCCGTGAAGTCACATTCGTCGAACGTACAGCCCCGGGTCAGCAGTCCCCGCAGATCCGCGTCGGTGAAATCGCAGCGCTCGAACCTCCTGTTCTCCCAGCGTGTCTGCGGCAGCACCGCGTCCCGGTAGTCCTGCCCGATCTCCTCGTTGTCCACCAGCACAGCCTTTCACAAGGTGCCTGGGCGCTCACCTCACCGGAAGTCGCGCGACCGGGACGGGACCCGCAACGGCAGGTGCTGCAGGCGATCCGCCAGCACGCTGATCACGCCGTCGGCACGCTCGACCACGCCACGGACCAGCAGAGCCGGGCTTCCCCGGGCGATGCGGTGGTACCGGCTCCACAGTCCGGCCGTGCACACCACGTTGACCATGCCGGTCTCGTCCTCGAGATTGAGGAAGGTGACCCCGCCCGCCGTCGCCGGCCGCTGCCGGTGCGTGACCGCGCCACCGACGAGGACCCTCACGCCGTCCTCGACCTCGAGCAGTCTCGCGGCGGGCACGACGCCGAGGCCGTCGAGATGCCCCCGAACGAACTGGGTGGGGAAGCTGTCCGGGGACAGGCCGGTGGCCCACACGTCCGCCATCGCCAGGTCGATCCCGTCCATCCCGGGCAGTGTCGGCGCACTCGCCCCGACCAGGCTGCCGGGCAGCTTCTCCGGCCGGTCGTCGGCCACCGCCCCGGCCGCCCACAGCGCGCGGCGCCGGTCGGCGCCGATCTCGGCGAAGCAGCCGAAAGCACCCGCGGTGGCCAGTGCCTCCACCTGCGGCCTGGTCAGCCGCACCCGTCGCGCCACATCGGCCATGTCCCGGAAGGCGCCGCCCCGGTCCCGCTCGGCCACCAGCCCTTCGGCCAGTGCCGCACCGATCAGCCGTACCGCGCCAAGGCCCAGCCGCACCGCGTGCCCGCTCCGGCCGTCCCCGAGCGGTTCGAGGACCGGGTGCGGCAGGCTCGCGTTGACGTCCGGACCGCGCACGGTGACCCCGTGCCGCCGCGCGTCGGCCACGAGCGACTGCGGCGAGTAGAACCCCATCGGCTGCGCCCGCAACAGCCCGGCGCAGAACGCGTCCGGATGGTAGTACTTGAAGTAGGCGCTGGCGAACACCAAGTAGGCGAAACTCAGCGCATGGCTCTCCGGAAAGCCGAAGTCGGCGAAGGCCATCAGCTTCCGGTAGATCCGCTCGGCCAGCGCCTCCCCGATTCCGTTGGCCGCCGCACCGGCGTAGAACCGCGCCCGCAGCCGTTCCATCTTCCGGGCGGAGCGCTTCGAACCCATCGCGTTGCGCAGCGCATCGGCTTCCGCCGGGCTGAAACCGCCGACATCGACCGCGATCTGCATCATCTGTTCCTGGAACAGCGGCACGCCCAGCGTCTTGCCCAGCGCGCGCTCCAGCAGCGGGTGGTCGAAGTCCCACTGCTCCTGACCGTTCTTGCGGCGCAGATAGGGATGCACCGAACCGCCCTGGATCGGGCCGGGCCGGATCAGCGCCACCTCGATCGCGAGGTCGTAGAACTCCCGTGGTTTCAGTCTGGGCAGGGTGGCCAGTTGCGCGCGGCTCTCCACCTGGAAAACCCCGATCGCGTCGGCCGCCCGCAACATCCGGTAGATGTTCTCGTCCGCCAGATCCAGCTTCGCGAGATCGATCCGTTCGCCCTTGTGCTCGCACACCAGGTCGAGCATGTAGTGCAACGCGGACAGCATGCCGAGACCGAGCAGGTCGAACTTGACCAGCCCCACCGAGGCGCAGTCGTCCTTCTCCCACTGCAGCACGCTGCGGTTCTCCCGGCGTGCCCACTCCACGGGGCAGACCTCGCTGACCGGCTGATGGCAGATCACCATGCCCCCGGAGTGGATGCCCAGATGCCGCGGGAAGTCCTCGAGCGCTCCGGCCAGTTCCAGCACCGGCTCCGGGATGTCGTGATCGTGGTCGTCCTTGGTGCTGTGCAAGGGCCCCCAGCGGTCGATCTGCTTGCTCCACGCGTCCTGTTGCCCGGGCGAGTACCCCAGTGCCCTCGCCGCGTCCCGGATCGCCGAACGGGACCGGTAGGTGATCACGTTCGCCACCTGTGCGGTGCGCAGCCTGCCGTATTTCCGGTAGACGTACTGGATCACCTCCTCCCTCCGGTCGGACTCGATGTCCAGGTCGATGTCGGGATACCCGTCGCGGTCCGGGGCGAGGAACCGTTCGAACAGCAGCTTCCAGGCCACCGAATCGACCTTGGTGATGCCCAGTGCGTAGCAGACCGCGGAGTTGGCCGCCGAACCCCGGCCCTGGCACAGGATGCCGCTGCGGCGGCAGAATTCCACGATGTCCCAGACGATGAGGAAGTAGCCCGGGAACCCGAGTCGGTCGATGATCTCCAGTTCGTGCTCGATCTGGGCGTACGCCTCGGGCCGTTCCTCCCGGGTGCCGTACCGCTCCGCCGCGCCCCGGTGGACCTCCCGCCGGAGGAAACTCGCCTCCGTCTGCCCCTCCCCCACGTCGAACGGCGGCAGTTCGGGGGCCACCAGCCGTAGGTCGAAAGCGCATTCCAGGCCGAGAAGCGCGGCCCGCTGCACCACCCCCGGATACCGCTCGAACCGGGCCGCCATCTCCTCGCCGGAGCGCAGGAACGCCATCCCGGAGGCGGGTAACCAGCCCTCCATCTCGTCCAGGCCGCGGCGGGCGCGGATCGCCGCCATCGCCGCGGCCAGGCGGTCCCGGTCCGGCACCGCGTAGTGCACGGCGTTCGTGGCCACCGTCAGTACGCTCATGCGGCCAGCCAGTTCGGCGAGCGCGTCGTTGTGCGCGTCGTCGTCGGGGTGGCCGTGGTCGGTGAGTTCGACGAAGACGTTCTCACGCCCGAAAAACTCGATCAACCGCCCCAGTTCCCGGGCGGCCTCCTCCGGCCCCTCCCGCAGCAGGGCCCGCCGCACCGCTCCCTTCCGGCATCCGGTGAGCACCACTGCCCTGCCCGCCACCTCCTCGGCGACGGCGGCCAGGTCGTAGACCGGGCGCCCCTTCTCCGCCCGCTGCCCCGGCGGCACCGGCTCGTCATGCCCCCTCAGCTGCCCGGCGGTGATCGCCCGGCACAGGGCCGAATAGCCGTCCTGCCGCCTGGCCAGCAGCAGGAGGTGCTCGCCCTCCGGGTCGGCGATCCCGTTCTGGGGTGCGGACAGCCCGAAGCTCAGCTCGGTGCCGAAGACGGTTTTCACGCCGAGTTCCCGTGCCGCTTCCGCGAAACGCACCACCCCGTACATGCCGTCGTGGTCGGTGAGCGCGAGGGCGTCCAACTCCAGCCGGGCCGCCTCCTCCACCAGTTCCTCGGGATGACTTGCTCCGTCGAGGAAACTGAAGTTGGAATGGCAGTGGAGTTCGGCGTAGGGCACCCTCCTGCGTCCCCCGGTGTGGTCGTCTCCCCGGGGCGTCGCGAAACCGGTGGGCCGGAGGTAACCCTCGCGTTTCCGGCTCCAGGCGGGGGAATCCCCGCCGTCGAGCGGGACCGGCTCACCGGAGAGGGTGCGTTCCAGCCTGCGCCAGGGGACCGGCGGATTGTGCCAGCCCATGGTCTAGTCCAAGGGGGCCCGCGGCACGGGCAGCCAGGACACCATCGGTTCCGTCTCCTGCCCGGTGGCGAGCTCCCCTGCGCCCGAAGGTTCCGCGCCCAGCCACCGCTGCAGATGCCAGAGGTAATCCTCGTCCATCAGTCGTACACTCCCTCGACAGTCCATTGTGGATTTTCCTGTCCGGTTCCGGTGAGCAGCACCGCGAGTTCCGGCTCGCCCGCCAGCACCGCCTGGATCCGGACCTGCTCACGGGACGGGCCCGCGGCCCCCGGCCGCGCACCGGCCCGCCATGGCCCGGCCCAGTCCAGGACCGGGCGGGGTGTCTCGCCCGGCAGCCCCACCGCGACCGGCGGTGCGGCCAGTTCCCGGCGCCGGG
>NZ_VJWX01000482.1 GCF_007713715.1 Amycolatopsis rhizosphaerae
GGTGCAGATCGGTGCTGCCGTCGCACCGAAGAGCGTCACGGTGTACAACCCCGACGGCGACGGCGACAACACCAGCCGCGCGAAGTACGCCGTCGACGGTGACCCGAGCACGATCTGGCGCACCGACCAGTACCGGCAGCAGTTCCCGACCATCAAGCACGGCGTCGGCCTGCTCGCCTCCTTCGCCCAGCCGATCAAGCTGGCGAGGGTGACGATCGCCGGGGCCAGCCAGGGCACGGTGGTCGAGATCCGGGTCGCCGACTCGGCGGACCCGGACCTCGCCGCCACCCGGGTGGTCGGCACGGCCACGCTGAGCAGCGCCTCGACCGACGTCACGCTCCCGCAGCCGCAGCCGGGCCAGTACTTCATCGTGTGGATCAGCCAGCTGAGCGGCTCCGCTGGTAAGTACCAGTCACAGATCGGCGAGTTGACCTTCCTGCCCGCCCAGTAGTCTCCTTCGGGTGACCGCAGCCGTACCGACTGACGCCGATCTCATGGCGGCACATGCCGCAGGCGATCCCCAAGCGTTCAGCGAACTGGTTCGGCGGCACCGGGACCGGATGTGGGCCGTCGCGCTACGCACCTTGCGCGACCCCGAAGAAGCGGCCGACGCGCTGCAGGACGCCTTCATCTCGGCCTTCCGGGGCGCCGCCAACTTCCGAGCCGAATCCCAGGTGACCACCTGGCTGCACCGGATCGTGGTCAACGCCTGCCTCGACCGCATACGCCGCAGACAGGCCAGGCCCACGGTGCCGCTCCCGGAAACCGGTTTCAACGAGCCCGCGACGCCCCGTGACTCGATTTCCGACCGGGAAACGAACCTGGTCGTCACCGCCGCCCTCGACCAGCTTCCGGAGGACCAGCGCGCACCGATCGTCCTGGTGGACGTCGAGGGGTACTCCGTGAGCGAGACCGCGAAGCTGCTCGGGATCGCCGAGGGCACGGTCAAGAGCCGGTGTGCACGGGGCCGGGCAAAACTCGCAAAGGTTCTCGGGCACCTGCGGAACCCCGATGCGATTGCGAACGTCCCAACTTCCGAAAGCAAACGGTCACCGAGGAGGGAAGCATGAGCGGTCTTCACACGATCCGGCTCATGCCGGTCATCCCGGTGCGGGCGCCCGGCACCATGGTGCGTATGGGGCAAGGGGAGGGGCGATGACGGACGAGAGTCGGGGGATCGAGGCCGCCGGCCCGCCATGGTCTGTCGACCTGCTCGCCGATCTGCATGCGGGCGTGCTGGACGAAACGCAGGCGAGTCGGCTGTGGACCCAGGTCGACTCCGATCCGGAAGCCCGCGCCGTCATCGACGCGCTCGAGGCCACCGCCGCAGACCTGGCCGCGCTCACCACCGCCCCGGCGCCGCCGATGCCCGAAGACGTGGCCGCCCGGATCGACGCCGCGCTCGCCAGGGAAGCGGCTTCCCCTCAACTCGCCCCCGTGGTGAGCCTCGACGCCGCCCGGCGGAAGCGGAACCGGCGGATCGGCTGGATCAGCGGTGTGGTGGCCGTGGCCGCCGCCGCGATCGCCGCGGTCGCGATCGCGATCCCCGGCAGCTCCGGCACCGACGGCAGCGGCGGCAGCCAGGTGGCCCAGTCGACGGCGGGCCAGGCCGCCCCGAACCCCCCGCTGGCCCTGCGCAGCGACCATCCGCAGGCCGCACTCGGCCCACTCGCCCAGGGTGTGAAGGACTACGGCCCGTTCGGTACCCCCCAGAAACTCGGGGCCTGCCTGCAGGCCGCCGGGTTGAGCGCGGAAGCCGATCCGATCGGGGTCCGGCCGGGCACGGTGGACGGCAAGCCCGCCGTGCTGGTCCTGCTGACCACCGGGAAGCTGGCGGAGTTCCGGTTGGTGGCGCTGTCCCCGGACTGCGGCTCGCGGCCCCTGCTCGACCAGGTGATCGGGAAGTAGTCTTCCGCCACGCGCGACGCAAGTCACCACGGGGAACACCTGACCCTACGATCGTGTTGAGCTGTTTGCCAGTTCACGACGAGTGGAGGTCACGGGTGGCTGCAGAAGACGTTCGGAACCTGATCATCGTTGGGTCCGGACCGGCTGGATATACGGCAGCGGTGTACGCCGCTCGTGCCCAGCTCGAGCCGTTGGTGTTCGAAGGGACACAGTTCGGCGGCGCCCTGATGACGACCACCGAGGTGGAAAACTTCCCCGGCTTCCGGGAGGGCATCCAGGGTCCGGACCTGATGGAGGAGATGCGCGAGCAGGCCAAGCGCTTCGGTGCCGAGCTGCGTGCCGAGGACGTCGAGGAGGTCGAGCTGCTCGGGGACGTCAAGTACGTCACCGCGAACGGCGTCCGGTACGCGGCCAAGGCCGTGGTGCTGGCCATGGGTGCCGCGGCACGCTACCTGAACGTGCCCGGTGAGCAGGAGCTCCTGGGCCGTGGCGTGTCCGCCTGTGCGACCTGTGACGGATTCTTCTTCCGCGACCAGGACATCGCGGTGATCGGCGGCGGCGACTCGGCAATGGAGGAGGCCACCTTCCTCACCCGGTTCGCACGCTCGGTGACGATCATCCACCGGCGGTCGGAGTTCCGCGCGTCCAGGA
This sequence comes from Amycolatopsis rhizosphaerae, assembly GCF_007713715.1. Classification (GTDB taxonomy): domain Bacteria; phylum Actinomycetota; class Actinomycetes; order Mycobacteriales; family Pseudonocardiaceae; genus Amycolatopsis_E; species Amycolatopsis_E rhizosphaerae. The sequence goes on from NZ_VJWX01000482.1 coordinate 2,560, forward strand.
TCATGCTGGAGCGGGCCAGGGCCAACGAGAAGATCCGCTGGCAGCTGAACTCCCAGGTGACGGAGGTGCTCGGCGACGGCAAGGTGCAGGGGGTGCGCCTGCGCGACACCGCGACCGGCGAAGAGTCGACACTCGACGTGACCGGGTTCTTCGTGGCCATCGGCCACGATCCCCGCAGCGAACTGGTCCGCGGCCAGGTCGAGCTGGACGAGGCCGGCTACGTGGTCACCCAGGGCCGCACCTCCTACACCAACGTCGACGGCGTGTTCGCCGCCGGCGACCTGGTGGACCACACCTATCGGCAGGCGATCACCGCCGCGGGTTCGGGCTGCGCGGCCGCGATCGACGCCGAGCGCTGGCTCGCCGAGCACGGCAGCGCCGCGGCCGAAGCCGCGCCCGAGCTGGTCGGCGGCGGCTACGGCTCCGCGAACTGAGCAGACCTGGCACACCAACCAAGGGAGAAATGATGTCCGAGACGGTCAAGGTGACCGACAAGTCCTTCGCCGACGACGTCCTGACCAGCGAGAAGCCCGTGCTGGTGGACTTCTGGGCGACCTGGTGCGGCCCGTGCAAGATGGTCGCGCCGGTGCTCGAGGAGATCGCGGCGGAGCACAAGGACAAGCTGAAGATCGCGAAGCTCGACATCGACGAGAACCCCGGCACCGCACGTGACTACCAGGTCATGTCGATCCCGACGCTGATCCTGTTCAAGGGCGGCAAGCCGGTCAAGCAAATCGTCGGCGCAAAGCCGAAGGCCGCGCTGCTTTCGGACCTTTCCGACGTTCTCGCCTGAGCGAGGCAACCCGAACCCGGGGGCGGGCGTCTTCCCAGGACGGCCCCCGGGTTCGTTGCTGTCCGCTCCGGCGACGAGTGCCGCAGACCGGCCCTTCGCCGTCACGGAGAGTCCACAAGGCAGAATAAGGACCCGGGCTTGCCACCCGGGACTGTTTGCGCCGCACCGGATTTCTCTCCGGTGCCCAAGGAAGAGCGAGGAGTGCATGCGGGTACTCCGCCGCGGTGACGCCGGTGAAGACGTCGCTGAGATCCGGTCGATGCTGGTGTCGTTGGGCCTGCTCGAGGCCCCGGGGCGAACTGACGGCCAGGCAGTTTTCGATCACGAGGTCGAGCGGGCCGTTCGCGGCTTTCAGCAGCGACGGGGCCTGATCACCGACGGTGTCGTCGGTCCGGCCACCTACCAGGTGCTGCGTGGTGCGATCTATCACCTCGGCAGCCGCCCGCTCGCGTATCTGATCTCCGCTCCGGTGCACGGTGACGACGTGTTCGCCCTGCAGGACAGGCTCACCGAGTTGGGGTACGACGCCGGACGGCCCGACGGCCTGTTCGGTGGCCGCACTGAGAAGGCGCTGCGCAACTTCCAGCGTGACTACGGCCTGGTGGTGGACGGTATCTGCGGTCCGGCCACGGTGCGGGCGCTGCGGCAGTTGTCCCCGCGTGCCCGTGGTGGCCGCCCGGTGTTCCTGCGGGAGCAGGAGCAGGTCCGGCAGGCGGGACCGCGGTTGCGCGGCAAGCGGATCGTCATCGACCCGGGGCACGGCGGGGCGGACACCGGCGTGGTGTTCGGCGGGTTGCGGGAGGCCGACCTGGTCTGGGATCTCGCGCGCCGGCTCGAAGGCCGGATGAAGGCCACCGGGATGGAAGCGCTCGTCTCACGGGGCCCCGATTTCGGTCCCTCCGAGGCCGAGCGCGCCATGTTCGCCAACGAGGCCGGGGCGGATCTGTTCCTGTCGCTGCACACCGACTTCAACTCGTCGCCGCACGCCCAGGGCGTGGCGACCTTCCACTTCGGCAACGGCTACGGCACCACCTCCACCGTGGGTGAGCTGCTCGCCGGCTTCATCCAGCGGGAACTGGCCGCCCGGACGGGCATGCGGGACTGCCGCACCCACGCCAAGACCTGGGAAATCCTGCGGCTCACCCGCTGCCCGGCGGTCCGGATCGAGATCGGTTACCTGAGCAATCCGAACGACCGGGCGCGCATGTCGGACCCGGCGTTCCGGGACGTGGTGGCGGAAGGCATCCTCGTCGCGGTGAAGCGGCTGTACCTGCTCGGCGAGGGCGATCAGCCCACCGGCACCTTCACCTTCGCCGACGTGCTCGCGCACGAACTGGCGAAGGCCGAGTAAAGCGCTCTCCTCCGCTTCAGGTGGCGTCCGCCACAGACCCACCTGCACGAATGGCCTAATCCTGTGGATAACTGCACAGACTTGTCCACAGTTCTGTGGACAAGTCTGTGCAGTGTGTGAGTTTTCGCTGCCTTCGAGCTCAGGCGCCGGCGGTGGACGGCTGCGGAGCGGGCGCCACGGTGGACACGGTGACCTGCCCGAGCAGGCGCTCCAACGCCGCTTCGACGTCGGCCTTCCACGAGATCGCCGATCGCAGCTCCAGGCGCAGCCGGGGCCACTTCGGGTGCGGGCGGACCGTCTTGAAACCGACCGCGGTCAGGAAATCGGCCGGGACCACGCAGGTGTGCCCCATCGCGTCGTTTTCGACCTCGCTGGGGCTCGCGTCGCCGAAGGCTTCGATCGCCCGTACCCCGCGGCGCGTGAGATCCTTGGCGACCGCCTGCACCAGCGCGCGGCCCAGGCCGCCGCCCCGGAACTCCGGGAGCACGTGGAACCCGGTGAGCAGCACCGCGTCGGCACTCGGCGGGGAGGTGGGGAACGCGCTGGCCCTTCGGCGTGCCGCCGCCCGCTCGGGCTACGGCCGCTTCATCGCGCGCGATCTCTTCCTGCGCGCTCGCCCCCTTCAACGCCAGCATCATGCCACCTTCCCGCAGCAAAGGAAGAGACCAACCGGC
>NZ_VJWX01000483.1 GCF_007713715.1 Amycolatopsis rhizosphaerae
GGGTAACTGGGATGCCCGTCGGTCCAGACACCCGCACCGCGCCGCGAGGACGGGCCGGGGGCCGGTGCCATCACCCGGTACCCGGAATCCGGCCCCGGACCACTGGCGGGCCCGCCCCCGAACAGTTCGGAGGCCGGTCCGGACAGCAGCCGGTCACCGAAGTCGGTCACCCCGTATTCGGGCACGTCGTATCCGCCCTCGGAAGCCGGCTGCCCGGCCGGACCACCGTCGTCGACGGGAACCGCGACCGCACGGCGCCTGCGCCCTTCACGGTCGCCCCGCACCCGGAACCTGCTCCAGTCCCTGGCCTGCCCGCCGCCCGGCAGGGCCGGGTCAGGGCCGGAAGCCGTCCCCGTCCGGTCCCCGTTGAAGTCCTTCGATCGCCCCGCGTCCACTCCCAGTCCCTCCGTGCCCGGCGCGTCACCCGCGCGCGGCTCCCTGCAACTGGGCCCGCAATTCGGGTGTCAGCTGCTGCCCGACCCGGTCCACCAGCAAAGTCATCTCGTACACCACCAGGCCGATGTCGCTGTCCGGCGAGCCCAGCACCGCCAGGCAAGAACCGTCCGAAACGGACATCAGGAAGAGAAAACCGTTGGCCATCTCGACCACGGTCTGCGCGACCGGACCGCCTTCGAAGACTTTAGCGGCACCGCGCGCCAGACTCGTCAGCCCGGAGGCCACCGCGGACAACTGGTCCGCCCTGTCCTTGGGCAGTCCTCGGGACGAAGCCAGCATCAGGCCGTCCGCCGACACCACCACGGCGTGCGCCGCACCGGGAACACGCTGCACGAAGTCCGTGATGAGCCAGGCGAAACCGTTCGGACCGCTGGTGGACTTCGAGCCGCCCGGCTGGATGGAACCCGCCCGCGTCACTGGTCACTCCTCACTGCCGTACTCGGGCGGAGACTGCTCCCCGCCGCTGACCGAAACGCTCTGTTCGCCCGCCGCGCCCCGGTTTCCCTCCAGGGCGTGGCGGCCGGACGTGTAACCCCGCTGGAAGCTCGCCATCCGGTCACGGGCAGCGGTGGCGGATCGCGAAACCGCGCCGGGGCCCGGAAGTCCCAGCGTCTCGTCGACGAACGACCCGGTGCCGCTCGTGTTCACCGATCCTGGCACCAGGTAGGCGTTGGGCACCCGCTTGGGCAGGCCCGCCGTGGTGATTTCCTCGTTCTTGGACTCCAACAGGGCCTGCGCGGCCTGCCAGCCCGCGTCCGCGACACCCTGCCAGTCGTCTTCGGTGTCCGCTCGCGGCTCTTGGAGCCCGAGTGGCTCAGCCGGCTCGTCGAGCTGTCCCGTCATCGGATTTTCGGACCCCTCCCCAAGGACGTCCTGCTCGTCGGTCTCCGCCGGGGTGTCGCCGGTGCCGCTTGTGTCGGTGGTGCCGTCTTCGCCGTCTGTGCCGTCTGCGCTGAACCAGCGGGACACCACCGACTGGTAGATCGGCAGGCGCCTGGTCGGCACGTCGTCGTCGAGCACGGCGCTTTCCCCGATGGCGGGTGCGGGCGGTTCCACCTGCGGTTCCGGTGGTATGTAACGCGGTTCGCGCCGGGGCAGCTCGAGCGGCCCGACGGCCGCCGGCTCTTCGATCGCCGGGTGCCCGTCGAGTGGCAGGCTGCCGCTGGTGGACCCCCGGCTCAGGTAGGCGGCGTTCGGCGAACCCGCGACCAGCTCGTCCAGGCTGATCGGCTGGGCCAGCGGGGTCAGCTCCGCCGACAACTGCTCGGCGGCCGCCGACACCGGGCGCGGCCGCTGGGCGGGCACGGCGGCGATTTCGGGCAGCGAGGTCTCCGCCGGGGTCGGCGGGGAAGGCGCTTCCACGGTCACCGGGCCCAGCAGTTCGGCGGGCACCACGACCCGGGCGATCACGCCGCCCTCGATGTCCTCGTTCTCCCGCAGGCGCACCTCGATGCCGTGGCGCTGCGCGAGCCGCGCGACCACGTACAGACCCATCCGCCGGGTCACGGACACGTCCAGTTCGGGCGGGTCGGCCAGCCGCCGGTTGATTTCGGCGATCTGCTCCTCCGACATGCCGACCCCGCGGTCGGTGATCTGGATGGCCAGCGCCTTCCGCCGGGTGACCACCGCCCGCACGCTCACCCTGGTTTCGGGTTCGGAGAAGTAGGCGGCGTTGTCCAGCAGTTCGGCCAGCAGGTGCACGAGGTCGTGCACGGTCAGCCCGCGCACCGCGACCTCCGGGATGACGCCCACCTCGATCCGCGCGTACTGCTCGATCTCGGACACCGCGGCGCCGATCACGTCCGCGGCCGAGACGGGCTTGGGCACGGACTTGGCCAGGCCCGCGCCGGAAAGCACCAGCAGGCTTTCGCCGTTGCGGCGCAGGCGCGTCGCGAGGTGGTCGAGTTCGAACAGGCTCGCGAGGTGGTCGGGGTCCTGCTCGTCGGCCTCCAGCCGGTCGATCACGCCGAGCTGGCGCTCCACCAGCCGCTGCGAACGGCGCGACAGGTTGACGAAGATGCCGTTGACGTTCTCCCGCAGCAGTGCCTGCTCCGCCGCCATCTTGATGGCCTGCTCGTGCACGGCGTCGAACGAGCGCGCGAGTTCGCCGATCTCTTCGCGGGTGGTGATGGGCACCGGTTCGACCGCGTTCGCCGAGGCGGCCACCGGGTCCGAGTCCTCGAGGATCTTGGTGACCGTCTGCGGGAGCCGGTGGTAGGCGATTTCCAGCGCACTGGTCCGCAGCACCCGCAGCGGTTTCAGCATCATCCGCACGACCAGGACGGTCAGCACGAGCGCGACGATGATCGCAAACAGCACGATGGCGCTGTCGCGCCACGCCGCGGTGGTCGCGGCGCCGGCCAGCTCGTCCGTCCTCGCCCGCAGCCTGCCGAGCAGCGTGGTTTCGATGCCGCGGAGCTTGGTGAGCGTGGTGGCGCTGTCGCTGGCCAGTTCGGCGCGGTTGATCCCGATCGGCACGCCGTTGGCCGCTCGCGCGAACGCGGTGGCGGCGAGGCGCTCCCGGCCGTCCACTTCGGGCCCGCTGACCGTGTCGGTGTAGAGCTGGATCTGGTCCGGGCCTGCCTCGGATTCGAACAGCGCGAGTGCCGCGGCGCCGCTGAACTGCGCCGAGCGTGCCTGGTCGAGCAGGACGCCGCCGAACTCGTTGCGCAGCGCGGCGATGCTCAGCGCGGCGTCCTCGCGCGCCGCGGCTTCCTTGACCTCACTGATCGCCTGCAGGCTGCCCGCCTGTCGCAGCAGATCGGGGTCCGTCATCGCGGAGGTCATCTCGCGGCCCAACCGGACCAGCGATTCCAGCACCGAGGAGTAGGCGGTGAACGCGGCCTGTTCGGTGTAGGGCGGCGTGTTGACCGAGGTGCGCAGCGGAGCAAGCGCTTCCAGCCTGGCCAGGCCGCGGTCGTAACGCACCTTGCCGGACGAGTCACCCAGTTCCAGTTTCGCCGCCGCGTCGCGCAAGGCCGAAACGGCCGTATCGGACTGCTGGATCTGCGCGTTGAGCGCGGTCTGCAGGTCGACGTCGCCCGGATTGATGATCTTGGAAACCGCGAGCATCCGCTCGTGCTGCACCTGATGCACCACATCGGTGACCTTGATCGCGAGATCGACCTGCGCGGTGGTCTGCGCGAACTGGTCGGCGGCGCGCATCTCGTCCACCGTGCGAAGCCCGCCGAGCACCAGTGCGGTGGTCGTGGGAATGGCGAGCACCAGAGCGAACTTGGACCGCAGTTTCCAGTTTCGCAGGCTGAGCCGTGACCCGGTCGAGCGCGCGGAAGTCTGCTGCTCAGGCGTCCCGGCTACGCCCGGCGTGTCTTCATTCGGCACCGCTGTACCACCGTCAATCCCACCAGCATTCGGGCCAACCTCGTGTGCAGATGCAGAGGGTAGCGAAGAGGCGGTGAAGATGTAACCCTTCCTGGGCAAAGGCAAGAAAGGCGGTTGCCAAAAAGGACACTGACCTGACCGATTCGGACTAGTTTGATCGCCGCCCGACACTCTCTGTAATTTCCGCGCCGCCCACTCGCAGTTCGAGTGATCTATATCACCCACTCCTGGCGCAGCGGAAGCCGTGAAGACGAGGAGGCAAACCGTGCCTGCCATGCTCGAAGTGAAGGCGCTCCGTCACCGTTTCGGCACCGGTCCCGGTGCCCACACCGCTGTGGAAGACCTGTCGTTCACCGTCGAGGCCGGCGAACTCGCCTGCCTCGTGGGCCACTCCGGCTGCGGCAAGTCGACCCTGCTCCGCTGCGTGGCCGGCCTGACCAGGCCCACCGGCGGCACGATCCGGTTGCACGGCACCGAAGTCGACGGGGTGCCGCCCGAACTGGCCGTGGTGTTCCAGGACTACGGCCGCTCCCTGTTCCCCTGGCTGACCGTGGCGGGCAACGTCGAATTCCCACTCCGCTCGGCGGGTCTGGACCGCCGTGAACGGGCCTCGCGGGCCCGGCAGGCACTGGACTGGGTCGGCCTTGCCGACGCGCACCGCAGGTTTCCGTGGCAGCTGTCCGGCGGCATGCAGCAACGGGTGGCGATCGCGCGGGCACTGGCCAGCAGGCCCGCCCTGCTGCTGATGGACGAGCCGTTCGCGTCGGTGGACGCGCAGACCCGGTTCGAACTGGAGGACCTGCTGCGGCGGGTGCGGCGCGAGCAGGACACCACCATCCTGCTCGTCACCCACGACATCGACGAAAGCGTCTACCTCGGCGACCGTGTGCTCGTGCTTTCGAGCTCGCCCGCCTCGATCGTCGCCGACCTCACCGTCGACCTGCCCGCCGAACGCGACCAGATCACCACCCGCGAGTCGGCCGAGTTCGTCGCCCTGCGCGGCGAAGTGGCCCGGCTGCTGCGACACCGCGCGGTCGTCGGCGAGGCGAGCTGACATGGCCGTCACCACGGTGCGGGAGGCGGTCCGCGCGCTGATGCGCGACTGGGGAATCACCACCGTCTTCGGCAATCCCGGCAGCACGGAACTCGGCTTCCTGACCGGCTGGCCGGACGAGTTCCGGTACGTGCTCGGCCTCCAGGAGTCCACCGTGGTGGCCATGGCCGACGCCTACGCGCAGCTCACCGGCGAAGCGGCCGTGGTCAGCCTGCACTCCGCGGGCGGACTCGGGCACGGTCTCGGCAGTCTGGTCACCGCCTTCCACAACCACGCCCCGCTCGTCGTACTGGCCGGGCAGCAGGCCCGCGAACTGCTGCCCGGCGACCCGTTCCTCGGCGCACTCGACGCGGCGGAGTTCCCCCGGCCGTACGTGAAATGGAGCAACCAGCCCGCCCGCGCCGAGGACGTGCCCGCCGCGTTCGCCCGCGCCTACCGGATGGCCACCCAGCCGCCCCGCGGACCCGTTTTCCTGTCCGTGCCCGCCGACGACTGGGACC
>NZ_VJWX01000484.1 GCF_007713715.1 Amycolatopsis rhizosphaerae
AGGTTCCACCGCCGCGCGAGTTCGGTCACCCGCTCCGGATCGGCGGGCCCGCCGGGCACCGCGTCCGGCCCGGACAGGGTCACCGGCGCGTCGGCGGCAACGCGCACCACGCGCGGCGCCACGGACAGGTAGTCCTTGGCGGCGGTGAGCTTCAGGCGCATCTTGAGCGGCAGCTCGGCCTTGCCCGATTCCGCCGCCTCCAGCAGCGCTTCCACCGAGCCGAACCGGCTGATCAGCTTGGCCGCGGTCTTCTCGCCGATCCCCGCGACCCCGGGCAGCCCGTCGGACGGGTCGCCGCGCAGCACCGCCATGGCGGCGTAGGCCGGGCCCGCGGTGTCCTTCGGCAGCGCGTACCGTTCGGCGATCTCGCCGGGCCCGAGCACCTCGGCCTTCGCCCAGCCCTTGCCCACGTAGATCACCGACGCCGGGGTGGGCACGTCACGGACGAGCTGGAACAGGTCGCGGTCCCCGGTGATCACCTCGACCGGCGAGGCCGCCTCCCGCGCGGTGAGCGTGCCGATCACGTCGTCGGCCTCGTAGCCGGGCGCTTCGGCGGTGGCCAGGCCGACCGCCTCCAGCAGTTCCAGGATGATCGGGATCTGCGGGGTGAGGGTGTCCGGCACCTCTTCGGCGTTCGCGTCCGGGTCGGCCACCCGGTGCGCCTTGTAGCTCGGCAGCAGTTCGACCCGGAAGGCCGGCCGCCAGTCGGCGTCCAGACAGGCGACCAGGCGTGACGGGCGGCGGTCGGTGAGGATCCGCGCCAGCGTGTCGGCGAACCCGCGCACCGCGTTGACCGGGGTGCCGTCGGGGGCGGTCATCGACTCGGGCAGCGCGTAGAACGAGCGGAAGTACAGGCTCGCAGAGTCCAGCAGGGCTAGCGTCACGCACCCAGCCTGCCAGACCCGCCCGCGCCTCGAACGGTGGGACACGACCGCCGAGCGGCGCCGCAGTGCCGTGAGGGGCCCCTCACGGCACTGCGGCGCGGCGCGTCAGGGCAGAGGCGGGGCGCCCGCCTTCGCGCGGTTGGTCGTCATGATGTGCTGGATGAGGGTGACCAGCACCAGCTTGGTGGATTCGCGGTCCCGGGCGTCGCACAGCAGCACCGGCACGTTCTGGTCCACCTCCAGCGCGCTGCGCACCTCCTCGGTGCCGTAGCGGTAAGCGTTGTCGAAGCAGTTCACGCCCACCACGAACGGCAGGCCGCGCCGCTCGAAGAAGTCGACCGCGGGGAAGCAGCTTTCCAGCCGCCGCGTGTCGGCGAGCACCACCGCGCCCAGCGCGCCGAGTGCCAGTTCGTCCCACATGAACCAGAACCGGTCCTGCCCCGGCGTGCCGAACAGGTACAGGATGAGTTCCGGGCTGATCGTGATGCGGCCGAAGTCCAGCGCCACCGTGGTGGTGGTCTTGCGCTCCACGCCCGACAGATCGTCGATGCCGGTGGAGGCGACGGTGAGGGCCTCCTCGGTGCGCAGCGGCGGCACCTCGCTGACCGAGCCGACCATGGTGGTCTTGCCGACGCCGAAGCCGCCCGCTACGAGCAGCTTCAGCGTCTTCGCGTTGAGGTTGCGCCGGTGCGGGTTCCCGCCGCGCACGCTGGGGTGCGAGAGATCGCCTCGAACTGAAGAGTGCACGTTTCGAGCCGCCAATCAGAGTCTGCGGATGCCATCGAGCACCGCCTGGAGGATGCGTTCGTCGGGGGCCGCCGAGACGGAGGTCGCGCTGCGGAAGATGACGTGCCCCTGCTCGATCAGGTCCGCGAGCAGGACCTTCACGATGGGCAGGGGCAGTTCCAGGTAGGCGGCGACCTCGGCCACGGACAGCGGTTGCTGGCACAGGCGCACGACCCGGGCGTACTCCGGCGGCATGGTGGCCGCGTCGGCGACCGAGGTCAGTGCGACCACGAGGGTGAGCAGGTCGAGCCCGACGTTCTCCGACCGGGTCCGCCCGCCGGTGACGGTGTAGGGCCGGATCAGGGGCCCGGCGGCGTCATCGAACCACGCCTCGTCGGAAGTCGTCATTGGCCACTGTGGTGCTCAACCCTGGGCGCCGCGGTGAGAACCGCACCGACGCGCTTGACCATCATGTTCATCGCGTACGCGACCATCCCCATGTCCGCCTCTTCGGTGGTGAGCAGCGCGAGGCACGCGCCGTGCCCCGCCGCCGTCACGAAGAGGAACGCGTGGTCCATCTCCACCATGGTCTGGCGTACGTGGCCGCCGCCGAAATGCCTGCCGGTGCCCTTCGCCAGGCTCTGGAACGCCGACGCGACGGCCGACAGGTGCTCGCCGTCCTCTTCGGACAGATTGGTGGACCGGCCGATGAGCAATCCGTCGGCGGACAGCACGACGGCTCGGTCGGCGCCGGTGACCTGCTGCAGCAGGTCGTCGAGCAACCAGTCCAGCTCGTTGACTCCTGGATTGGTCATCATCTGCGCTCTCCCAAGAAATCGGTGGCGTCTAGGTCCTGCTCGCGGGCACGGCGCGTGCCTGCCTGGAACGCGGAGAGCCTGCTCCGGGCCTGGTTGGGATCTTCCACCGGGACCTCGGCGGCCTCCGTCGACGCTTCGTTCGCGAGCAGTTGTGGGGCCAGGTTCTGCTGCCGCCTGCGGTGGGGCAGGGGCGGCCGGTCCGGTGACATCGGGCCTCCTGGCTGCGGGGCCCGGTTCTCCCCGGCCCGGGTTTCGTGCTGCGGCGGGCGCGAGTGCTGCGGTCGCGCCTGCGGGGTGCGCCCGTGGCGGGCGCTGGGCTGGAACATGTCGTTCCGGGTGGCTGGTTCGGCCGGCGCGGGGCCGTCCGGGGCGGTACCCGAGAGGGTACCCCGCCGCGGCGCCTCCGCGCGGGGCGCGTCCGCCGGCGTCCGTCGCTGCGGCAGGCTGGGATGGTCGCCGCTGAGCGGCTGCTGGGCAGGCACCGCGGTCATCGCGGCCATCGTGGTCGTCGCAGTGGTCGCGGCCATCGCTTCGCCGGCGTCGTCGTCCTCGGGCTGCGGCACCGCGGTGAGCAGTTCGGAGCGGACGAGCACGATGGCACGGGTGCCACCGTAGGCGGACCGGCGCAGCGTCACGGTGAGGCCGTGCCGCGAGGCCAGCCGCGCGACCACGAACAGGCCGAGGCGCGGTTCCGCGGAAAGCGCCATCATGCCGAAGTCCGGCGGGTTCTGCAGCATCGCGTTGAGCTCGTCGGCCTGGTCCGGCTCGATGCCGAGGCCCTGGTCCTCGAGCTCGATCACCACGCCGCGGCCGACCTGGTCGGCCCAGATCTCCACGCGCGAGTTCGGCGGGGAGAACGACGTGGCGTTGTCGATCAGCTCGGCGAGCAGGTGGATCAGGTCGGCGACCACCGGGCCGTTCACCGCGACCGCGGGCATCCGGCCGACGTTGACCCGCGCGTAGTCCTCGGTTTCGGCGGTGGCGCCGCGGATGAGGTCGGTGAGCGCGACCGGGTTGCGCCACTGGCGGCCCGGGCGCTCCCCGCCGAGGATGATCAGGTTCTCGGCGTTGCGGCGGGCGCGGGTGGACAGGTGGTCGAGCCGGAACAGCAGGTCGAGCTGGTCCGGGTCCTCCTGCTTGCGCTCCGCCTCGTCCAGCGTCTTGAGCTGCCGGTGGACCAGCACCTGGCTGCGGTGGGCGATGTTGAGGAAGACCTTGTTGGTGCCCTCCCGGGTCTTGGCCTCGTCCACGGCGGCGGCGACCGCGGTCTGCTGCGCCTTGTTGAACGCCTCGGCCACCTGGCCGATCTCGTCCCGCCCGTGGTCGAGGACGGCGACCTCGGCGGACAGGTCCACCTCTTCGCCGTTGCGGACGCGTTCGACGAGGTCGGGGAGCTGGACCTCGGCGATGTCCAGCGTTTCCCTGCGCAGCAGCCGCAGCCGCTGGATCAGCCTGGTCGACAGCCGCCAGGCGAACAGCGACACCGCGACGGAGATCAGCAGCGTGGCCACCCCGGCCACGATCGCGGTGATCAGCATCTGGTTACCGGTGTCGATCTCGACCTGCGTGGCGTTGGAACTCTGCTGGATGTAGAGGCTCATCAGGGTGCCCGCGACCTGGTTCGCCGCGTCGCGCCACTGCTGCTGCGGCACCGGCAGGGTGACGTGGTTGCCGCCCAGGATCGAGTTCTCGACCTTGGTGAGCGTGGCCCAGGCAGGACTGGCGAGCAGCGCGTCGTAGGCGGACTTGACCGCCGGGATCATCTCGCGGGACTGGCTTTCGAAACCGGCGTGGTAGGCGCCGACGACGCCGACGTAGGCGCGGAACTCGTCGTCGGTCAGCCCGCCGCCCGCGAGCCCGGCGGCCGCGAGCGCGTCACCGCGCGCCATCGCGTCGGCACCGACGAACAGGGGCATCGCCGAGACCCGCAGGTAGGCGGCTTCGGCGTCGGGGGCGCGTTCGGCGACCCCGTTGAGCGCCTCGGTGTACTCGTCGATGATCTGGTTGTAGAAGGCGAAGGCGTCCATCACCGACGCCTGGCCGGAGTCGATCTTGCCGCGGAAGCCCTGCAGCTGCGCCACGTTGGCGGCGGTCTTGTCGATGGCGGCCTTGACCCGGTCGGGCGCCAGGTCGTACATGTCGCCCAGCACCTTGGCCATCTGGGCGGCGGTGGCGTCGGTCTTGGTCCGGGACTGCAGCAGTTGCGAGTGCACCGTGCCGCGGGTGGACAGATCCGTCAGGGTGAGCTGACGTTCCACGCGGACGGCGGCGAAGAACTGAGCGCCGGGAACGGCGGCGTCATGCACCTTGCCGATGAACGTACGTGCCGCGACGGCCTGGTAGACCAGGTAGCTGGTGAGGGCGACGCCGGAGACCAGCAGGGCGATGCTGGGCACCAGGGCGATCGCGAGCACCCGGGACCGGATCGAGACACGTCCGGTACGCGGTCTGAATATCTTCTTCAAGGCTCGTGAGGGCCTTCCCGCACTCGTTGTAACTGGCTAGGGCCCCCGCGCCCGGTGGACAGGTCACGCGGAGGAGTCTGGGCGGCTCTTCCAGCGCCCAGGCAGATTAGTCATCGCGGCAACTGTGAGTCAACATTGCGTTCACCATCACCCGAATGTGTCGCACAACACGTCGGGTGGCGATTTTCCAACAGCACTGGATTCGTCGCGGGATGAGCACTTTTTCCTCGACTTTTGTGCTCACACGACGAACTCGCGCGGGCCGGCTCGAAGACCCGACGACAACTACTGAGAGTGACACCCCTCCTGAGGGGGCCAGGCTTGGTGAACAAGCTCCGGGCAGGACGGGGACCCGAGTCCGGGCGCTGCCGTGAGGGGTCCCCTCACGGCAATCCGCAACCCCTTTGCAGGCCCCTCGCCCCCGGCCGGGGCAAGCCGTGAAGGGTCCCTTCACAGCCG
>NZ_VJWX01000485.1 GCF_007713715.1 Amycolatopsis rhizosphaerae
GTGGGGCCCCGCTCGAGGAGAACCCACCCGTGCGCGAGCACAAAGACCTTTCCCCGCGCCGCCGCCGTCGGCGCTTCCCGGACGAAGACCCGGCCTACACCCGTCGTGGCCGCCTCACCGAGGCCCAGCGGGCACGGCTCGCCGAGTTGCGCGAGGAGGCCTTCGCGCAACCGGAAATCCCTGGCGGCGGTGACCGCCTCTCGACCTGGGAGTCCGGGGTTCGCGGCCCTGACCCGCACCCGTACTGGCTAGTGACCGAACTGGCCGCGGTCGACACCGAACTCGGTATCCTCAAGTCCGGCAAGGAAGCCGACGTGCACCTGCTGCGGCGGGCCTTGCCCGACGGTTCCCGGGAGTGCCTGCTCGCCGCCAAGCGCTACCGTTCCGCCGAACACCGGCAGTTCCACCGTGATGCGGGTTACCTCGAGGGCCGCAGGCTGCGGCGGTCCCGTGAAAACAGGGCGATCGCGCGGCGCAGCGCTTTCGGCCTCAACCTCATCGCCGAACAGTGGGCGGCCGCCGAGTTCACCGCATTGTGTCGCTTGTGGACACTCGGGGTCCCGGTCCCCTATCCCGTCCAGCGCGACGGGACCGAGTTGCTGCTGGAGTTCCTCGGCGACGAACGGGGTGAAGCCGCGCCCCGCCTGGCCGGGCTGCGGCCGGACCCGCGCGCACTGGACGATTTGTGGTGGCAGGCGGGCAGGATCCTCGACCTGCTGGCCGGGGAAGGGATCGCCCACGGGGACCTGTCCCCCTACAACGTCCTTGTGCACGAAGGCAGGCTGGTGCTGATCGATCTGCCGCAGGTGGTCGATGTGTTCGGCAATCCCGCGGGACCCGAGTTCCTCGCCAGGGACGTGCGCACGCTCGCGACCTGGTTCGTCTCCCGCGGCCTTGACCTCCACATCCCCACGGTGATCGACCGGTTACGGAGACGGGCCGGTCTGCGGTGAACGTGACCGTTCCGGTAGACTGATCACAGACCGCGACAGGCAGCGTCGACAAGTGTTGTTCTTCGCAGCCAAGCCAGTTTCGGGCTCGCGGTAATCCACCCACCAACGGCGTCAGCAATGCGCCGGGTCCGTCCCTGTGAACGCCCAGGACAACACTGTGCCCTGCTGTGCAGGCCAATGGGCCTCCTTGCGACGTGCCACGTCCGAGAGGCAGTTAGTGAGTATCACTGTCGAGACCACTTCGGTGACCTCGTTCGCCGACCTGAACCTGCCGGAGCCCCTGCTGGTGGCCCTGCGGGAGGCCGGTATCGATGCGCCGTTCCCCATCCAGTCGGCCACCCTCCCCGACGCGCTCGCCGGGCGCGACGTGCTGGGCCGGGCGCAGACCGGCTCCGGCAAGACGCTGGCCTTCGGCCTGGCGCTGCTGGGCAGGCTGGGTGGCGGGAAGGCGCGCCCCAAGCGGCCGCGGGCCCTCGTGCTCGTGCCCACCCGCGAGCTGGCGATGCAGGTCGCCGACTCGCTGACCCCGCTCGCCAAGTCCCTGGGCCTGTGGTGCCGGACCGCCGTGGGCGGGATGGCCTTCAGCCGCCAGGCCGAGGTGCTGGCCCGCGGGGTCGATCTGCTCATCGCCACCCCGGGACGGCTGTCCGACCACGTGCGGCAGGGCACCTGCGTGCTCTCCGACGCGCAGTTCGTCGCCCTCGACGAAGCCGACCAGATGGCCGACATGGGCTTTCTTCCCCAGGTCCGGGAGATCCTGGACCTGACCCCGCAGGGCGGCCAGCGGCTGCTCTTCTCGGCGACCCTCGACGGGGACGTCAAGAAGCTGGTGGACGCCTACCTGACCGACCCGGTCGAGCACTCGGTCGCGCCGGTCACCGCGAGCGTGGACACCATGGACCACTACGTGCTCCAGGTCTCGCACCAGGACAAGCAGGCCATCGTCACCGAGATCGGGGCCCGCGAGGGCCGGACGATCATGTTCGTGCGCACCAAGCACCACGTCGACCGGCTCACCGAGCGGCTGCGTGCCAGGGGAGTCCACGCCGGCGCGCTGCACGGCGGCAAGACGCAGGGCCAGCGCAACCGGGTCCTCGCCGACTTCAAGGAAGGCCACACCCCGGTGCTGGTCGCCACCGATGTCGCCGCCCGTGGCATCCACGTCGACGATGTCAGCCTGGTGCTGCACGTCGACCCGGCCGCGGACCACAAGGACTACCTGCACCGGGCCGGCCGGACGGCACGCGCCGGGGCCTCCGGCACGGTCGTCACGCTGATCACCCACGACCAGCGCCGAATGGTGCGCCGGATGACCGACCGGGCCGGGGTGCGGGCCGAGTCGGCCGTGGTGCGTCCGGGTGATGCGGAACTGGCCCGGATCACCGGGGCTCGCGAGCCGAGCGGTGAGCCGGTGGTCGAGCGTCGCCGCGAGCCCTCGCCGCGCCGCTCCGGCGGTCCGCGCGGCGAGTGGCAGGGTGGCCGGTCCCGCGGCTTCGGCGGGCCCCGCCAGTCGCGCGACGGTTTCCGTCCGCGGCGTACCGGGCACGGTCCGGCGCGCCGCAAGCACGACTGATCCTTTCCGTGTCCTTTCCGTGGTGATGAGGGCCACCGGCAGCCTGCCGGTGGCCCTCGTTCGCTGTCCGGGTGGCCTGAAACAGCGCTGCGGGCACGCCTTGAGAGGATGCTCGGGTGGACGCGAGCGAGGGTGCGGGAGCGCAGGTTTTCGACTGGCTGGACGCGGAGGCGGGCCGCCGGGCCGAGACGGGCCTGAGCCGCAGGCTGCAGCCCCGGAGCCCGGTGAGCCCCGAACTGGACCTTGCCGGTAACGACTACCTCGGCCTCGCCAGGGACAAGCGCGTCGCCGGGGCGGCCGCCGCGGCCGCACTACGCTGGGGCGCCGGGGCGACCGGCTCCCGGCTGGTCACCGGCTCCACGGAACTGCACGCCGAGCTGGAGCACGAGCTCGCCCGCTTCTGCGGCACCCAGTCCGCCCTGGTGTTTTCGTCGGGTTTCACCGCGAACCTCGGCGCGGTCACGGCCCTGTCCGGCCAGGAATCGGCCATCGTCACCGATCGCTACATCCACGCCTCGCTGATCGAGGGGTGCCGGTTGTCCCGCGCCGACATCGCGGCTGTGGCGCACGGTGACCCCGCCGCCGTGAAGCACGCGCTGTCCACCAGGCGCAAATCCCGGGCGCTGGTGGTCACCGACTCGGTGTTCTCGGTGGACGGGGATCTCGCCCCGCTGGCGGAACTGTCCGCCGCCTGCCGCGCCCACGGTGCGGCCCTGCTCGTGGACGACGCACACGGCTTCGGGGTATTGGGTGAGGGCGGCCGGGGTGCGGTCCACGCGGCCGGGCTGTCCGGAGAACCGGATGTGGTCACCACCATCACGCTGTCGAAGTCCCTCGGCGCTCAGGGGGGCGCCGTGCTCGGGCCACGCCGCGTGATCCGGCATCTGGTGGACACCGCCCGCAGCTTCATCTTCGACACGGGGCTCGCCCCCTCCAGTGCTGCGGCAGCGCTCGCCGCCCTCGGTGTGCTCAAGGCGGAGCCGGGCCTGCCGGGCAGGGTGCTGGACAACGCGGCACGCCTGTACGGCCAGTTGAGCGATGCGGGGTTCGCGGTCACCGAGCCGCAGGCCGCGGTGGTGTCGGTGCGGGCACCGTCGCCGGAGGATGCGGTGGCCTGGGCGGCCCGCTGCGCCGAGCAGGGGGTCCGCGTCGGCTGTTTCCGCCCTCCGTCGGTGCCCGACGGCGTCTCCCGGCTGCGGCTGACCGCGCGCGCCGATCTGACGGAGTCCGAAGTAGACACCGCGGTGAAGGTGATCAGCGCGACGGCCCCACGCGGCGCCACATCGTGATGTGCGGGATGCCGTCCTCTTCGAACTCTTCGCCCTCGGGGCGGTAGCCGAACTTCGCGTAGAACCCCTGCGCGTAGGTCTGGGCGTCGAGCACGCTGTCGGCCGTGCCGATGTAGTCGAGCGCGGCCGCCATCAGCCGCGCACCCAGCCCCTGCCGTCGGGCCCTGCGCGATGTCGCGACCCGGCCGATGCGGTAGTGCCCGCCGGGTTCGGTGAGGATGCGGAGACAGGCATCGATGCCCTCCTCCCCCGCGATCCAGAGGTGACGGGTGCCGGGCAGAAGGTCACGGCCGTCGAGTTCCGGATAGGGGCAGGCCTGCTCGACGACGAACACGTCGACGCGCAAGCGGAGGAGGTCGTACAGCTGCGAAGAGGTCAGTTCGGTACCGGCGAGGTTCACCGGCCCTGACTATCAGAACAAGGAATCCAGGCGGGCCGCGGCCCGGATTTCGTCGCTGTAGCTGGCCACCCTCGTGTACACCCCGGGCTTGCCGGGCTTGGCACAGCCGTCTCCCCAGGAGACGATGCCGATCAGGGTGTCACCGACCAGCAGGGGGCCGCCCGAATCGCCCTGGCAGGCGTCGATCCCGCCGTCCGGGTAACCGGCACAGACCATGGAGCGGGCGTCGTAGTTCGGATAGCTGTCGGCACAACCGGTATCGCTCGCCACGGGCAGCTCCGCGCGACGCAGGTACTCGGAGCGCGATCCGCCGTCGGTGGTGCGGCCCCAGCCGACCACGGTCGCGATGGTCCCCTCGGCATAGAGCCTGGGATCGTCCTGGCCGGGCAGCGAAACCGGCTGATAGGGCACGGCCCGGTCCAGGGTCAGCACCGCGACGTCGTCGCCCTTGCCCGGATCGCTGAATCCCGGCTTGACCCAGACCTTGGCGACCCTGGCGGTCATGCCGTCGTCGGTGCGCTCGTCCTGCCTGCCTGCGACGACGCGGACCTCGGACCGGTTGAGCGCGCGGGCGCAGTGGGCCGCGGTCGCGACCGCGGTGTGGCTCACCAGAACCCCGCCGCAGAACTGGTAACCCCTGCGGTCGGTCAGGTACACCGCGTACGGGAAGTCGGTGATGGAGGCCTCCGTGCCACCGACGATCCGGGGACGCACCGTGGCCGAGGGACCGGACGGTCCCGAGGAACTGGCCGACGCCGACGCGATCGGGAACGCCACGGCTATCGCGACGGCGGCCGCGAGCAGCAGGCGGAACTTACGGTCACGTCGAGCGTGTCTGGCCATGCGGATACCCCTCTGCGACTTTCCCCTATGGTTGCGCTGGGAATCCGAGTGACTCCCGAGCGTGAGACTGCAACGAGTGACACGGTAGTGGATCAGACCGCGACGCGCTGTCGCTGGATCAGGTGGTCTTCTGGTCTGCCAAGCTGGGCCTGTGCGCATCTTCCCGATGATCGCCGCGCTGCTGACGGTGCCGGTCCTGGCCGGATCTGCCGCGTGCGCGGTATCGGAGAGGACCGCACCACCGCCGGCTCCTTCACCGGTCGGCACCGCCGCCTCCAC
>NZ_VJWX01000486.1 GCF_007713715.1 Amycolatopsis rhizosphaerae
ACCGTCTACGGCGGGCACGAACACGTGCTGCGCCAGACCCTGGTCGCGCTGTGCGCCGGAACCTCGCTGACCGAACACGACGGCCCCGACGAGGCCACCTTGATCGTGCTGCGCGGCCGGGTACGCCTGCACGCGGGCGAGGACACCTGGGAGGGCCGCACCGGAGACCTCCTGGCCATCCCGCCCGCCCGGCACAGCCTGGAGGCCGTCGAGGACAGCGTCACGGTGCTCACCGTCGCCACGTCATCCTCCCGCCACACGACACCACCATCAGGGGAAGGAATCCAGCAATGACCGATGCCATCTACCCCCGCGGCACCCGGGAGATCGGCGAGCGCCGGCGACAACTGGCACCCGAGATCCACCGCGCCTTCGACGAGTTCGGCAAGCGGGTGTTCGCCGAGGGCGCACTGCCGGAAAAGACCAAACAACTCATCGCCGTCGCCGTGGCGCACGTGACCCAGTGCCCCTACTGCATTTCCGGGCACACCGCGCTCGCCCACCGCAAGGGCGCCACCGACCAGGAAATCATGGAGGCGATCTGGGTGGCCGCGGAGATGCGCGCGGGCGGCGCGTTCGCCCATTCCACGGTCGCTCTCCACACCCTCGGTGAACTTCCACAACAGCCACACTGAACACGGCGGGCACGCCACGCGCGGCTGCGGTCAGCGCGCGACGGCCTCTCGCACGTCCTCGATGAGCAGGCCGCGCAACTCGTCGACGGTCGGTACCCGGCCCAGCAGCCGCAACCGCTGGGACTGCGATTTGCGCATGGCCTCGAACAACCGGCGGGCGTCACGTGCGTTGCCGAAGTTCGCATCCTGCGAGATCCGCCGGAAGTACTCGACGAACACCTCCCCGGCGGCCGGGTCGAGTTCGTACGCTTCGGCCGACACCATCCGGCCGACGATGGCGAGGAGTTCGTCCGGCGTGTAGTTCTCGAACTCGATCGTCTTGCCGAACCGCGAGGCCAGACCGGGGTTGGTGGCGAGGAAGTCGACCATCTCGTCGGTGTAGCCCGCCACGATCACCGCCACCTCGTCGCGGTGGTCCTCCATCAGCTTGACCAGGGTGTCGATCGCTTCCTGGCCGAAGTCGCCGGTGCCGCTCGACCGTGAGAGCGTGTACGCCTCGTCGATGAACAGCACGCCGCCCTTGGACTCCTCGAAGATCACCGCGGTCTTCTCCGCGGTGTGCCCGATGTACTGGCCCACCAGGTCCCGCCGGGACACCTCGCGGAACTGGCCGCGCGACAGCACGCCGAGCGCCTTCAGCAGTTTGCCGTAAAGCCTCGCCACGGTCGTCTTCCCGGTGCCCGGCGCTCCGGCGAAGATCAGGTGGTGAGCGGCGGCCCCCACCGGTAGCCCGGCGTTGCGGCGCCATTCGTTCACCTGCAACTCGTCGACCAGGGCACGGACCTCGGCCTTCACCCTCGGCAGGCCGACCATGGCGTCCAGTTCGGCCAGTAGCCCGTCCAGTTCGCCGCCGCCCTGTGCGACCCCACCGCCCCGGGAGCCGTCGACCACGGTCGTGCCGGCCCCTTCGGACACCTCGATGCCCGGCTCCGCGGTGTTGTCCACGCGGCAGGCCTCCACGGTGCCCCGGCAGCCCGGGCCGAACGCGATGCCCACGCCGCCCGTGTCGTGCACCGAGCACCGCTTGAGCACGGGTTCGCTGTGGTGGGCCACGGCGATGCCTTCGAGGCCGGTCCGGGAGATCTCACAGTTCTCGATCACCGGCCGTCCGTACTGGTAGACGTAGATCCCGCGCAGCGTGCAGCCGGTCACCGTGCAGTCCCGGATTACCGGGGCGGCCCCGAGGCCGATGATGATCCCGTCGCCGGTGACGTCCTCGATGACCGTGTTCTCCAGCCGCCCGGAAGCGCCCTCGATGGCCATGCCCTGCTCGACCCCGGTGATCGTGCAACCGGTCAGCTCGAACGGCGCCGAACCACGGACGCTGATCGCCGGGCCACGCCCGCCGGTGACCTTGCACCGCTGCGCCGTCAGGCCGGCGTCTTCGGCGACGATCGCGGCGCCCTGCCCGGCCCGCAGCTCGATCCCTTGCAGCACGACCGATCCCCCGCGGACCTGGAGTACCGGATGGGTTCCCCCGCTGCCGTCGATGACCACGTTCGCGCCGGGAGCCGCGGCCAGTGTCACCCGCAGGCCGACCAGTTCGAGGAGTTCCGGGTAGCTGCCGGCGTCGATGGTGATCACCGCGCCCTGCTGCGCCTGGCCAAGCGCGTCGCCGATCGTCGGGTAGGCGCCGGGCCGCTGCGAGACCAGGAGCGTGCGGCCGGGTGTCGAGGTCGTCATCGGCTCGCCTTCCGGTGGTCATCAAACTGCATGCGCCCAGTTTCGGTCGCCCCACATGAGGATTTGATGACACGCGTGACGGCCGTCGAAGACGCCTCCGGGGCTCCGCCCGATGTCGCACGGCAGGTTCCTGCCTCGGCCTCGCGCGGCGGCGATTCGCCGTCGAATCTGGTGCCATGCACGCTGCTGGCTTGATCAGAGTGACGATCGCCGCCCCGACGCGACGAATCGACATGGCGCTGCCCGAGTACGCGAGCGTCGCGGAGTTACTGCCGGGCCTGCTCGCCCGCGCGGGCGAAGGGCTGGCCGACGAGGGGGTCGCCGGCGGCGGCTGGCAGTTGCGCAGGCCGGACGGGACCACGTTCGACCTCGGCCGCACGCTGGGCGCGCACCGGGTACGGGACGGGGAGATCCTGCATCTCGTGACGTCGCGGGCCGACTGGCCGGAGCCGGAATACGACGACGTGGTGGACGCCATCGCCACGGGAGCGGGCCGGACCGGTTCGGCCTGGGCGCCACGGCACACCCGGCTCGCCGGGCTGTCGGCCGGGACCGCGACGATGCTGCTGGGCCTGGTCGCGGTGCTGCGTGCCGGGCCCGGTTGGACCACACCCGCGGTGTGGGCGCTCGTCGTCGCCGGAGTGCTGCTCGCCGCGGGCGTGGTACTGGCCCGCGCGGTCGGCGACGCCGGGGCGGGCGCGGTGCTCGCCGGGGCCGCGCTGCCGTTCGCCTTCGTCGGCGGGGGGCTGTTGCTGGCGGGCGCGCACGCCCTGAGCAGCCTGGCGGCGGGGCATCTGATGCTCGCGGGCGTGGCGCTGCTGCTGACCGCGTTGGCGGGCTATCTCGGCGTGGCAGCGGCCCAGACCCTGTTCGCCGGGGCGGCCGCCACCGGCCTGTTCGCTCTTCTCGCCGGTTTCGTCGCGGCGGTCAGCGATCTGGCGGCGTACCAGACCGCGGCCGCGGTCGCCGCCGCGCTGCTGGCGCTGTCCATCGTGTTCGCACCGCTGGCCCTGCGGCTCGGCAAGGTACCGATGCCGGTGCTGCCGCGTTCGACGGCCGACCTGGTCCGCGATGATCCGCAGCCGCCCATCGAGCGGGTCCACGCCGCGGTGGCCAGGGCGGACGGATTGCTCACCGGCATGCTCGGCGGCGCGTCCGTGGTGGTGATGTACTGCCAAATGCTGCTGACCCACGACGGCAGTGCGAGCTCGGTGACCATGGTCGCCGTGCTCGCCGCCGGATTTCTGTTGCGCGCCAGGCTGTATCCGACGCCACGCCAGCGGATCCCGTTGCTGGTGACGGGAATGTTCGGAGCCGCCTGTCTGGTGGCCGGGCCCTTCACGGACGGGACGGTGCCGCTGGTGGCCGTGGTGGCCGCGCTGCTCGCGGTGGCGGCGGCCCTGATGGTGGCCGGGATCCTGTTGAGCACGCGCGCCGCGAACCCCTACTTCGGCCGGTTCGGCGAGTACTCGGAGATCCTGCTCCTGGCCGCGCTCGTGCCGGTGGTGTGCTGGGTGCTCGGGCTGTACGGCTACGTGCGCGGACTGGGGGGCTGAAGCTCATGGCGTCGAAGCGTGATCAACTCCAGGCGTACCAGTTCCTGATCCAGCGGGCGATCTCGGCGCTGGTCACCAGGGAGACCGATCCGGAGCAGCCGCCGTTCCGCCGTCCCGGAGGCGCGGCGTTCGCGAGTATCGCGCTGGCGATCGTGTCGCTGGCGTGCGTCGGCGTGTACGGGATGATCGTGCCGGGCGGCAACACCTCCTGGCGGAACCAGTCCGCGGTGATCGTCGAGAAGGAATCCGGCACCCGGTACGTCTACCAGAACGGCCGGCTGTATCCGGTCGCCAACTACGCGTCGGCGTTGCTGGTGCTCGGCAGTCACGCAGCCACCGAAGCCGTGTCGGCGAATTCGCTGGCGGGGGTGCCCCGGGGGCCGCGGATCGGCATTCCCGACGCGCCGGACGCGCTGCCCGGCGAGGACCGCCTGCTGACCGGATCCTGGTCGCTGTGCTCGGCGCCGGCCAGCGACGCGGCCGGGAGCAAGATCGACGAGTCGGTGCTGCTGGCCGGTGCGGAACCGGCGGGCGGGCTCGCGCTCGGGGACCAGGCGCTGCTCGTGGAACTGGTGTCGAACGGGGACCGGTACATGATCTGGCGCGGGCACCGCCACCGGATCTACGACTACGGCACCGTCGGCACCGGGCTCGCGCTGACCGCGGAACCCTGGGCCAGGGTGGATCAGGCCTGGCTGGACGTGCTCCCGCAAGGCGCCCCGATCGGGCCGGTCGCGGTCGCCGGGGCCGGGGAGCCGTCGACCGCGGTACCGGGACGAACCGACCTCCGGACCGGGTCGCTGCTGGTCGTTCAGACCTCCGGCGGCGGGCAGCAGTACTACCTGGCCGAACACGACGCACTGCGCCCGATCAGCGAGCTGCAGTACGAAATCGAACTGGCCGACGCGCAACTGGCGCGCGCCGCCTACCCCGGCGGTGAACCCCGCGCGATCCGGCTCGCCCCGGTGGAGGCGGCCACCGCACGGCAACTCGACCCGGTCGCGGCGACGGCGGACGCCGCCCCGGCCACGCGACCGTCGATCGTCCGGCTGGCCGACCAGGAAGCCACGGTGTGCGCGGGCTTCGCCCCCGGCGCGAACGCGCCGAAGCTGACCGTCAACCCGGCGCTGCCCCCCGCGAACCGGCTCATGGCCACCACCGGCCGGTCGGCGACCGGCACCCCGCTGGCCGACCTGGTCTACGTGCCGCCGGGCTCCGCGGTCCTGGTCGAGGCCATGCCGTCCGCGCAGGCCCCGGCGGGCACGCTGACCCTGGTCACCGACCAGGGTCGGCGCTACCCGCTGGCCACGCCGGACGTGGAGAAGGTGCTCGGCTACTCGTCGGCCACCCCGGTCCGGCTTCCCGGCGGACTGGTGGCCCGCCTGCCCGAAGGCCCGAGTCTCGACCCCACCGCCGCGATGCGCCCCACTTTGGAGGGGTGACGGGCGGCGCCGATTC
>NZ_VJWX01000487.1 GCF_007713715.1 Amycolatopsis rhizosphaerae
CTGAAGCGCGCGCTGACCGAGACGAAGGCGGACGCGGTCTGGGTGGGCTGGGGTTTCGTAGCCGAGGACCCCGCCTTCGCCGAACTGTGCGACAAGCTGGGGGTGACCTTCATCGGGCCCAGCGCCGAGGCGATGCGCAAGCTCGGTGACAAGATCGGCGCGAAGCTGATCGCCGAGGAGGTCGGTGTCCCGGTCGCCCCGTGGAGCCGCGGGGCGGTGCCCGACCTCGACGCGGCCCTCGCGTCGGCGCGCGAGATCGGCTACCCGCTGATGCTCAAGGCCACCGCGGGCGGTGGCGGGCGAGGCATCCGCGTCGTGCGCTCGGAGGACGAACTGCGGGAGGCCTTCGAACGCACCAGCCTGGAGGCCGAACGCGCCTTCGGCAGCGGTGTGGTCTTCCTCGAGCGCCTGGTGACCGGCGCCCGCCACGTGGAGGTCCAGATCATCGCCGACGGGCAGGGCACCGCCTGGGCACTCGGTGTGCGGGACTGCTCGGCGCAGCGCCGCAACCAGAAGGTGATCGAGGAGTCGTCCTCGCCGGTGCTGGGGCCCGAGCAGGCGCGCGAGCTCAAGGCCGCCGCCGAACGGCTCGCGCTGGCCGTGGACTACCGCGGGGCGGGCACCGTCGAATTCCTGTACCACCCGGGCGAGCGGCTGTTCGCCTTCCTCGAGGTCAACACCCGGCTCCAGGTTGAGCACCCGATCACCGAGGAGACCACCGACTTCGACCTGGTCAAGGCCCAGTTGCAGGTGGCGGCGGGCGGTCCGCTCGCCGGGGCCGCGCCCGCCGAGAACGGGCACGCGGTCGAGGCGCGGCTCAACGCCGAAGACCCGGACCGGGACTTCGCCCCGGCCCCGGGCCGCATCGTGCTGCTCGACCTGCCCGCCGGGCCCGGCATCCGCGTCGATACCGGCGTCAGCGAGGGCGACACCATCCCCGCCGACTTCGACTCGATGATCGCCAAGATCATCGCCTACGGCCGCACCCGCGACGAGGCGCTCGCCCGGCTCCGCCGCGCGCTGGCCCAGACCACCGTCCTCATCGAGGGCGGCACCACCAACAAGAGCTTCCTGCTCGACCTGCTCGACCAGCCCGAGGTGATCAGCGGCGAGGCCGACACCGGCTGGATCGACCGCGTCCGCGCCGACGGCAGGCTGGTGCAGACCCGGCACTCCGGCGTCGCGCTGGCCGCCGCCGGGATCGCGGCCTACGAGGACGAGGAAGAGGTCGAGCGGCAGCGCCTGCTGTCCACCGCGCACGGTGGCCGCCCGCAGGTGCAGCACGAGGTCGGCCGCGCGATCGAACTGAAGCTGCGGGGCGCGGGCTACCGCGTCACGGTCGCGCGCACCGGCCCCGGCCGGTTCCGGGTCGGGATCGCCTCCGGAGACCGGCTCGACGAGATCGACGCCACCGTGGAGCGGTTCGGCCCGCACACCGGCCAGATCACCGTGAACGGCACCCGGTTCCGGCTGGTGTCCGGTGCGCACGGGCCGATCCACCTGGTCGAGGTGGACGGCGTCACGCACCGCGTCAGCCGGGACGAGGGCGGCACGATGCGCTCGCCCGCCCCGGCGCTGGTGGTGGCCACCCCGCTCGCCGCGGGCGACGAGGTCGAGGCCGGGGCCCCGGTGCTGGTGCTGGAAAGCATGAAGATGGAGACCGTCCTGCGGGCCCCGTTCAAGGCCCGCCTGCGCGAATGCCTGGTCTCGGTGGGCAGCCAGGTGGAGACCGGCGCGCCGCTGCTGCGGCTGGAGCCGCTCGGAGACGGCGACGGCGCGGCGGCGGAGGCCGCCGAGGCCGGAGTGGATCTCGCCCTGCCGCCCGCCCCCGCCCACGGCGAGCCGGAGCAGCGACTGGCGCGGGGTCTGGAGGACCTGCGCAGCCTTCTGCTCGGGTTCGACCTCGACCCGCGGGACGAGGGCCGCGCGCTCGCCGGGTACCTCGGCGCCCGCGACGAGCTCACCCGCCGCCCGCTGGAGGAGGAGGTCGGGCTGCTGCAGGTGTTCGCCGACCTCGCCGAGCTGAGCCGCAACCGGCCCGCGGGCGAGGAGTCCAAGGCCGACACCCGGGTGCACAGCCCGCGCGAGTTCTTCCACACCTACCTGCGGAGCCTGGACGTGGAACGGGCCGGGCTCACGGCCACCTTCCAGCAGCGCCTGTCGCGGGTGCTCGCGCACTACGGGGTCACCGAACTGGAGCGGACCCCGGCGCTGGAGGAGGCGGTCTTCCGGATCTTCCTCGCCCAGCAGCGGCTGGCCTCCGACGTCACCGTGATCAGCGCGCTGCTGCAGCGCTGGCTCACCGAGCCGCCGCCCGGCAGCAGCCTGCGCGAGGTCACCGGGTACGCGCTGGAACACCTGATCCTGGCCACCCAGCGCCGTTTCCCGGTGGTGGCCGACCTCGCGCGCAGCGTGGTGTTCCGCTGGTTCGCGCAGCCGATGCTGCGGCGCAACCGCGCCGAGGTCTACGCACGCGTCCGTGCGCACCTGCGCCACCTCGACGCGCATCCGGACGCCGCGGACCGCGCCGAGCGCATCGCCGACATGGTGGCCAGCCCCGAACCGCTGGTCCGGCTGCTCGGTCAGCGCATCGGCAGGCCGGGGGCGGATCCCTGCCCGCTGCTGGAGGTGCTGAGCCGCCGCTACTACGCCAACCGCGGCTCGGTGGGCGCCCGCTGCTTCCAGGCCGGGCAGCGCCCGTTCTTCACCGCCGGCTACGACCTCGACGGCGCGCGTTTCCAGTTGCTGGCCACCGCCGGGCGGTTCGCCGAACTGGGCGCGCTGCTGACCGCGGTCGCCGAAGCGGCGGGTGACGGGGACGGCGAAGCGGTGGCCGACGTCTACCTCGACTGGCGCGACCAGCCCGCCGCGCCCGAGACGATGGCCGCCCGCCTCGGCGAGGTGCTGGCCGCGGCGGAACTGCCCGCCCGGCTGAAGCGGGTGACCACGACGGTCGCCGGCAGCAGCGGCACCGCCATGCACCACCACTTCACCTTCGAGCGCGCCGGGAACGGGTTCAGCGAGGACGTGCTCATCCGCGGCCTGCACCCGATGATCGCGCGCCGCCTGGAACTGCAGCGGCTGAGCAACTTCGACCGCACCCGGCTGCCGTCGGCCGACGAGGACGTCTACCTGTTCCGCTGCGTGGCGCCGAAGAACCCGGCCGACGAACGGCTCGTCGCGATGGCCCAGGTCCGCGACCTCACCCCGCTGCGCGACACCGAAGGAAGGCTGATCGCGCTGCCCGCGGTGGAAGGCGCGCTCGAAGCCTGCCTCGACGCGATCCGCAAGGTCCAGGCCCAGAGGCCGGCGAAGAAGCGGCTGGACAGCAACCGGGTCTTCCTCTATGTGTGGCCGCCGAGCGAGCTGGCCATGTCCGAGCTCAGGACCGTCGCGCAGCGGGTACTGCCCACCACGGCGGGCGCCGGGCTGGAGGAGGTCCTGTTCCTGGGCCGCCAGCGTGACCGTGAGACCGGTGAACTGCGCGAGGTCGCGGTGCGGATCTCCTACCAGGCGGGTGCCGGGGTCCGGGTCGAGGTCACCGAGCCGACCACCGAGCTGATCCAGCCGCTGGACGACTACGGGCAGAAGGTGCTCAGCGCCCGCCGCCGTGACACCGTCTACCCCTACGAGCTCACCGAAATGCTGGCCGGGCCGCACGGCTCGTTCGTCGAGCACGACCTCGACGACACGGGCGCGCTGGTGCCGGTCGACCGGCCGAAGGGACGGAACAAGGCGGGCATCGTGGCCGGGGTCGTGCGCACGCCCACCGAGCGGCACCCCGAGGGCGTGGCCCGCGTGGTGCTCTTCGGCGATCCCACCAAGGCACTGGGCGCGCTGTCCGAGCCGGAGTGCTCCCGGGTGATCGCCGCGCTCGACCTGGCCGAGCGGATGCGGGTGCCGCTGGAGTGGTTCGCGCTGTCGGCGGGCGCCCGGATCGCGATGGACTCCGGCACCGAGAACATGGACTGGGTGGCCGCCGCACTCAAGCGCATCGTGCACTTCACCCAGGACGGCGGCGAGATCAACATCGTGGTCGCCGGGATCACCGTCGGTGCCCAGCCGTACTGGAACGCCGAGGCCACGATGCTGATGCACACCAAGGGCATCCTCGTCATGACGCCCGATTCGGCCATGGTGCTCACCGGCAAGCAGTCGCTGGACTTCTCGGGCGGTGTGTCCGCCGAGGACAACTTCGGTATCGGCGGCTACGACCGGGTGATGGGGCCCAACGGCCAGGCCCAGTACTGGGCGCCGGACCTCGCCGGTGCCCGTGACGTGCTGATGCAGCACTACGACCACACCTACATCGCGCCGGGCGAGTCGGCGCCGCGCCGGGCCACGACCAGCGACCCGGCCGACCGCGACATCTCGCCCTACCCGCACGCGGTGACCGGGACGGACTTCACCACCGTCGGCGAGATCTTCGCGCGGGAGACCAACCCCGACCGCAAGAAGGCCTTCGACATCCGCACGGTGATGCGGGCGGTGGCCGACCAGGACCACCCGATCCTGGAGCGCTGGGCGGGCATGGCGGACGCGGAGACCGCGGTGGTCCAGGACGTGCACCTGGGCGGCTGGCCGGTGTGCCTGCTGGGGATCGAGTCGCGGTCGGTGCCGCGCCGCGGTTTCCCGCCCACCGACGGGCCCGACACCTACACCGCGGGCACGCTGTTCCCGCGTTCGTCGAAGAAGGCGGCGCGCGCGATCAACGCGGCCAGCGGGAACCGGCCGTTGGTGGTGCTGGCGAACCTGTCGGGCTTCGACGGTTCGCCGGAATCGATGCGGGAGCTGCAACTGGAGTACGGCGCGGAGATCGGCAGGGCCATCGTGAACTTCCGTGGCCCGATCGTGTTCTGCGTGATCTCCCGGTACCACGGCGGGGCGTTCGTGGTGTTCTCCAAGGCACTCAACCCGGACATGACCGTGCTGGCCGTGGACGGCTCGTTCGCCTCGGTGATCGGCGGTGCCCCCGCCGCGGCCGTGGTCTTCGCCGGTGAGGTCAACAGCCGCACCGCGAACGATCCCCGGGTGGCCGGGCTGGAGACGCGGCTGCGGTCGGTGCCCGACGGGGAGCGGGCGGCACTGGTGACCGAACTGGCCGAGGTGCGCACCTCGGTGCGGGCCGAGAAGCTCAGCGAGGTGGCGGCCGAGTTCGACGGCGTGCACAGCATCCAGCGTGCCGTGCAGGTCGGCTCGGTGGACGCCATCGTCAGCGCCGCCGAACTCCGCCCGCGCATCATCGAAACCATCGAGCGGCACTACTCCTGAGAGGGCGTGAGGGGGCCCTTCACGGCTTGCCCCAGTCCCTCCGGCCGGGGGTGAGG
>NZ_VJWX01000488.1 GCF_007713715.1 Amycolatopsis rhizosphaerae
GGGCCAGGTGACGTCGAAGGTTGTTTGTGGACTGTGACAGGGGCCTTGTGGCAAGGTCCGGCACGCGCTATATGTCGGTAGTGGCAAGGAATGCTCGTTCTCCTTGCCTTTTTTGCCGCTCCGCAGGGGCACCGGACATCAGCTCCGAGTGCGGA
Source organism: Amycolatopsis rhizosphaerae (assembly GCF_007713715.1). GTDB lineage: Bacteria > Actinomycetota > Actinomycetes > Mycobacteriales > Pseudonocardiaceae > Amycolatopsis_E > Amycolatopsis_E rhizosphaerae. The sequence continues at coordinate 156 of NZ_VJWX01000488.1, forward strand.
GGTGGATGCGTTCGCCCTGTTTCCCGAAAAGGCTGAGTACTTCGACGCTGCCGCGTCCGGCGGCGCCGAACCAGTGCGGTATCTGGCAGTCGAATTCGGCCGCTTCACCGGCTCCCATGGTGAAGTCGTGGTCCCTCAGCCTGACGCGGAGCCGGCCGCGGAGCACGTAAAGCCATTCATAGCCCGCATGCATCCGCAGGTGGGGCTGTTCGTCGTGTGCGGGGATGGTCATCTTGTAGGCGCGTGGTTCTCCCTGATGCCGGGACAGCGGGACCAGGACGCGGCCTTCTTTCCTGGTGGGCTGCTGCGGCACGCGCGGATCGACGATCCGGGGTGCGGTGACGATCTCGTCGAAGGGGATGCCGAGCGCCGCGATGATCGGCAGGAGTAGTTCGAGGCTCGGCTTGCGCTGTGCCGATTCCAGGCGGGACAGCGTGCTGGTTGAGATACCGGTGGCTCGCGCGAGGTCGGCCAGGCTGACCCCCTTCTTCTCGCGGGCGCGTCGCAGCCGGGGAGCAATCTGCTCGATCACGGCATCGACACTCGGTTGTTCGTCCATGGGGGCAGTCAACCAACGTGTCCCGGAATCGGCAATGGAAGTTGCTGGAACGGGTCGGTCCTCCGGATTCTCGTGGTGGAGGTGATCCGAATGGACGCAACAACACGGGCAACGAGTGGATCGGCATCCGAGGGGCTGCCGGACAGCACCGGCACCGGGAAGTTCCGGACCCGCGGCGGTGGACGACTGCCCGTCGGCGTGTATCTGCTGGGCTTCAGCCTGTTCGCGATGGGCAGCGCGGAGTTTCTGCTGGCCGGAGTACTGCCCGCGGTGGCCGGCGATCTGCACGTCACCCTCTCCTCGGCCGGTTTCCTGATCACCGCGTTCGCACTGGGTGTCGTGATCGGCGGGCCGCCGTTCGCGGTGCTCAGCCTGGGCTGGCCCCGCCGCACCGCACTGATGGCGACCCAGGGCGTGTTCGCCGCCGGCATCGCCGTCGGGCTGCTCGGCAACTACCAGGTCCTGCTGGTGACCCGGGTGATCTCGGGCGTCGCCTACGCGGGCTTCTTCGCGGTCGCGTCGGTGACCGCGATCGGCCTGGTGACGCCGGACCGCAACGCCCGAGCCTCCGGAGTCGTGGTCAGCGGCCTCAGCGTGGCCATGGTCGCGGGCGGCCCCGCGGGCACATTGCTCAGCCATTTCACCCAATGGCGCGACGGCTTCTGGGCCGTGGTGGCCCTTACGGTCGCCGGGATCCTCGGGTGCCTGCTCGGACTCCCCGCGGCCGGCGCGGACACCCACCGGTCGTCCGGGCCGAGCGTGTCGCGGGAAATCGCCACGATGCGGACCCCGAAGCTGTGGGGCGTCTACCTGATCACGATCCTGACCACCGCGGCGTACATGGTCACGTTCAATTACTCGGCAGCCATGCTCACCGGCATCACCTCCGTGTCCGAGGTCTGGATCCCGGCGATTCTCGCGCTCTTCGGGGTCGGCGCCTTCGTCGGTCTGTCCATCGGCGGCCGCATCTCCGATCGGCGCCCGCACCTCGCGCTCCTCACCGGCGCATCGGCGATCGTGATCCTGTCGGTCGTCCTGGTCATCGCGATCCGGGAGGTCTGGATCGTGGTGCCGACGATGTTCCTGATCGGTGTCGCCGCGTTCGTGCTCAACCCCGCCATCTACGGCCGCGTCTTCGCCCTGGCAGGCAACGCCCCGACCCTCGCGGGCGCCACCACCGTGTCGGCATTCCAACTGGGCATCAGTGTCACCCCCGTCCTCGCGGCTGCCGCACTCGCACAAGGGGCCGCTCTCACCTCGGTCTGCCTGATCGGTGCCACCCTCGCCGCGGCCGCCATCCCGCTCGTTCTCCTCGACCGGGCACGACAAGGGACCGCTGCCCGCTAAACGAACCGTTCGAGCAGGCCCTGGAGGGCGTTGTCACCGAACATCAGCTCCAGATTGGCGGCGGACTCGGCGGCGGACGCCTCGCCGCGAGGGAAAAGTTCCTGCTCATAGGCATCCAAGGCGGCCTCGGTGTCGCCAGGGTGGGCGGCGATCGCCTGGCCGAGCTCGGCGGCGTCGAGCATGGCGAGGTTGGCGCCCTCTCCGGCGAAGGGGGACATCAGGTGCGCGGCGTCGCCCAGGAGGGTCACACCGGGGGCGCGGTCCCAGCGGTGCCCGACGGGCAGGGCGTGGATCCGGCGCGGCACCAGGGGGCCGTCGGCGTCCGCGACCAGCGCGCGCAGGGACTCGCCCCAGCCCTCGAACTGTTCGAGGACAGCCTTCTTCGCCCTTTCGGGATCGGTGAAGTCGATGCTGTCGAGCCAGCCTTCGTCGGCCTTGAGCGCGGTGTAGACGTGGAGGCTGCCGTCGGTTTCGCGGTGGGCGAGGAAGCCCTTGTGGTCGCCGAGGCAGAGGAAGAAGCCCTCGCCGACCAGGGCGGCGCTCGCCGGGTGACGGGTGTCCGCCGACAGCAGGTCGGCCTCGACGAACGAGATGCCGGTGTAGGCGGGGACGGCGTCGGAGACCAGGGGGCGGACACGTGACCACGCACCGTCCGCGCCGACCAGCAGGTCGGCGGTGATCGTCGTGCCGTCGGCGAAGATCACCTCGTGACGGCCGCCGCCCAGCGCCCGGACGCCGGTCGCCTTCCGGCCCCAGCGGACACTGCCCGCCGGAAACGAGTTCAGCAGCAGATCGCGCAGCTGCCCGCGGTCCACCTCGGGACGCCCGCCGGTGCCGTCGTCCTCCTCCGCCAGGCGGATCCTGCCCTGCTGGTCGACGATGCGCATCGCCTCACCGCCGGGATGGACCAGTGCGCGGAACCGCTCATGCAGGCCGGCTGCACGCAGCGCGACCTGGCCGGAGTCCTCGTGGATGTCGAGCATGCCGCCCTGCACGCGGGCGTCGGGAGACGCCTCGAGGTCGAACACGGTGACCTGGAGGCCGTTGACGTGCAGCACCCTGGCCAGGGTGAGGCCGCCGAGCCCGCCGCCGACGATCGCGATAGGACAGTGGGAAGTGGCGCTGATCATGGTGCTCCTTGGTGGTGGCGTGCCGCAGTGGGGGTCAGTAGCCGGTGACGGGGGTGTGCGCCATGCCGTTGATCAGCATCTGGAAGCACCAGGTCAGGCTGGCCCGCGGGGAGCCGGCCAGCAGGCTTCCCGCCAAGGCGTGCACGTGGGGATGGCTCTGCTCGGACGCCCTGTGCAAGGCGTGGGTCAGGGCGTCCCACTCGGCCTCGGCGTCGGTCGACTGCCCGCGGGTGGAGTGCTCGGCCGCGGTAGCCGTGGCGAACCGCAGGAGCACGTCGACACCCCAGGCGGTCTGCACCGGCGGCACGCCGCCCTTGTCCAGCAGGGCCAGCAGGCTCTCCAGCAGCCGCAGGTAGTGCTCACCGCTGGGACGTGCGGTCAGCGCCGAGCGGGCCAGCCCTGGATGCTCGAAGAGCACCTTGGCGTAGGAGGTGAGCGCCCCCGCCAGTCGTTCGCGCCAGTCTCCCCCGCCCTCGGCCTGGCAAAGGTCGAGGGCGCCGAGCAGCTCGTCCAATACGGCCGCGTGCAACTCGGCCGTATTGGACACGTACGCGTAAAGCGAGGCCGGACCGGTGTCCAGCTCCCGCGCCAGGCGCCGCATCGTCACCTCCTCCAGCCCCTCGGCACGCATCACGGCGACCGCTGTCGCGACGATTCCCTCGCGGGTCAGAGCCGGTTTCACCGGGCGCTCGCGTCGGCCGATCAGGTTTCCGGGCCGCGCTGTCATACCCAAAGCATAGCGAACATGTTCGTTGCGAACAAGTTCGTGTTCATCGCTGCTCGGTGATGAACACTTCCGGCGAACGCTGACCCGACTCGATCTGTCGGCGAAGTGCGAGGTCGTACGGACTCGTCACGCGATCCGCGAAATCACCGATGAACACGGCGAACACCCGGCCCGCCGGGTCCTCGGCCCAGTCACGCGCGATCTCCCGCCAGGAGGCCAGGTTGGGGTGGTTGTACATCAGGGCCGCCTCGGCCGGAGCCAGCAGCGCCACAGCGGCCTCGAGTTCGGACCGTGCCAGTTCGTAGGTGCCCGATCCGCCCCGGCGCCCGGTCAACAGGGCCAAGACGAGCGACGGCAGCTCGTGGACCGGCACGTTGACCACGGGGAAGCGCACTTCAGCGGGATCCGTATTCGACCCGGGCACGAGGGTGACGCCATAGGCCGCCGGTGTTTCCCAGCCGGGCATCCGGTCGATCAGCCGTCGCTTCGCCGCCATTATCGCCTCGACGGTGTCCCAGTGCTCGCGCGTCATGGCGGGCAGTCTGCTCGATGTGCCTGCCCGTCCGCAGCCGATTTCGGTTCCGAATCCGCCTTTTCGGCCCGGCCGTGAGGGCGTGGCGGGCCATCAACCTGGCTCAACCGGCAGCCTGGGGCGAGTGTTCGGCGCAGTGGTCGGCGGGGTTGTCCGGAAGCAGGACACAACCACACTCCTGGCACGTCCCCCAACGGCCGTTCCACTGGCCCGTGCGCCGGAACCGTCGTGTGGCCGACAGCCAGGCGGCCCAGTCGGCCTCATCGGTGTCACCTCGGTCGTCGATGGGATGGCCCGGTTGCGTCCCGGCGAGAAAGCCGGTGACGAAATAGCGGGTCTCGTCGGGCATCACCTCGATTTCGCTCGACGAGACGCGGTAGCTGCGTTGCTTTTGGGGGCACCACGCCATCATGCGCCCGGTGAAGGTGTTCCCGTTGCCGACGAGAAAGTCTCTCCCGCCGCACGAGGCCTCGAACCAGAGCCGCTCGTCCACCGGCTCCGCCTCCTCGGGTAGCTGCTCCCAGCGCAGCGGGAGTGTCACCTTCGTGATGACGCACTGGGGAGCCTCGACCGCGCCCTGCGGCCACCATTCGACGAGGTTGGCCTCACGCGCGTGCGCGAGCGCGATCGCCCGGTCGCGCGGCATCAGCTCGAAGCGCCCGGTCTCGTCGTCGAACACCGATACCTCGGCGGCCTGGATCGCCTGATCGAAGCGGAACTCGCTGAGGGACCACATCCGATCGGTCATGGCGTGGGAGCCTAGGGCGGGTATCAAAGTGGCTTGGGTGGCGGTGCGGGTGGCGGAACCTCAGGCGGTCCCTGGCTGCGGGATCTCCTCCTCATGAATGCCAATTCAGGAGCGCTGGCAGTGC
>NZ_VJWX01000489.1 GCF_007713715.1 Amycolatopsis rhizosphaerae
GCCTGAACAGGCGGCCAGTACGGCGGCCGCGGCCACGCTGCTCAACGCAACCCAGATCTTCTTGAAACGCACAAGGGCCCCCAGGGTCGGGTTCTGTGTCCGGTGTTGTTGCCGAGAAAGACGTGCTGTGGGGCGGAAGGGTTCTGTCTGGGCCGGTCACGTTCTTGTTGCGGTGACCGGCGTCTCGGCGCTCTCGCCGGGAACAGCCGGAAGTGGTGGGATGGTCACCATGCGATACATCATCATCGGGGCCGGGGCGGTCGGGTCGACAGTGGCGGCGCAGCTGCACCTCGCCGGGATCCGCACGGTGCTCATCGCACGCGGAAAGCACGCCGCCGCGATCCGTGACGGGGGCCTGCGGTACCTGCGTCCGAGCGGCGAACAGGTCGTTGCGGTGCCGGTCGCCTCCGGCGCCGCCGAGGTCGACCTCGCGGCCGACGATGTGCTGGTGCTCGCGACGAAGACGCAGAACACCGAGGAGGTCCTCCAGGAGTGGGCCTGGCGCCCGGCCGGCGAGGGCCTGGCAGCAGACCTGCCCGTGGTGAGTCTGCAGAACGGTCTCGAGAACGAACGGGCGGCACTTCGCCGTTTCCGCACCGTCTTCGGTGCCGCCGTGTGGCAGCCGTCGACCTTTCTCGAGCCCGGAGAGGTGAGCGCCGAAGGGGCGGAGAAGCCGGGCATTTTCTGGTTGGGCCGGTATCCCAGCGGTGAAGACCCCAGGCTCGATGCGATCGCCGAGGATTTCCGCCGGGCGGACTTCGTGGTTCAGGTGGTGCCCGATCTTCCGCGCTGGAAGGCGGGCAAGCTGCTCGCCAACCTCACCAACGCGGTGCATGCGTTGTACGGGCGGGACGACCGGATCACGGGCGAACTCCAGGCGGAGGCGCGGCGCGTGTTCCAGGCGGCGGGGATGACTGCCGCTGATCTCGCCGCGGAGTCCGAAGTGGATATTTCGGCCGTCGAGGTGGCCGAGATACCGGGACGGGCTCGTGGCGGCAGCTCGACCTGGCAGAGCCTGGCGCGGGGTGCCGGTTCGGTGGAAACCGACTTTCTCAACGGGGAGATCGTGTTGCTCGGGCGGTTGCACGGGGTGCCGACCCCGCTCAACGAGGCGGTGCAGCGTCGGCTGGCGATCGCCGCGAACCACGGTGAGGCGCCGGGCAGCGCGGACCCCGCGGAACTGCCGCGACCCGTACCGCCGGTCCTGGTCAGTGCCGAGGAGCTCGCCCGGCAACTGGACTCGGAGAATCCGCCGGTGTTGCTGGACGTGCGCTGGAAGCTCGGCGACCCGAATGGCCACCAGCACTACCTGGAGGGGCATCTGCCAGGTGCGGTCTACGTCGATCTCCATACCGAACTGGCCGCGCCACCGGTGCCGGCCGAGGGCAGGCACCCCCTGCCGGATCTGGAGGCCCTGCAGGCGGCCGCCCGGCGCTGGGGCGTGCGCGAAGGAGTGTCGGTGGTGGCCTACGACGCCGGAGGAAACATGGCGGCGGCGCGGGCGTGGTGGCTGCTGCGGTGGGCTGGGCTGTCCGAGGTGCGGCTGCTCGACGGCGGCCTGGCCGCCTGGGGCGATCGCCCGCTCGAGACCGGCCACGGCCGCACCCCCGAGCCTGGGGATGTGGTGCTGCGGTCGGGCAACCTGCCGGTCCTGACCATCGACGAGGCCGCCGCCTTCCCGGACCATGGACTGCTCCTGGACGCGCGGGCGGGAGAGCGGTACCGCGGCGAGCAGGAGCCGATCGACCCCCGCGCCGGACACATTCCCGGTGCGGTCAGCGCCCCGACCGGGGACAATCTGGCCCCCGACGGCCGTTTCCGGTCCGTCAGCGAACTCGCGGGCCGGTTCGCCGGCCTCGGTGCCACGGACCGTCCGGTCGCCGTCTACTGCGGTTCCGGGGTCACCGCGGCCCACGAGATCGCGGCGCTGGCGGCCGCGGGTATCGAGGCCGCGCTGTACCCGGGTTCATGGTCGCAGTGGTCGAATCACCCGGACCGTCCGGTCGCGACCGGCCCCGACCCCGTCGGCCCCAACCGCTAGGGAGTCGGCGGGAGGAGCCGCATCCCGGCAGTGGCCCGGCGGGACGGCCGCATGACCGTTCCGCCGGAGGCTCCGCTGCTTGCGATCTCCCAGTGCTTCCGGCTTACGGACTTCGACCATCCCTTGCGCGATCTCGTCAGGAGGCCGGACTGCCCGCCGTCACCTTCTCGCTCACCCGGGCTTGCCACCCGCCGGCGCTCGGCACAACCTTCCTCAGGATCGCGTAGACGATCGCCGAGGCCACCAATCCCACGTAGTACGCCAGATCCGCTCCGTGCAGGGCCGAAGCGACCGGACCGGTGAAGACGCTCGTGTTCATGAACGGCACGGCGGCCGCGCAGCCGACCAGGAAGGCCACGAGTGCGGGCCACCCCGCCTGGCGGGTCGCGACTTCCGCCAGGACGTCGAATTCACGCCGCCGCGGCCTCCTGGCCCACCAGTCGATCGCCACGACACCGACGAATGGCGGGACCCAGTAGCCGATCACCAGCAGCACATCCTCGAACTTCGAGCTGAGGTTGCCGCTGTGCATCCACAGGATGAGTCCGAACGCGATCACCGTGACGACCACGGCGGACACCGGTCGCCGCAGCCGCACGCCGATCGTCTGCAGGGCCAGGGAGCCGCTGTAGTCGTTCATCGCGTTCGAGGAGACCGCGGTCAATGCGATCACCAGGAGTGCGATATTGCCCAGCAGTCCGCCGCCGAGCAGGGTGCTGATGCCTGCCGTGGTCTGGTCGGTCAGTGTCTGCCCGGCCGCGAGCCCGAGCGCTTCGCCCCACGCGAAGGACAGCGTCAGTCCCAGCAGCGTGTACACGAAAGCCCGTGGCCGAGAAGTCGTCGACGGAAGGTACCGGCTGAAGTCCGACGCGTAGCTGGCCCACGAGATGGACAGGCTGAGCGCGATGGTGCTGAACAGCAGGAACGCGCCCATGAGTTCCCCGCCGGAAACGGTGTTGTGCACGGCGATCGTGTGTCCGGTCAGAAGTTTGGCCGTGAGCACGACGAAGAACACGCCGATGACCGCGGTCATCACCGCCTGCACCCGGTGGATCACTTCGTAGCCGAGGATGCCGACCGCGCACTGCAGGAGTAGTACGACGGCCACCGCCAGCCAGAACGGCATGCCCACGAGTTTGGCCAGCGCCTCACCGCCGAACAGGCCGACCAGCGCATCCCAGGCGATCGAGTTCAACCACTGCACCAGCCCCGGAAGCACCACGCCGCGGCGGAACGGGAGGCGAGCCAGCGGGAGCTGGGCGGTACCGGTCTTGGGCCCCCAGGTGGCGAGGTAAGCCACCGGAATGGCGCCGAGGACCGTACCGGCCAGCAGCGCGACGAGCCCCGTGCCGAACCCGAGGCCGAGTCCGGCACCAAGGGTGCCGGAGAAGACCGCGGTCATCGTCAGGTTCGGGGCGAAGAACACCGTGAGCAGGCGGATCGGCCGTCCGAATCGGTTGGCGGCGGGTACCGGCGTGATCCCATGCGTCTCGATAGCAAGATCGCCCGCCCGTGCGGGCATCCGGCCGCCGAACACCTCTGCGGTCAGCGAAGTCCTGTCCATGGACAGTACCGTCTCACACTGTTGGGTGAGGAGGGACAATCTTCCTTATTGGTCACGTCGCTTGCTCACGGGACCACCTGTTGTGATGTCGGACCTTCACGATGGCGGGTGCGGGTGGTGTCACAACTGTGCGGGTCTTCACGATGATCAACTCCAGACTGCTCGTGGACGAAGAGGGGCAGGTTGCCGGGATTCGGGCCGGCGAGCGGATGTTCGGCCGACTGGCCCGGTCGTCGTCGAGGCTACCGCAGTATCGAACGACATTTCGAACACCTTCGGGTGATCCTCTGATGACCTGTCCCCCAAGATCTGTCTTTTGGGAGATGGTCTCGAGGGGCTTGCATTCGGCAGGCTGAGGCGGAACGCGGCAACACGGTCGATCGGTGGTCGATCGCTGGTCTCGCCGTCCACGGCAAAGGAGGAACGATGTGGAGACTGCAACGGCTCGGACGCTCGTACGGCCCGCCTGGGTGGCGGGGCACCGCGTACGGTTGCGTGCCGGCGTGGCCGGTATGGCATCGGGGACGGGTTCCGGTCCGCTCTCGCGCGGATGGGTCGCACTCGCCGTCTGGGCCACCGCGGTCGTGGTCGTCCTCGGGCTTCCCGAGGTGCCCGTCCTCCCCAGCCTGTCCGCCATAGCCGCGCTCGTGGTGTCCACCGCGAGTTCTCTCGGCGGGCTGCGGTCACATCGGACGTTCGTGATCGGAGCTTCCTTCTCGGCCGCACTGTCCCTTGTGGATACTGGAACATGTCGAGATCCCGTCGGTCCCGATTGGGCTCCGTGGATGCTCGTCGAGATCGGCTTTCTGCTGTTCCTGCTGGTCCAGGTGGTCCGAAGGCTCCCGCTTTCCCGGGCGTGGCCGGTCGGGGTTTCGGTGTTCGTCGCGGTCACCCTGATTCCGGTGCGGTTCGCGCCGGCTTTCCCGACATCTCCTCCGTTGCTTGAAATCGCCGGACTCTGCTGCGGGACGGCGCTTCTGGCGGGCTGCGCCCTGTCGGTGGGGATTTACCTGCGATGGCTTGACAAAAACGCCGTCCGGGCCGTGCGACGGGCGCGACACGAGCAACGCAGGCAGCTCGAACGGGATGTCCACGACTGGCTGGCCCACGAGGTGACCGCGATAGTGCTGGAAGCGCAGGCCGCCCAGCTGTCCGAGTGCGTCGGCGGCGAGGCGGGCACCGCATTGAGACGGATCGAAGAGGCCGGTGTCCGGGCACTGGAGTCGATGGACCGGGCGATCCGGCTTCTTCGTCGCGAGAACGGGCCCAGTGGCGAGATGGGCGAGGGGTGCCTGCGCAGCTTTCGTGAGTTGCCGGAATTGATCGCACGATTCGACCGGGTCGGCTCCACCCGCGCCCAACTGTCCCTGGAGGAGAGGGTGGGGGCGCGGCCCGAGATCGAGGACGCGGGCTATCGGGTGGTGCTGGAGTCCTTGACGAACGTTCGCAGGCACGCCGCCACGGCCACCCGTCTGCTGGTCGCCGTGCGGCAAGAGGGAGCGGCCGTGATGCTGACGGTGACCGATGACGGGCGGCCTGGGCAGAGCCCCTCCGTCTTCAGGCAGCGGAACGGTGGTGCCGGGCTGGCGAGTCTGGCCGAGCGTGTCCACGCTCTCGGGGGCGCCTTCCGGGCCGGGCCGGGCGAGGCGGGAGGCTGGCGAGTCCAGGCGGTATTTCCGCTGGACGGCGGATGAAGC
>NZ_VJWX01000048.1 GCF_007713715.1 Amycolatopsis rhizosphaerae
CCCCCGAGATCGCCCCGACGGAGGTCCTGCTCCCCGAGTACGAGCCCGGCCTGCTCGAGTACCTGCGGCAGTTGGCCGCCGAGTACGAGATCCTGCCGGACCGCCCCGACTTCCTGCACAAACACCTGATCAACGTCGCCGGCAGGGCGCGGGGGAACGGCCGTGCCTTCACCCCCGGCGAACTGCGGCAGTACAGCCGCGCGTTCGCCCTGCGTTTCCACACGCTGCGCGGTCAGCGCGAGGGCAAGCCGGTGGTGTGGCCGGAGGATCTGCGGGCGAACGGCCTGATCGAGCGGTACGACGCCGAGGGCCGGGTGCGTCCCGTGCCGTGGCGGTTCGGCAAGGCCGCCGAAGAACGGGACAGCGCCCTGCCCGCCCGCCGGGTGGTGGGCGCCTACGTCGGGTTCGCGCTGGGCGAGGCGCTGGGGCTGGTGGCGGAAACCGGCCGTTGCCCCGACGAGTCGCCGCTGCACTGGGGAGGGCTGACCCGGCAGTTGCTCGCGCTCAGCGAGTCGGTCATCCGCGCCTTCCCGGAGGAGGCCGAGCCGGAGGTGGTGCCCAACTCGCTGCCGGTGTCCGACGGGGAATCGAGCTGGTGGAGCATCGCCGCGGGCGAGACACCTCCGCCACCGGCCGAGTTCGCCACCCTGCTCACCGCCGCCCTGCCCGCGGCCGCGGCGGGCAACGGCCGCCTGTCCTCGGGTGACGCCTTCCCGCTGGCGGTGGCCAGGGAGCTGACCGGGTCCGGCGCGGGCAGCGAGGTCAACGACAGCGTGACGGTACTGGTCAAGGTGCTGTTCCAGCAGCTGAGCAGGCACGAAGGCTACGACTGGCCGTCGCGCGTCCGGGTCGGGGAGCTGACGCGGCACGAGCAGCCCGCCATCAGCACGCTCGCCACCAGACTGCTCGAACTGCGGAACGACCGGACCGCCGACGACGAAGAGCAACTCGAAACGCTGGGCGACGGCCGTTCGCCCCTGTCGGTACTGTCGCGGGCGTTACTGGCGGCCGTGAAGCGGGACTACGACCCGTACACGGCACTGGCCGTGGCCGTGAACCACTCGGGAAACCGGCCGCTCACCGGGGCACTGACCGGCGCACTGGCCGGCGCGCGGCACGGGGTGGCGGGCCTGCCGGAGCCGTGGGTCCGGCAGCTCGGCAGACTCGGTGTGGTGGAGAACATGGCCGAGGACATCTATCTCGGCTTCGCCCGGCAAGGCATCTGGCGGGAAGGCGCGTCCGAACGCGAGGAATGGCGCAAGCGCTATCCGCCGGCGAGCTGAGCACGGGGACGAGTGACCGAACGACGGGGAGGAGCGCCGCGCACGCATGGCCGGTGACCATTGGATCAGCGACAACGATCTCGCCACGCTGAAACGGCTACTGGAGGGGCAGAAGAAGGTCGACAGCGGCCCGTGGCCGCTGACGCCACCGGTTTCGGTGCACCGGGTGGAGCTGTTCATCGGGCTGGACTCGGACGGCAAGCGGTTCCTCACCCGGAATCCAGTGGAGCCGCCCGAGGACTCGTTGTTCGCGCCCTCGGTGGGCGCCGCCTCGACCACCGTGCGCTCGTCGGGGAACTTCCTCGACGCCCCTGGGCCCGCGCAGCCGCCCGCCGCACCGCCGCCCTCGGAAGTACCTGCTGTGCCTGCCGGGCCGGTGGTGACCGGGCCGATCCAGCCACACCGCTGGCGCGGCAGCGTGCTCGCGGGCGCGGTCGCGGACGCGCTCGGCGCGCCGATCGAGAACGACACCATCGAACGCATCCGCGAGCGGACCACCCCGGCCGGTCTGGTCGACTTCATCCCCGCCTACGACGGCATCGGCACGATCACCGACGACACGCAGATGACGCTGTTCACCTGCGACGCGATGATCCGGGCGAACATCGCCCGCCGCACCGGCAGACCGTCCGATGTGCACCACGAACTCCAGCTCGCCTACCAGCGCTGGCTGCACACCCAGGGCACCTCGTGGGAGCGGGCCCGCGGACCGCGCGAGACCAGTGAACGGCCCGGCGGCTGGCTGCTGGACCACCGCGAGCTGTTCCACCGCCGGGCGCCGGGCGCGACCTGTTTCTTCGCGCTCAAGGAGTACGCGCGCACGGGCGAACGCGCCACGTTCACCCACACCGTCAACAACTCCAAGGGCTGCGGCGGCGTCATGCGCGCCGCGCCGGTCGCGCTGTGGTCGGAGGACCCGGCGGAGGTGTTCGCGGTGGGCGCGGCGAGCGCCGCACTGACCCACAGCCACCCCAGCGGCTACCTGCCCGCCGGGGCGTTCGCGGTGATCGTCGGCCAGCTCGTCCGCGGGGGCGAACTGGGCGCGGCGATCGATCTGGCCCGGCACCTGCTGCGGGGCTGGGACGGGCACGAGGAGACCGTGGCGTGTCTGGAACAGGCGCTCCGGCTCGCCGAGCAGGGGCCGCCCACCCCGGAAAAGGTGGCCTCACTCGGCGGCGGCAACGTCGGCGAGACCGCGCTCGCCATCGGCGTCTACTCCGTGCTGAGCACCCAGGACCTCAGCAGTGCGCAACTGGTGGCGATCAACCACAACGGCGACAGCGACTCCACGGGTTCGATCGCGGGCAACATCGCGGGCGCGATCTACGGCGAGCAAGCGCTGCACCGCCCCTGGCTCGACCGGCTCGAACTCCGCGAAGTGATCAGCACGATGGCCGACGACGCGCTCACCGAGTTCGGCCCCTCCCCCCGTTCCGACGACCAGTGGCTACAGCGCTACGCCATCCCCCGCTAGGACTGCGTCCGGGTCCCCTCACGGCAACCCGCGGCCCGTGGCGCGGCGCGGGTCCGATTCGTACAAGACGGGGGTGCGGGCGGGCGGCATGCTGAGGGCATGTCCGTCGAAACCGCCATCGATCTCGCCGCCGCCGAGGCCTTCCTCACCCGGCACGCCCGCCTCCTCGACCGCCACCGGTTCCGGCACATGGTGGGCCGGGGCAACCCGGAGGCCACGCTCGCCGCGCTGGAGGCCTACCGCAACCCGGACGGGGGGTTCGGCTGGGGGCTGGAGCCCGATCTGCGCTCGCCGGAGAGCCAGCCCGGCCCCGCACTCCACGCGTTCGAGGCGCTCGCGGACGTCGCGCCGGTGACCAGCCCGCTCGCGGTGCAGTTGTGCGACTGGCTCGCCTCGGTGACGCTGCCCGACGGCGGATTGCCGTTCGCGCTGCCGGTGACCAGTCCGGTGGGCTGTGCGCCGTTCTGGACCGGCGCCGATCCGCGGGTGTCCTCCCTGCAGATCTCCGCGATCGTCGCGGAGAACGCGCTGCGGGTCGCGGCGCACGACCCCGCCGTGGCGGCGCACCCGTGGCTGGACCGGATCGGCGAATACTGCCTGTCCGCGATCCGCACCCTCGACTCCCGGCCGCACGCGCTCGTGCTGGCCTTCGCCGTGCGGTTCCTCGACCTCGCTCACGACCGGTACCCGGGGGCGGCCGAGGCACTGGACCGGCTGCGGGAGCACGTTCCGGCGGACGGGCACCTGCACGTCGAAGGAGGCCGCGAAGACGAGCTGATGCATCCGCTGGACTTTTCCCCGCTCCCGGGCCCGGCACGGCGGTTGTTCGCGCCCGAAGTCGTCGAGGCCGATCTGCGGCGGATCGCCGGGCTGCAACAGGACGACGGCGGCTGGCCCGTCGACTTCGACTGCTACTCCCCGGCGTCCCTTCTGGAATGGCGCGGCTACCAGACCGTGCGGGCGATCTGGCTCCTCCACCGCAACGGCCTGATCGGTCCTCTGACGTAAAGATCAGGGCTCGGCTCCGTCGGTGACGGCCAACGCGAGCGTGACCGTGACGACGAGACCGCCCTCGTCCCGCGGCTCCGCCCGCACGTCGCCCCCGTGGGCGCGGGCGACCGCCCGGACGATCGACAGGCCAAGGCCCACCCCGGGCCGGGGGGCGACCCGGTCGGCGCCGAACCGGCGAAACGGCTCGAACAGGCCCGGGATCTCGTAGCGGGGGACGACGGGCCCGCTGTTGCTCACGCTCACCACCGCCAGCCCGTCCCGGACGCCGCTCGTCACCCGCACCCAGCCGCGTTCGGCGAGGTTGTGCCGGACCCCGTTTTCCACCAGGTTCTGCGCCAGCCGTTCCAGCAGTACGGGATCACCGGTGGTGGGTGCCTCGGCGGCCTCCACCCGGAGGGAGACCTCGCCGGTGGGAGTCTGGTCCGCGACGTGCTCGACGACGTCCGCGAGGTCCACATAGGACCGGTCGAGCACTTCGCGTTCGGACCTCGCGAGCAGCAGCAGGCCCTCGATCAGTTGTTCGTGGCGTGCGTTGATCGCGAGCAGGGTGGTCCCGAGCTGGTCGACTTCCGGCGTCACCGACTCCGCGGCGAGCGCCACCTCCAAGAGGGTCCGGTTGAGCGTCAGCGGAGTACGCAGCTCGTGGGAGGCGTTGGCGATGAACCGCTGCTGGCCGTCGAAGGACTGGTCGAGGCGGGTCAGCATCACGTCGAAGGTGTCGGCCAGTTCCTTGATCTCGTCCCGCGGACCGTCCAGACCGATGCGCTCGTGCAGACCGCGATCGGCCGCCGGGGCCTCGGCGATCCGCCGCGCCGTCTCGGTGACCCGGTGCAGCGGTCGCAGCGCCCGGCCCGCGACCACCCAGCCCGCCAGTACCGCCGCGGCGCCCACCACGGCCAGCGCGATCCCGCCCTGGGTCAGCAAAGTGCGCAGCGCGCTGTCCCGGGTTTGCTGGATCAGGTCCTGCACGAAGGTCTGGTTCGGCGGTGGCGGTGGAACCGCGGGGGGACTTCCCGGATCCTGCTGTTCGAGCTGGACGTGTTGGGCACCGGTGATGGCCGCGCCCGGGAGCTGGCGAGAGACCAGGAGGTACGTGACCGCCAGCAGCACCACTCCGGCGAGCAGGAAGAGCCCGCCGTAGATCAGTGTCAGGCGGGTGCGCAGGGTCGGTCTCGGCCATCGGCGCGTCACGGGATCCGGTACCCCACTCCGGCGTCGGTCAGCACGATGGGCGGGTCGCCGAGCTTGCGGCGCAGTTTGAGGATGGTCATCCGGACCACGTGGGTGAACGGGTCGATGTGCTCGTCCCAGGCCTTCTCCAGTAGTTGCTCGGCCGAGACCGCGGTGCCGTCGGCCCGCAGCAACTCCGCGAGAACGGCGAACTCCTTGCGGGACAGTGGAACGTAACGGCCGTGTCGGTACACCTCGCGGCGGTGCGGGTCGAGGCGGATGCCGGAGCGCTCCAGCACTGGCGGCACCGCCGGCCGCGTCCGCCGCCCCAGTGCGGCCACCCGTGCGACCAGCTCGCGTAGCGCGAACGGCTTCGACAGGTAGTCGTCCGCGCCGAGGGCGAGCCCGGCGACGCGGTCGTCGATCCCGGCGGCCGCGGTGAGCATCAGCACCCGCGTCGAACCGTCCTGTCCGGCCATCCGGCGACACACCTCGTCGCCGTGCACGACCGGCAGATCGCGATCGAGGACCACCACGTCGTAGTCGTTGACGGCGACGCGCTCCAGCGCCGCGCCCCCGTCGTGCACGACGTCCACGGCGTGCGCGGCCTGCCGCAGCCCCTCCGCCACGGCCGCCGCCAGCAGCACCTCGTCCTCGACCACCAGAATCCGCATACCGCCATGATCACCCACGGTGACGTCAAACCAGCGTCACCATTTCCGGTGACGGCCGGGATAGGTCGTCCCGGCTGTACTCGCCTCCGGTACCGGAACCGTTCCGGCACCGGAGGAGGAGAACGACATGCGCCCCAGGACGCGCCTCGGGACGGCATTGCTCCCGGCCCTGCTGTTGACACTGACCGTCACCGCGTGCGGGGGTTCCGGCATCGCCACGGCAGGCGGAACCGCCACCGCCACGCCCAGCGGCACCCGCGCGGGCAACGACCAGGACAAGATGCTGAAGTTCGTCCGCTGCATGCGGGAGAACGGCGTGAACGTGGCGGATCCGGTGGACGGGCAGCCACCGGTGATCACGGAGGGCATGGCCACCAAGGAACAGATGCGGACGGCGCAGGAGAAGTGCAAGCAGTACGCGCCGGCCATCACCGGGAACGGCAGGACCGTCGACCCCGAAACCCAGGAAAAGTTCCGCAAGGTCGCGCAGTGCATGCGGGAGAACGGGTTCCCGAACTTCCCCGACCCGACGGACAAGGGCCTGGGCTTCGACGAGAAGTCCGGGATCGATCCGCGGGATCCCAAGTTCGTCGCGGCCCAGCAGCAATGCGACCAGTACGGACCACAACACGGCACGGGCACGGTGGACGCGCAGCCGGGCGGCAACGGATGACCCGGCGCCGGAAACGGGCCCTGCTCGTGGCCGCGACGGCGGCGGTCCTCCTCGCCGGGGCCGCGGTCACCGTCACCGCACTCGGAGCGGGTGGCGGCAAGGACGCCGGAGGAGCCCGCACCGCCCTTCCCCCGGGCACCGCGAAGGTGACCCGGCAGACGCTGGTGGACACGCAGACGGAAAGCGGAGAGCTGAGCCACGGCGACACGGTTACGCTGAACAACCGTCTCAACGGGACGATCACCGCGCTCCCCCTGGCCGGTTCCACCGTCACTCGCGGAAAAACGGCGTACAAAGTGGACGATCTTCCGGTGGTGCTGCTGTACGGCACCCTGCCCTCGTACCGCGCACTTTCGGTCGGCACCGAGGGGTCGGACGTGAAGGAGTTCGAAGAGAACCTCCGTGCGCTCGGCTACACCGGGTTCACCGTGGACGACGAGTACTCCGATTCGACCGCGGCCGCGGTGAAGAGCTGGCAGAAGTCGCTGGGACTGCCGCAGACCGGCACGGTGGACCTTGGGCGCGTGGTCTACGCGGCCGGGCCGGTGCGGGTGGACACGCTGAAGACCGAAGTCGGTGACGCGGCCCAGCCCAGCGGCGCGCTCTTCACCTACACCGGCACCACTCCCGTGGTCACGGTGGAGGTTTCCACGGCCCAGCAGCGGCTCGCGGTGAAGGACGCGGCGGTGACGGTGAAACGACCGGACGGCAGGACCTGCCCGGCCCGGATCACCGGGACCGAGACCGTGGTCGGCACGAGCGGCAGCGGCAGTGGCAGCGGCGGTTCCGGTGGCGGCGGACAGGGCGGGGATTCCTCCTCGACCAGTACGAAGATCCGCATCACGGTGACACCCGACGACCCGAAGGCACTGGACGGGCTCGACGCGGCCTCGATCGACGTCGACTTCACCGCCTCCCAGCGGGAGAACGTGCTGACCGTGCCGGTCACCGCGCTGCTCGCGCTCGCCGAAGGCGGGTACGGCGTACAGGTCGTCGAAGGGGGAACCACCCGGATGATCGCGGTGCGGACCGGACTGTTCGGCGGTGGACGGGTCGAGGTGTCGGGGGCGGACCTGGCCGAGGGCATGACCGTGGGGACCCCGTCATGACCGCGGTGATCGAGCTGGACCGGGTCACCAAGGAGTATCCGGGGGGCGTGGCCGCCCTGCGCGGGGTCGGCCTGTCGGTCTCCTACGGCGAACTCGTGGCCGTCGTGGGACCTTCGGGCTCCGGAAAGTCCACCCTGCTGCACGTGATCGGCACCCTGGACCGGCCCTCGACCGGCAGCGTCCGGATCGACGGGCACGACGTTGCCCGGCTGTCGGACCGGCAGCTCTCGGCATTGCGGGCGCGCCGCATCGGGTTCGTCTTCCAGCAGTTCCACCTTTCGCCCGGATTGTCCGCTGTGGACAACGTGGCCGAGGGGCTGCTCTACGGGGGCACACCGAGACCTCAACGGCGGAAGCGCGCGAAGGACACGCTGACCCGCGTCGGTCTCGGGCACCGGCTGGACCACCGGCCGCACGAACTGTCCGGTGGGGAACGCCAGCGCGTCGCGATCGCCCGCGCGGTGGCCGGTGATCCGGCGCTTCTGCTGGCCGACGAGCCCACGGGAAACCTGGACTCGGCGTCCGGGGCCGGTGTGCTGGAACTGTTGTGGGAGTTGCACCACGCGGGCACCACCGTCGTGGTCATCACGCATGACCGGGAGATGGCGGCGGCCCTGCCGCGACAGGTCGCCGTGCGGGACGGAGAGGTGCGGTCGTGACGAACCCAAACGGAGTTTCCCTGTCCCCGGCCCGCCTGCGGCCCGGCGATCTGCTGCGCGTGGGCGGCAGCGGGCTGCGCACCCGCCCACTGCGGGCCTTCCTGTCCGCGCTGGGAATCGCGATCGGAATCGCCGCGATGACCGCCGTGGTGGGGATTTCCGCGTCGAGCCGGGCGGATCTGGACCGTACGCTCGCCGCGCTCGGCACCAACCTGCTCACCGTCCGGCCCGGCCAGACCCTGGGCGGTACCGACGCCACGCTGCCGGATGAATCGGTGGGGATGATCTCCCGGATCAAACCGATCGAGAAGGTCGCCGCGGAGGGCAGGCTCGCCGACCCCAAGGTGTACCGCACGGACAGGATCCCCGCGGTGCAAAGTAACGGGATCACCGTGCGGGCCGCTCAACTCGGCCTGCTGAACACGGTGGGCGCGACCCTCGCCGACGGTGCCTGGCTCAACGCCGCCACCGAGCGCTACCCCGTCGTGGTGCTCGGTTCCGCCACGGCCCGGCGGCTGGGCATCGGCGCCTCCGGCACCCAGGTCTACCTCGGCGGGCGGTGGTTCACCGTCGGCGGCATCCTCGCACCGGTCGCGCTGGTGCCGGAACTGGATTCCTCCGCGCTGGTCGGCTGGACCGCCGCGAAGGACTACCTCGCCTTCGACGGTCATCCCACCGCCATCTATACGCGAACGCTGGATTCGGCCGTCGAAGCGGTCCGCGCCGTGCTGGGCGCGACGGCGAACCCCAAGTCGCCGACCGAGGTGGAGGTGTCCCGCCCGTCCGACGCGCTCGCCGCGCGCGAGGCCACCGGCAAGGCGTTCACCGGGCTGCTCGTCGGCCTGGGCGCGGTCGCCCTGCTCGTCGGCGGGGTGGGCGTCGCCAACACGATGGTGATCTCCGTGCTCGAACGCCGGACCGAGATCGGGCTGCGCCGCTCGCTCGGGGCGACCCGGGGCCAGATCCTGGTGCAGTTCCTG
Source organism: Amycolatopsis rhizosphaerae (assembly GCF_007713715.1). Classification (GTDB taxonomy): domain Bacteria; phylum Actinomycetota; class Actinomycetes; order Mycobacteriales; family Pseudonocardiaceae; genus Amycolatopsis_E; species Amycolatopsis_E rhizosphaerae. Next base: position 9,034 of record NZ_VJWX01000048.1, read on the forward strand.
GCCGAATCCCTCCTGCTGTCCGCCCTCGGCGGGCTCGGCGGGGTGACGCTCGGTGCCCTCGTCACCATCGGATACGCGATGAGCCGGTCCTGGCTGATCGACCTGCCGCCGTGGGTGCCGGCGGGTGGGCTCGGCGCCACCCTGGTCATCGGCGCGCTCGCCGGGCTCTACCCGGCTGTCCGGGCCGCGCGGCTGGCGCCGACCGAGGCGCTCGCCACTCCGTGAAAACGGAGCCACGACAAAATTGTTGGGGCGAGCCGTGAGGGGGCCCCTCACAGTCGAAATGGCTGTGAGGGGCCCTCACGGCCATGGCCGGCCGGGACAGCCCCACACCGTCAGTGCCCGGAGACACTGCGTGACCTGAGGTCCAGGCCACGTTCCCGAAGGGACTTTGTGCCCTTCCGCCCTTCGCGGCGGATCGCGAGAATTTCCGCGCGGGTAGTGGTGAAAGGGACGGTGGATGTCGGGTACGGACATCGCGGTGGAGACTTCGGGCGAAATCCTCACCAGGGCACGTGAACAGGTCGAGCGCCAGATCGAAGCCTTCGTCCGGCGCCTGCCCGGAACGGTCGAAGGACTCCGGGTGCGGCTCACCACCTTCCGCCAGAACAGCACACCGCGGCCCGCGCTCGCCCAGATCAACCTGACGCTGAACGGGCGCGCGCTGCGCGCTCAGGTGGCCGCGCCGTTCTTCCCCGAGGCGGCAACACTTCTTCGCGCCCGCCTGTGCCAGCACCAGGCCCGTTTGGACGATCCCTCGACACCGCGGCCGTGGCCCGACGCCTACCGCCAGTGCCATCCCGCGTCGTTGTGCACCGTGTCACCGGCGCGCCGGAAAATCGTGCGGCGCAAGGAGTTTCCCCTCCAGAACGCGACTCCCGACGAGGCCGCGCTCACCATGGACGTGCGGGACTACGACTTCCACCTGTTCGTCGACGCCGAAACCGGTCAGGACAGCCTCGTCTACCGGATCGGTCCCACCGGCTACCGGCTGGCCCGGCTTTCCGGTCTCCAGCCCCCGCAGGGTGCGGCCCTACCGTGGACCATCAACGTGCACGGCGTGCCGGAACTCACCCCGGAGCAGGCCGCCGAGCGGCTGGACGACACCGAAATGCCCCACCGTTTCTTCCAGGACACCGCCACCGGACGCGGCAGTGTCCTGTATCTCCGCTATGACGGCCACTACGGCCTCCTCACCGCCGGATAGAGAGACATGGACTTCCGCGAAGAAACCCGCCAGCTGGCCGAAATCCAACGACAACTGACCAAAGAGGACCCCGCGCTCGCGCGCCTGCTGGCCACCGGCAGGCCCGCCGCCTCGGCGGACTTCGTCATCGTCCTCGGCGCCATGCTCGCCTCGTTCGCGGGCGGCCTGCTGTCCCTGCTGCTCGGCGCGCTGGTCTCGTCGGCGGTGATGCTGGTGAGCGGCGTCATCCTCGTCGCCGTGGTACCGGCGGTGCTCGCCACCTGGCGCTTCCGCTGGTACCGCTGAAGCCCGGACCACAACGGCCGTGAGGGGACCTGCAAAGTCGCGTGACTGTTTGCCGTGAAGGGTCCCTTCACAGTCGATTCGACTGTGAAGGGACCCTTCACGGCGCCCATTCCCGCCTGAGCGTGGGACACAAGTGTCTGAGGGTGGGACTCACCGTTCCTGGGCCGACTTTGCCGGGGCCCCTGGCCGTATTCGGCCAGGGGCCTCACGGCTCAGTTCGTGAGGACGGGCAGGAAGTCGATCCCGAACACCACCGAGGTCTGGCGGTAGGGCAGTTCTCCGGCCGGGACCGCGAGCCGCAGCTTCGGGAACCGGCGCACCAGCGCCGGATAGGCGGCCCGCAGTTCCATTCTCCCCAGCTCCGCGCCGACGCACCGGTGCACGCCCCAGCCGAAGGCGAGGTGCTGGGTCGCGCCCCTGGCCGGGTCGAACCGCTCGGCGTCCGCGCCGAACACCCCGTCGCGATTCGCCCCGCTCAACGACACGAAAACGATGTCACCCTTGCGAATCCGCACCTCCCCCACGGTCACGTCTTCGCGGGCGAAGCGCGGGAAGGCGACCTGCACCACGGTGAGATAGCGCAGCAGTTCTTCGACGAAGTCCTCGATCGCGTCGTCGCGCTCGCGCACCAGCTCGAAGTGTTCCCGGTTCTCCAGCAGCACGATGGCGCCCAGCGCCAGCATGCTCACCGTGGTTTCCAGCCCACCGACCAGCACACCGTCCACCAGGCCGGCGAGTTCGGTGTCGGTGACTTCGTCGCCGTGCTCGGTGATGATCGAGCCGAGCAGTCCTTCACCCGGCGCCTCGCGCTGCCTCCGCACGAGCTCGAGCACATAGGACAGTGATTCCGACACCGCGCCGAAGGAGGCACCCGCCCCGGCGAACAGGTCGAAGCGGACGGTGCTCAGCCGCTGGAACAGGTCCCGGTCCTCATAGGTCACGCCGAGCAGTTCGGCCACCACGAGGGACGGGATGGGCAGCGCGAAGTCCTTCACCAGATCCACCGGGCCGTCCGCGGCCGCCATGGCGTCCAGCTGGTCGGCGATGATCTCGTCGATGCGCGGGCCGAGCCTGCGCAACCGGCGCATGGTGAATTCCGGGGTCAGCAGTTTCCGCAGGCGGGTGTGGTCCGGCGGGTCGGCGAAACCGAGACCGCCCGGGTTCTGGTTCGCCCCCAGCCCCGCCTTGCCGACGAGGTTCGTGTAGTCGTTGCTGAACCTGTCCGACGAGGACAGTACGGTCCTGGCCTCCTCGTAGCCGGTGACCAGCCAGGCGCGCAGCCCCAGGGGCAGCTTCACCCGGCTGACGGGTTCGCTCTCGCGCACGCCCGCGAGTTCGGTCACCGGGTCGAGGCCGTTACGCCGCAACGGCATCAGGCTTTCTTCCGGCAGCAGGGACAGGGTCGGCGTGTCACCGCCGCGCCGCTGCTTCACCTCGAGGTAGCGCCGCCCCGCCCAGGCGATCAGCTTCGACCGCAGTTCCCGCATCTCCATCGTTTTCTCCCCGTTCGATGATCTGCGCCGCCCCCATGCGACGGAGCCCCCCGCAGTCCTTTTCGGACACGAGGGACCCCTTCGCCAGGTGGCTTTTCAGTTGTCCTTACCGGCTTCCACCGCCGGTTTCCCGGCATCGGCGGCGACCTTGTGCGCCTTCGGCTTACCGGTGAAGGTGATGTCGGCTTCGGACCGCATCCGTTCGACCATGTGCGGGTAGTGCAGTTCGAAGGCGGGCCGCTCGGACCGGATCCGGGGCAGCTCGGTGAAGTTGTGCCGCGGCGGCGGGCACGAGGTGGCCCACTCCAGCGAGTTGCCGTAGCCCCACGGGTCGTCCACCGTCACGACTTCGCCGTAGCGGTAGCTCTTGAACACGTTGTAGATGAACGGCAGGGTCGACGCGCCCAGGATGTAGGCACCGATCGTCGAAACCATGTTCAGCGAGGTGAACCCGTCGGTGGGCAGGTAGTCCGCGTAGCGGCGCGGCATGCCCTCCGCACCCAGCCAGTGCTGCACCAGGAAGGTGGTGTGGAACCCGATGAAGGTGGTCCAGAAGTGCAGCTTGCCGAGCTTCTCGTCGAGCATGCGGCCGGTGATCTTCGGGAACCAGAAGTAGATCCCGGCGAAGGTCGCGAACACGATCGTGCCGTAGAGCACGTAGTGGAAGTGCGCCACCACGAAGTAGCTGTCCGACACGTGGAAGTCCAGCGCGGGCGCGGCCAGCAGGATGCCGGTCAGACCGCCGAAGAGGAAGGTGACCAGGAAGCCGATCGAGAAGATCATCGGCGTTTCGAAGGTCAGGTGCCCCTTCCACATGGTGCCGATCCAGTTGAAGAACTTGACGCCGGTCGGCACCGCGATCAGGAAGGTCATGAAGGAGAAGAACGGCAGCAGCACCGCGCCCGTGGCGTACATGTGGTGCGCCCACACCGCGACCGACAGCGCCGCGATGCTCAGGGTCGCCCAGACCAGGCCCTTGTAACCGAACACCGGCTTGCGCGAGAACACCGGGATGATCTCGGAGACGATGCCGAAGAACGGTAGCGCGACGATGTAGACCTCGGGGTGGCCGAAGAACCAGAACAGGTGCTGCCAGAGGATCACCCCGCCGTTGGCGGCGTCGAACACGTGGGCACCGATGCGGCGGTCGGCCAGCAGGCCCAGCAGCGCGGCGGTCAGGATCGGGAACGCGATCAGCACCAGCAGGCTGGTGATCAGGATGTTCCAGGTGAAGATCGGCATCCGGTACATGGTCAGACCGGGGGCGCGCAGGCAGACGATCGTGGTGATCATGTTGACCGAGCCGAGGATCGTGCCGAGACCGGAGATGGCCAGGCCGGCGATCCACAGGTCGGCGCCGACACCGGGCGAGTGGATCGCGTCCGACAGCGGCGTGTAGGCGAACCAGCCGAAGTCGGCGGCGCCACCCGGCGTGAGGAAGCCGGACACGGCGACGGTGCTGCCGAAGAGGTACAGCCAGTAGGAGAAGGCGTTGAGCCGCGGGAACGCCACGTCCGGCGAACCGATCTGCAGCGGCATGATGAAGTTCGCGAAACCGAAGACGATCGGCGTCGCGTACATCAGCAGCATGATCGTGCCGTGCATGGTGAACAGCTGGTTGTACTGCTCCTGCGAAAGGAACTGCTGTCCCGGACGAGCCAGTTCGGTACGGATCAGCATCGCCATCGCGCCGCCGATCATGAAGAACGCGAACGACGTGACCAGGTACATGATGCCGATCTGCTTGTGGTCCGTCGTGCGGAACAACCGCAGCAGGAACGAACCCTTGGCCGCCTCTCGCGCCGGATAGGGACGCGTGACGATCGGCTGCGGGGCTACGGTTGTCACTCCTGCCTCCAAGACTTCAAACCTCGGTGTCGGGTCAACGGCCGCCTGGGCAGCCGCTCGGATCGTATCCCCCAGGGCCGACAAGGGTACGCACCGGCCGGGAAGATCACGGCCTTTCCGGAGTTTTCCCACCCCGGCACGGCGTGAGACGGGCGTGGCGGGGCACGCTCGCCGCCTGTCCGCCGCTCCTTCGCCGACGCCCGCTTTCCGATCGAAGCCGCTGGTGGGGCGGGTTCCGGTGGGAACAGGCGTGTCCGAGTGCCCCGGTCCGCGCGGCCCCGTCCGGCTTCGCGAACGGGCCCTGCCGGCCCTGGTCTCGGATTGGGACACACCGGGCATAGCGGCCCCGGGAAAAGCGCAGGTCCGCACCTTTTCGCGGCGGGCTCACGGCCACGCTGTGGCGTTTCCCACGTCATATTCGGAACCCATCGCTTTTCCCCAATGTCACAGTGAGCGAGTGTGCACTTACCGAGTGGGGGCGCCGTTCATTCCTGGGCGAGGTGGCGGTCCCACCACGTCAGGATCGCGCGGGCGAGACCCTCGGGGGCTTCGAGCGGGGTGAGGTGCCCGGCGCCGGGCAGGGTCACCAGTTCCGCGCCGGGCACGGCGTCCGCCATGGCGCGGGCGGCTTCGGGCGGGGTGAGGGTGTCGTCCTCGCCGACCACGACGAGGGCAGGCACCCGCGCGGCGGCCAGCACGTCGAGGGAATCGGGCCGCGCGGCCATGGCGCGGGCCGCCCAGGCGACCCCGGAGGGCGGCTGCGCGTCCATGAGCTCGCGCAGGGCCTGCACGGTTTCCGGACGTTCGGTGCGAGTCCGTTCCGCCAGCACGTTCGGCAGCATCGACTCCGCGAGCCAGCCCGCGACGCCCTCCGCCTCGGCGCGTTCTGCGACGCGGGCACGGTTCTCGGCCGCTTCGGGAGCGTCCGCGCTCGCCTTGGTGTCGATCAGTACGAGACCGCCGACGCGTTCCGGCGCCAGCCGCAGCACCGCCATGGCGAGGTAGCCGCCCATCGAGCAGCCGCCCAGTACCGCGCGTTCGAGTCCGAGCTTGTCGAGCAGCGCGACCACGTCGCGGGCCGCGTCGTCCAGGCTGGGCGCGCGTTCGGTCTCGGGCAGCGGGGTGCGGCCGAGGCCGCGCTGGTCGGGGGTGATGAGCCGGAGCCGGGCGGCCAGCGGCGCCCGTACCGGGTCCCACATGCGGGCGTCGACGGGGAAGGCGTGCAACAGGATCAGCGGGAGCTCGGCCATGTCCCGCATTCTGTCGGACCCTCGCGCTAGTTTCGCGCCGTGACCGTCGAGTTCCCCGAGATCCGCACCGGCAGGCTGACGCTGCGCCGGTTGACCGAAGACGACCGGGAGACGGTCGTGGAGATCCAGACCGATCCGCGGACCAACCGGCACAATCCCACGCCGCCGGACCGGGCGGAGAGCCTGGCGAAGTTCGACTCGTGGCTGGCGGACTGGGCCGAGCTGGGGTTCTGCTACGTCGCGGTGCTCGAGACGGCGACCGGATCCTTCGCCGGGATCGGCGGACTCCAGCTGCGGCAGTTCGACGGTGAGGAGATCCTCAACCTCTACTACCGCTTCCGGCCGGAGTTCTGGGGCAAGGGGTACGCCACGGAGATGGCCTCGGCGATGATCGCCTGGGCCGACCGCACCGTCCCGCGGTACCCGGTCCAGATCAGCGTGGCTCTTTCCAACACCCCGTCGCTCCGGGTCGCCGGGCGCCTGGGTTTCCGGCCCTACCGGGACAGCGTCCACGACGGGGTGCCCAGCAGGCATTTCCGCCGCGGCCGGGGCTTCCAGGCCTGAAGCGGGTCAGCGCCGCCGGGTGGGCCGGCGCCGGGCGCGGGCCTGCCAGCACGCGCCATGCCAGTGGCGGCGGTCGGCCACGGATCCGGCCTCGTCGGCGGGCCAGGCCACCACGTGCGGGACGCCGGCGCCGATCTCGTGGTCGCATCCGGGACAGCGGTACACCTTCGCCGCCTGGGCTCCGGGCACGGTGCGGACGAGCCACTCCCCGTCCGGCGCGGATTCCGCGCGTGCCCAGCCGGTGGCCGCCCGCGGTTCGGGGCGGCCACGGTGTCCTCGGTTGCGGCGCGGCATGCCTTCAACGCTATCGCGCGCGCCGGAAGGTGAGCGCCACGGCGAACGTGATGCCGGCGATGATCGCGGAGGCGACGAAGGCGGCGGTCATGCCGGTGACCAGGATCTGGTGCGGCGCACCGGTGGCGGTCCGGGTGGCGGATCCGAACACGGTGACCAGGATCGCCAGGCCGAGGGTCGCCCCGGTCTGCTGCATGGTCTGGAGCACTCCGCCGGCCGCTCCGGCGTCGCGCGACGGCACGGTCGCCATGATGATCACGTTGAGCGGGGCGAACGCGAGGCCCATCCCGAGTCCCATCAGCACCATGGCGACGAACAGCAGCGGGAAGTAACCGCTCTCCGCGGTCAACCGGGTGAGCAGGACCAGACCACTGATCATGAGCACCGTGCCCGCCAGGGCGGTCGGTTTGGGGCCGAAGCGGGGCAGCAGCCGCGGGATCAGCCTGCTCATGGTGAACACCAGCAGTGCCATGGGCAGGAACGCGAATCCGGTGGCCAGCGCGTTCATGCCGCGCACTTGCTGGAGGTACTGGCTGAGGAAGAAGAACATCGACATGCCCGCCATCGGTCCGAGGCAGAAGTTGACGTAGGCGGCGGCCCGGTTGCGGTCGGCGAACAGGCGCAGCGGGAGCAGCGGCTGTTCGGTGCGGATTTCGACGGCGAGGAACGCGGCGAGCAGGACCGCGCCGATCACCAGGGACGTGACGGTGGTGCCGTCGCTCCAGCCCGCGGTGGCGGCGTTGATGAAGCCGTAGACGAGGGCGGCGATGGCGGCGGTGCCGGTGACGGCGCCGGGCAGGTCGAGGCGGGCCGGGTGGCGTTCGGGTTCGCGCAGGTGGCGTAGCGCCAGGGTGACCACGGCGATGCCGAAGGGCACGTTGATGAACAGCACCGAACGCCAGGACAGCCACTCGGTGAGCAGCCCGCCGAGGATGAGGCCGACGGCGAAGCCCGCGCTGGACATGCCGGAGAAGAGCGCGAGTGCCCGCATGCGGGCCTTGGGTTCGCTGAAGGTGGTGGTGAGCAGCGCGAGGGTGCTCGGGCCCGCCGCGGCGGCGCCGAGGCCCTGGACGATGCGGGCGGCGAGCAGGAGGGTGGCTGAGCCGGCGAGGCCGCCGGCGAGCGAAGCGACGGTGAACAGAGCGACACCGGCGATGAACAGCCTGCGGCGCCCGAACAGGTCTCCCGCCCGTCCGCCGAGCAGGAGCAGGCCGCCGAAGACGAGGGTGTAGGAGTTGATCACCCAGGACAGGCCGGTGGGGCTGAAGTGCAGGTCGGCCTGGATCCGGGGCAGCGCCACGTTCATCACGGTGGCGTCGAGGACGATCATCAGCTGGCAGGTCAGCAGGATGGCCAGCACGAGGCCGGGCCGGTGCGGCCGGAGGTCCTGGCCCGCTGCCGGGACGGTTGCGGACAGGGTTGTTCCAGACAAGAAGACTCCAGGGATGCGCGAAATAAGCGGACACTTTCTCCGCTTCTGCTGGAGCTATCATATGGAGAACGTCTCCGGTTTTGCAAGACTAACCGGAGAATCCGTCCGCTTGCCGGGGAGGGCCCGTGGGATCACCGTCGACACCTCGGCCGATGCGCGCCGACGCCCGCCGCAACTACGAGCGGATCGTCGCGGCAGCGCGCGAGGCGTTCACCGAACTCGGCCCCGAAACGGCCCCGCTGGACGACATCGCGCGCCGCGCCCACGTCGGCGCGGGCACGCTCTACCGCCACTTCCCCTCACGGGAGGCGTTGATGGAGGCGGTCTACCGCGACGACATCGAGCGGGTGTCCAACCTCGCCTACGAACTGCTGGAGACCCGGCCCCCCGGCCAGGCACTCGGCGAATGGATGCGGGCACAGATCGCCTTCGTCCTGCAGAAACGCGGACTGGCCACGTCGCTGAAGGCGGCGCTCGACCGCAACGGCGAGACCTTCGCCTCCTGCAAGACGATGATCAGCGAAGCCGCCGCGGCGTTGCTGAAGGCCGCCACCGAGGCCGGGGCGGTCCGCACCGACATCGAACCGGGCGACCTGCTGCGGATGGGGCACGCCATCGGGCTGGCGACCGAGGCCACGCCGGAGGCCACTGAGCGGCTCATCACCGTCGTCCTCGACGGCCTGCGTCCCCCGCAGGGCCCCGCTACCGGCAGCTGATCGCCAGCGGCACCAGCTGTTCGGCCGTGGTGACCGAGCCGTGCTGCCCGACGAGCGCCGATTCCATCGGCTCCGCCTGCCTGCGCAGCATGCCGAACCCGTCGCGGGCGGCGGCGACCACGTCCCCGATCCGCGGCCGCACCCGGTCGCTCACCCGGGGGCCGAACCATCCGGCCGCGATCGCCTCCTCACGCCCGGCCACCCACGCGTGCTCGCCGAGCGCCGCACGCCACGCGGCCAGCACGTCGCCCTCCGCGCCCGGGACCGTGTACACGTGCCGGGCGCGGACCTCCCCGCCGATCTCGCGCACTCCCCCGGTCAGCCCGGGCATCGCGTCGAGGTCGACCGCCGTGCCGTCCACGGTCACCATGCCGTGATCGGCCACCACCAGCAGCATCCGCCCCGCGGGCAGGCCCTCGACCAGCGCTTCCACCAGCCGGTCCACCTGCCGCAACTGCTGTCGCCAGGCGGGTGAACCGGGGCCGTAGAGATGTCCCATCAGGTCGAGCTGGCTGTGGTAGGCGTAGCAGAACCCCGGCGATTCCCGCAGCACGGACAGCACCGACGCGGCCAGGTCCCCCAGCGCGTGCACGCCCACGTAGCGGCTCCCCCGCTGCACCGCCCTGGTCAGGGGTGACTGCGCGAACTGGGCCTCCGACACCACGCAGGCGTGCACGCCGGCGTCGGCGGCGGTGGAAAAGGTGGTCGGCAGCGGTTGCACGTCCTCGGGCGCCAGCTGTCCGGTCAGGTCGGGGCCGCCAGGATGACGGCGCCAGCGCAGCGCGTTGAGCACGCCGACGCCGGGCATCTCGAAGGTGTAGCCGGTCATCCCGTGCTCGCCGGAGGCCAGGCCGGTGCCGATCGCGGCGAGCCCGGCGACGGTGGTGGCGGGATAGCCGACCCGCAGTGAGCTCCTCTTCAGCGAGCTGAGCACGGGTGCGTCGGCCGCGTGGTCCTCCAGCAACTCCCAGCCCAGCCCGTCGACGAGCAGCACACAGGCACCGGTGGCGGGGGGAAGGTCCAGGGTGTTCTCGAAGCGCGGCACACCGAGAACGGCGAGCACCGAGGGTACGACCTCGGCCAGGTGCGGGCGGTCGGGCAGCGTTGGGAGGTCCACGCCTGCCAGCTTGGCAGGCACGGCCGCGGGTCCGCATTTCCTGCGCGATAATCGGCCCATGCCGACCTACGCCTACCGCTGCCGCGAATGCCCCGGAACCTTCGAGGTGAACCGGCCGATGAGCGAGTCCAGCGCGCCCGCGGCCTGCCCCGAGGGCCACACCGACACGGTCAAGCTGCTCACCACGGTGGCGCTGACCGGCTCCGCCGCCACCCCGGCCCCGGCGGGCGGCGGCTGCTGCGGGGGCGCCTGCGGCTGCGGCTGACCACCGCGCGGCGCCGCCGGACCGTCTACTGTGGAGCGTTCGCGTCGTACCGCCGGAGACCGTCGTGGATCAGCCACTGCGCGAGCGTGTAGCTGGCCATCACCCCGGCGTCGGTCACCCTGGCCCACCGCTTCGGCAGCACGAACCGGCCGAGCGCCAGCAGGCTGTCCGAGGCCATGAACGCGGCCGCCCCCGCCACGATCCGCCCGGCACCCGGACCCCGGACGGTGGTCGCGGTGGCGCCCATGGTGCCGATCGCGAGCGCGTAGACCTGGACCGGGCGGCGCAGCGGGCCCGCCTTGCGCCCGATCACCGCCGCCGTCGCCGCCGTGGTCACCGCCACCGGCACGACGAGACGCGCCCGCGGGCGCCCGCCCCGGGCCGCGAAGGCCCCCGTATAGGCGACGTGCGCGGCCAGGAACGAACCGAGCCCGGTCAGGAACGCCCGGTCGCCGCCGCGCAGCAGGGCGACGTCCCCCGCCCAGGAACCGAGCAGGCCCAGCGTGGCCGCCGGACCGGCGGGCCGGTTCTCGGCCGCCAGCACGGGCATCAGCACCGGTTTGGTGATCTTGCGCCAACGGGACGCCCCCAGCAGTGCCAGCGTGGTATCGGCCACCGCGACCAGCGCGTACTTCGCCCGCAAACCGCCTCCTTCATGCCTTTCGAACGCCTTGAACGCCTTGGGACCGGCAGCGGGGGGCCTTTGCGGCGAATGGTGCGCAGTAAAGATCCCCCGCTCCAGCCCGGCACCCTAGACCGTGTAGTCCCGGAAACCCTTGCCCGTCTTGCGTCCCAGCCGTCCCGCGGTCACCAGGTGTTCGAGCAGCGGGGCCGGGGCGAAGCCCTCCTCGCGGAACTCGTAGAACAGGGTGCGCTCGATCGCCAGCGAGACGTCGAGGCCGACCACGTCGAGCAGTTCGAACGGGCCCATCGGCAGCCCGCAGCCGACCTTCATGGCGGTGTCGATGTCGTCGGCCTCCGCGTAGTGCGCCTCGAGCATCTTGACCGCGTCGTTGAGGTACGGGAACAGCAACGCGTTGACGATGAACCCGGCGCGGTCGCCGCAGTGCACCGGGTGCTTGCCGACGGCGGCGCACAGCGCGTAGGCGGTGGCCACCACGTCGGGTGCGGTGGCGATCGTGTGCACCACCTCGACCAGCTTCATCACCGGAGCCGGGTTGAAGAAGTGCAGGCCCACCACCTCGCCGGGCCGGGTGGTGGCGGCGGCGCATTCGATGACCGGCAGCGAGGAGGTGGTGGTGGCCAGGATGGCGCCCGGCCGCACCGCCTCGTCCAGTGCGGCGAACACCGAGCGCTTCACGGCGAGATCCTCGGCCACGGCCTCGATCACCAGGTCCACCTCGGCGAGATCGGCGAAGTCGGTGACCGGGGTGATCCTGGCGAGCACCTCGGCGGCGTCCTCTTCGGACATCCGGCCCTTCTTCACCGCGCGGCCGAGCGAGCCGCCGACCTTCGCCACCGCGGCGGTGGCCTTCTCGGTGGTCCGTGCCCGCAGGATCACCTGGTACCCGCGCTTGGCGAAGACCTCGGCGATGCCGGTGGCCATGGTGCCCGTGCCGACCACGCCCACCTTGCCGACCGGGCGCACGGCGCCGGCGTCCACTGCGGACGCCTCGTCCACGGCGTCGACGACGATCGGCGAGTCGGGCACGTCGTAGGTGTAGAAGCCGCGGCCGGTCTTGCGGCCCAGCAGGCCCGCGGTGATCATCTGCTTGAGCAGCGGGGCCGGGGCGTGCAGCCGGTTACGCGACTGCCGGTACATCGACTCGAGGATCTCGTAGGCGGTGTCCAGGCCGATGAGGTCCAGCAGGGCGAGCGGGCCCATCGGGTAGCCGCAGCCGAAGCGCATGGCGGCGTCGAGGTCTTCCCGCGTGGCGTAGCGCTGCTCGAACATCCGCACCGCGTGGTTGAGGTAGCCGAACAGCAGCGCGTTGGCGATGAACCCGGCACGGTCCCCCATCACCACCGGGGTCTTGCCCAGCCGCTCGGCGAAGGCGACCACCTGGGTGATCACCTCGGGCTCGGTCACCACCGTGCGCACGATCTCGGTCAGCTTCAGCACGGGAGCCGGGTTGAAGAAGTGCATCCCGACGACCTTGCCCGGCCGGGTGGTGTGCACCCCGATCTCGGTGACGGACAGGGACGAGGTGTTGGAGGCGAACACGACTTCGGGGTCGACGATCTTGTCCAGGTCGTTGAAGATCTGTGCCTTGAGCTCGAGGCTTTCCGGCACGGCCTCGATGACGAAGTCCACGGCGGCCAGGTCGGTCAGTTCGGTGGTGTAGCGGATGCGGCCGAGCAGCGCCTCGCGGCCGGTCGAGTCCAGCTTCCCGCCGGCCAGCGCCCGCTCGGTGGACCGTTCGAGATGTCCGCGGGCCCTGGCGACGCCCGCGCCGTCGACCTCGACCCCGATCACGTCCAGCCCGCTGCGGGCGAGGACCTCCGCGATGCCGGACCCCATGGTGCCCAGCCCGACCACGCCCACGGTCGCGATTTCACGCGTCATAACCGGCCCTCCGATGGTTACCCGGCGGTAATAAGGACCGATAGTGCCATGCCGCGCGCCCGATGGCACCACGGGATCGAGTCAGTCGCCGGGAACTCGCTCAGGCCGGGCGAGTGCCGTGAAGGGACCCTTCACAGTCGATCCGACCGTGAAGGGTCCCTTCACGGCGCGACTCAGGCCGGGTCGCCGAAGTTCTGCGCGACCAGTTCCTTCACCTTCGCCAGCGCCTGCGCCGCCTCCGGGCCCCGGGCCCGGACCTCGATCCGGTCGCCCTTGCGGGCGCCCAGCGACATCAGGGCCAGCACGCTGTGCGCGTCGGCTTCCTTGTCGCCGAGCAGGACGCTGACGTCGGCCTCGAACCCGCTCAGGCTCCTGGCCAGCACCGCCGCCGGACGGGCGTGCAGGCCCACCTCGTTGGCCAGCACGACGTCGAGCCGGTCGGCTTCGGGGGCGCTGGTGGCGGGGTGGGCCTCCAGCTCCGGCTGCCCGCCCGCGGCCGCGGCGGCGGCCAGCACGGCGGCACGGTCGGCACCGCCCTGCGCGGCGACCGCGGCCGCCACGGTCCCCTCCACGAACGGCGCGTCGGCCACTACCGCGGTGTTGGCCTCCGGCAGCGACTCGACCGCCAGTTCCGCGGTCATCTGCGCGCTGCCCAGGTCGTAGAGCAGCACCACCCCGGAACCGGAATCGGCCCGCTGGACCGCCGCGACCACCTCGTCGTAGTCGGTGCCGATCCCGCCGTCGGGCAGCCCGCCCGCGGGCACGATCGTGACATCCGGCGCCATCTGCGCCGCGACCTCGGCCAGCCCTTCGGCCAGCTTCGCACTGTGGGACACCAGGACCAGGCCGACACTCATCGCGCCGCCCTCGCCAGCGCGCCGAGGATCAGCGCCGTGGAGCGCGCACCGGGGTCGAGATGACCGGCGCTGCGCTCACCGAGATAGGAGGCCCTGCCCTTGCGGGCCACCAGCGGGACGGTCGACTCCGCGCCCTTCGCGGCGGCGTCGGCCGCCGCGGTCAGCACCGCGGCGACATCGGCTCCCTCCGTGGCCGCGGCCTGCTCGGCCGCGGCGACGGCGGGCAGCAGCGCGTCGACCATCGTCTTGTCGCCCTCGACCGCCTTGCCGCGGGCCTGCACGCCCTCCAGCGCGGCCCGCAACGCGGCGGCCACCGTCTTGACGTCCACTTCGGACTCTGTACCGACCGAGGTGGCGGCCCGCAGGAAACCCGTGCCGTACAACGGCCCGGCCGCGCCGCCCACCTTCGAGATCAGCGTGGTCGCGGCCAGTTTGAGTACCGCACCGGGTGTTCCGGGCACCGACTGGTCCAAAGAGGACACTATCGCGACAAACCCCCGGTTCATGTTCTCCCCGTGGTCGGCGTCGCCGATGGCCCGGTCCAGCTCGATCAGCTCGACCCGGTGCTCGGCGACCACCTCGGCCGCGGCCCGCAGCGCGGCGGCGACCCCGTTGGCCGTACAACCCATTCTCATGCCCTCCAGCGCAGTGCGGTGGTGTGGACCGGAGCGTCCCACAGTTCGGTCAGTTCGTCATCCAGCTTCAGCAACGTCAGGCTGATGCCCTGCATCTCGAGGCTGGTGATGTACGGGCCGACCAGGCGGCGTTCGACGGTGATGCCCTGTTCGGCCAGCAGTCGCTCGGCGATCCCGTGCGCCAGGTAGAGCTCGATCATCGGGGTGCCGCCCATCGAGTTGGTGAACAGCAGCACCCGGTCGCCCCGCGTGAACGGCAGGTCCTCGGCCACGGCACGCACCATCCGCTCGACCAGGACGTCGGCGGGCTCGGCCTTGGTCCGCTCCCGCCCCGGTTCGCCGTGGATGCCGATGCCGAACTCGATCTCGTCCTCGGCGAGGTCGAAACTGGGCGAACCCACGTGCGGCACGGTCGGCGCTGTGAGCGCGACCCCGATCGAGCGCACCTGCCCGATCACCTTGTGCGCCAAGGCTTCCACCGCGTCCAGCGAGTCGCCCCTCGCCGCGGCCGCACCGGCGATCTTCTCCAGCAGCACCGTGCCACCCACCCCGCGACGGCCCGCGGTGAACGTGGAGTCGGCGACGGCGACGTCGTCGTCGATCACCACGCTGCGCACTTCCAGCCCCTCGGCGGCGGCCAGTTCGGCCGCGGTCTCGAAGTTCAGCACGTCCCCGGTGTAGTTCTTCACGATCAGCAGGGCGCCCGCCTCACCGGTGGTGGCGGCGACCGCCGCCTGCACCGCGTCCGGCGTGGGCGAGGTGAACACCGCGCCCGGCACCGCCGCGTCCAGCATGCCGGGGCCGACGAACCCCGCGTGCAGCGGTTCGTGCCCGGAGCCGCCACCCGAGATCACCGCGACCTTGCCCGCCACCGGCGCGTCCGCCCTGATCACGACGTCGGGGTCGTACTGGACCCGCAGCAGGTCGGCGTGCGCGGCGGCGAGCCCCCGCAGCGATTCGGTGACCACGTGCTCCGGATCGTTGATGATCTTCTTCATAACGCCTCCGTTGGCTGGTTCTGGCCCCCTTCCTACCGGCGAATCAGGCCGGACGCCACCTACGGACGGGGCAGTTTGGGCACTACCGCCTTCGCCATCGTCAGCGCCTTGCCGCAGGCGTCGTCCTTGGCCGCGTCGTCGTGGTAGTTGTCGTACTGGACCTCGACGACCTCGCCCTTCCCGCCCTCGGCGGACCGGTGCAGCCACGAGATCGTGCACTGCTTACCGGCACCGTTCTCCAGCTTCTGGTAGCCGGTGACACCGCCGCCCAGATCCACCTTCGTACCGTCGGAGGGCGGCATGGTCAGCTCGTAGGAGAGGTAGCCGCCCGCGGATCCACCGGAGAAGCTGCAGCCGTGCAGGCCGTAGAACGAGCCGGTCGAACCGCGGCCGAGCGCGCCGGTCACGGTCGCGTTGTCGAGCAGGGTGCAGAAGTCCACGGTGAGCAGCGTGCCCTTCGGCTGGGGCAGCTGCGGCGGAGTGTCGCGCAGCCGCTGAATCACCTTCTGC
>NZ_VJWX01000490.1 GCF_007713715.1 Amycolatopsis rhizosphaerae
GCCACATCCTCCCCCGCTTCGGCGCAACAGCGCTGGGCCAGGGTCTTGGTCCAGAGGTTGATGTCGAGGGCGGTGATGGCGCCCAGCGCTGTTGCGCCGAAGCGGGGGAGGATGTGGCAGCGTAGTCGGCTGCGGTAGCTCTCGAGGGTGCGTTCGTCGAGGTCGATGGCGGGTAGCCATCGTTGGACCCATTCGGCGAGGGTGGTGCGGGTGGCGGTGGGGTCGATCCAGGTTCCGCGCCGCTGGTCGGTAGCCATATCGGCCGCGTAAGCCCGCGCGTCGTGTTCGCTGCGGAACCCGCCGACTGAGCGGGCACTGGCGGCTCCGTTGTGCCGGTAGCGGACTCGCCACGAGTGCTGCCCTGACTGCTCAACCCATGCCATGACGACCTCCAGGAGTGCTGCTGCTCTGGTATCTCCGTCATGGGCGCATATGGCAGGTCCTGTCAACCATGCTCGCAGCCCTCCGCCCCCGCGGGTGAGGTTGTTCAGCGCCGCCCTGCGGTCGGCGAGCTGCGGGTTCGTGAGCGCATCGGCCCGCTGCAGATTGCGGGAGTCTCTGGCGAGGCTGGCCGACAGACCGGCCTCGGCCGAAGACAGGCTTCGGCGCGCGAAACGTATCGAGGACTCCGACTACGCCGTGAAGTTGAGTGCTTGTCTATTTCCTTGTTCGCGATTGCCCTGGGGTGCGAGACGATCGAGCTGTGTTTATTGGTTTGGCCGGGAGATGAGGGTCTGATGTTACCTTCTTGCCCTGCGCCTTTTTCTTCTGATACTTGGCTGGAGTCTCCTGGTGGTGTGAAGCGTCTTGCTGATCGCTTTCGGGGGCGCGAGGTGGTTGCCTGGAACCGGTGAGTTGCTCGGGGTGTGTCGTGATTTCGCTGGTTGAGCGTGCGGGGCTGGTGCCGATAGTGGTGGAGCTTTGTGTCGTGGTGTTCGGGCCGGTGGGGTGTTCTTGCTGGTTTGAGGAGGGGTGGATTATTTCTGCTGCGACGGCGATGCCGCCAAGTGAGAGTGCGATGAGTGCTGCACCGACTGCTGCACGGGCGGGCCGACGGATACGGCTGATCTTGGCGGCCGGGGGTTGTGCTTCGCGGTATTGGGCGAGGAACTGTTCTTCTCCGGGCAGTGGGTGATCCTGGGGGCCGGATGCCGCTGCCATGAGCAGGGCGGCGAGTGGGTCGCCTGCGGGTGCGTCGCCGTGGGCACTGGCATCGAGAAGACGGTCGGTCTGCTCGGGATCGAGGTCCTCATGCGAGTTGCGGTCGGTCATGTTGGTTCCATGCTCCGGTACGGAGTTGTCGGTGCGGATGGTATCGGCGGCTGGTCGTGTTGATCGCCGGGAGTTGCTTGGATTCGTTTGGCGAGGTTGCGCAGCCCTCGGTGGACGGCCATGCGGAGGGCCCCGGGGTTTTTCCCGAGGACGCGGGAGGCGGTCGGGGTGTCCAGGCCGATGACAACGCGGAGCAGGATGGCTTGGGCTTGGTCGGGGGGTAGTCCAGCGATGATGGCGAGCGCGGAGGCGGTGTTGATGGCGTTGATCGCGTCGCGTTCGGTCTCGTTGCGTGCTGTCTGGTGGGGGATGTCGTGTGGAGCCAGCGGTGTGGTGGGGCGTCTTCGTCGGAGGTGGTCGATGGCGCGGTGCCGGGCGATGGTCACGATCCAGGCCCGGAAGTCCTGGCCGTTTCCCCGGAACGAGCGCAGGTCGCGGGCGACCCGGCTCCATGTTTCGGAGGCGACGTCTTCGGCGTCGGTTTCTCCGACCATGACTCGCAGATAGTTCAGCAGCCTTGGTTGCAGCGCGCGGTACAGATGACGGACACTGTTTTCATCGCCTGACTGGGCACCCATGACCACGATGTCCAGTTCAAGGTCGAAGCCGGATCTGCCTGCGGGAGAGTCGTCGCTGTCACGCTTGGGGCGGTCAGGCATCGGACTGCGAGCCTCCTGCGGTCGCAGCAGCGGGGATATGGCAGGTCGCGCGTCCGAGTTTGTGGCAGTGGCGGCGCGTTCACCTGGAACCTGAACATCCCCGAGGACGGCACCTACCAGGTGTACGTCCAGTACCCGCCGGTCAGCGGTGCCGCGACCAACGCCGGCTACACGATCGACCACAACGGTGGCAGCACCACGCAGACGGTCGACCAGACGAAGAACGCCGGCACCTGGGTATCGCTCGGCAGCTACTCGTTCACCCAGACAGGCACCGAGCAGAAGATCACACTGGCGCAGAACGGCGGCGGCGCGGTCACCGCGGACGCGATCAAGGTGGTCCGCGATAACTCCGGTGACACCCAGCCGAAACCACTGTCCTACTCGTACTCCTACGACGCCAACGGCAACCTTGTCGACATCGCCGACACCTCGCCCGGCGCCCAGTACGACGACTACGCCTACACCTACGACGGCCTCAACCGGATGACGCAGCTGCAAGAGAAGCTGTCAGGCACCGTCAAGCACACCACTGGCTTCGCATACGACGCCAACGGAAAACCGCTCACCCAGACACACGACAGTGCTGTCGCCACCGCGACCTACGACATCCGCAACCTCCTGTCCACAGTGGTGAACAAGGAGTCGTCGAACGACCCCAACCCGAAGACCACCAGCTACACCTACACCCCGTCGATGCAGATCGCCACGGAGACCAAGGGCAACAACAACGTGGTCACCTCCACCTACAACCTGGACGACTCACTGACGTCCACAGTGGAGAAAAATCCGGCGGGAACGGTGGTCGCCCAGCACACCTACACCTACGACCCGAACGGCAACCAGACCCAGGACGTCTCGGTCACCCAGAACGCCGACAACGGCAGCACCAGCCTGAACCGGACCGCCACCAACACCTACACGCCACGCGACCAGATCGCGTCCGTCACCAACTCCGACGGCAAGGACAACCAGAACTACACCTACGACCTCGCAGGCAACATCACCGCCCAGACCATCGCCGGGGTGACGAGCACCAACGTCTTCGACCGCAACCGCCAGCTGTCCACCACGCAGAACGGCCTGACCGGGACGTTCAACTACGACCCGTTCGGCCGCGTGGACACGGTCACCTCCGGCTCCACCGTGCAGGACCGCTACACATACGACGGATTCGACCGGGTCACCTCCCAACAGACCTTCAACGGCGTCGGGATGAGCACCACCACCAACGTCTACGACGCGTTCAGCCGCAAGATCTCCCAAACCACCAACGCCGGCACCAGCAACGCCAAGACCACCGCCTTCGACTTCCTCGCGACGTCGAACGCCGTCGTCGGCGAGGAGGTCGGCGGCACCCTCACCAAGACCTACCAGTACTCGCCGTGGGGCGAGCGGCTCGACCAGATTGTCCACAAGACGGACGGAACCGAGGAAGCGACCTACTACAGCTACGACGCCCACACCAACGTCCAGGCGATCACGGACACCTCCGGCAACACCAAGTCGACCTACGGCTACACCGCCTACGGTTCCGACGACACCGGCCAGGCCACCGGTGTGGACAAGCCCGGCAGCCAGCCGGCGGGCACAGATCCGTACAACGCGTACCGATTCAACGCCGACCGCGTGGACACCTCCAGCGGCACCTACGACATGGGGTTCCGCAACTACGACCCGGGCACGAACCGCTTCCTGTCGCGGGACAGCTACGAGGGTGCTCTGGCCGACCTGAACATGACGGCCGACCCCTACACCGGCAACCGCTACGCCTTCGGCGGCGGAAACCCGCTTTCCAACATCGAGATGGACGGCCACGAGTTCGTCGACGCCAACGGCGCTCCCCGGCCGGGATCACAGGAGTTCTTCGATTGGATGGAGCAAACTCTTGATGACTACGTTGCGCAGAAGCAGGCGACGGGCCGTGCGGGCGAGGTGACGAAGGGTACGTACGTCATGGCCTACGACCCTGTGACCGACAGGGCCGTAATTAATATGGCGCATGGGGCAGAGACTGTCACCAACCGCTACGGCGACCCATGCAGGAATTGCGCCGAGCGGGTTTCGGCCGCAGAGCTTGGGGTGCCGGTCGACCAGCCTTACTATTCGAAGGCGCGGATGATTAAGAGCTATCAGCAGTCACCGAAGCCATTCGGGCCTTGCACATCGTGCCAGGTAGACATGAACCCTGAGCAGTTCCCGTCGAATTCGGACTACCAACCTGGGGGCCGATTCGACGAGTTGAAGGCGGCGGCCGCGGCCGAGGACGCGAGCAAGGCAGCGGGAATCCTCGGCAAGCTGAGCACAGCGTTCAAGTGGGCAGGACGAGGTTTCGCTGTCCTGGGCATTGCAGCTGACATCTACGACGTCGCCACCGCGCCGGACGGGCAGAAGGTGCAGACCGCCGTTAAGGACACCAGCGCGCTGGGCGGAGCCTTGGCCGGCGGTGAACTTGGCGCCGAATGGGGTGCGGCGATTGGCACCTTCATCGAACCCGGTGGTGGAACGGTGGTCGGCGGCCTCATCGGTGGGATTGCCGGAGGCGTCGTCGGTGCGATCACCGGCAGCCATATCGGTGACCTCATCAACGACATCGGCAGCACTATCAGCAGTTGGTTCTAAGCAGTAGGCCGGTGGCCCGGGTCCCTGCTTCGGTCAGTGCCGGAGCAGCGGGCCCGGGTACGTTGGCGTTGGTCAGGGCAAGCCAAGTCCAGGGAGTAGGTATGGGAGGCGGTTCCGTCGATGGTTTCGTCGAGCAGGACTGGTTTGAGTTTTATGAGGAGACCGTCGAGGTCTACCCCACCAGCGAGCCCGGTCATTCCTTTCTGGCAGGCTTGCGTGCCCGGGCGGTGGCTCGTGCGTGGCCTATAGCTGCTGATGACACGTTCGCTTATCAGCCGGTTGACGACGAGCGACTTCTGCGGGCGGGTGTGTGGCTGGATGACCCGGAGACACAGAACGCTGTGCTGACGGCTGTGGTGGAGTTCGATGGGACACAGATCGTGGGAGGTCTCGCCTGGCACGAGGCCCCGTTCGATTTCCCGGTGGCCGAGGCGGAGGTCGTGTATTCCGGCACCGTGGAGGTGCTGGTTGACCGGGCGGGCGAGTGGTTCGAGTCGGTGTTGAGCCGACCGATCGAGCGGCGGGAGTGGTTCGACAACGGCATTCAGGTGGCTCGGGAGTGGGTGCTGGCGGACACGGAGCGGCCGCTTGTGATCTCTGGGAGGCTACGGTTGGCTCGCCCGCCGGACCGGGTCACCCTGGTTCGTGGTGTCCGACGGCCCGAGCACGAGGGCCGGCCTCGCGGACGCTGGTGGGATTTCGGCAAGCGGCGGGGCAGGCAAGGCGAGTGAGTGGGAGAG
>NZ_VJWX01000491.1 GCF_007713715.1 Amycolatopsis rhizosphaerae
GAACAGCGGCGCGTTGAAGAACGAGAACAGGGTCTGCAGGTAGTCCATCAGGTTCGAGTACGTGGAGGCGATGAACGCGGTGCCGATCGCCAGGATCGTCGCACCCGCGGTGACCCCGCGGCCGAAGTTCAGGTAGTACTGGTCCGGCTTGTCCTTCTTGACGTAGCTCTGCCAGATGTCGTAGGTGAACACGGTGTTGAAGGAGCTGAGGTTCGCCGCCATCCCGGCCATGAACGAGGCGAGCAGCCCGGCGATCGCGATGCCCAGCATGCCGTTGGGCAGCAGGTCCCGCATGAGCAGCAGCAATGCGTCGTTGAAGGTGGCGCCGCTGGGTGCGCTGTGGCCCGCCATCAGCGCTTCCTTGTTGCTGCCCGTCAACTCGGTCACGGTGACCGCGGCGATCATGCCGGGGATGATCACGATGAACGGGATGAACATCTTCGGGAAGGAACCGATGATCGGTGTCCGGCGCGCGGCGGACATGCTCTTCGACGCCATCGCGCGCTGCACCTCGACGAAGTTCGTGGTCCAGTAGCCGAAGGAAAGCACGAACCCGAGCCCGAAGACCAGGCCGAGCACCGACAGGAAGTTGCTGGTGAACCCGGTGAGCTGGTTGCCCGGCCACGAGTGCAGCTGTTCGGCACCGCCGGGGCCGTGGGTGACCTTGTCGACCAGGCCGCTCCAGCCGCCCACCTTGTACAGGCCGACCACGGTCAGCGGCACCAGCGCGGCCACGATCACGAAGAACTGCAGCACCTCGTTGTAGATCGCGGCGGACAGGCCGCCGAGTGCGGTGTAGGTCAGCACGATCACCGCGGCGACGATCACCGACACCCAGATCGGCCAGCCCAGCAGCAGGTTCACCACGCTGGCGAGCAGGTACAGGTTCGCGCCCGCGATGAGGATCTGGGCCAGCGCGAAACTGACGCCGTTGACCAGATGCGCCGCGTCGCCGAAGCGGCGGCGCATGAACTCCGGCACGCTCCGGACCTTGGACCCGTAGTAGAACGGCATCATCACGACCCCGAGGAACAGCATGGCGGGGATCGCGCCGATCCAGAAGTAGTGGGCGGTCGGCAGCCCGTACTCGGCGCCGTTGGCCGACATGCCCATGACCTCGATGGCGCCGAGGTTCGCGGAGATGAAGGCGAGCCCGGTGACCCAGGCGGGCAGGGACCGCCCGGACAGGAAGAAGTCGAGGCTGGTCGAGACCTGTCTGCGGGCCAGGTAGCCGATGCCGAGCACCAGCACGAAGTAGAAGGCGAGCAGGACGTAGTCGATTGCCTTCGCATCAAGTCGCAGGTTCGCTGCGGCTAGGACATGCACCGGTGCACCTCCACGGGTCAAACACCATTCAACAAGAAACACCAGGATTCAGCTGACGAGCGCACATTACTACCTGGTATCCCCCAGTGGAATGACGCCGGCGAGCCTTGACCGACTTGAGATCAAGATGGTGACCAGCCAACCGCGAGGAGTGACCACGGGCAACTCGACGTGGTGAGATACCCCTCGCCCGGAGGAGGCAAACCTCGCCTGAAACCACCCTCGGCCCGGCAAGTACCCGAAGAAGCAGCCAACCGGAACCGAACGTGCACCAACACGGCAACCCGGACGCAGTGCTCTTCAGTGCTCTTCAGTGCTCTTCAGTGTTTTTCAGTGCGGTTGAGGGTCTCCGACGGACCTGACGCCCGGGACCCGGCTGCGCAGGAAGGCGACGAACGCGGGGTTGAAGTCGTCGCCGGCGAACGCGCTCGACAGCAGGAACGGCCGGTGCTGCCGGATGATCGCGTTGATCGCGCGCTGCCAGTCCGGCTCCTGCCCGGCCAGCAGCCAAAGGGTCTGCGCGGTGTTCAGCGCGTGGACGGCGAACCAGGCGTAACGGGCGTCGACCGGCCGGTCGTCACCGGGGCTGGCCAGCTCGGGATGCTCGACCGCGAGGTCGAGGTAGTGCTGAAGAAGCCCAAGGGCCGACAACTGGAGCTGGGCCTGGCCGTTGCGGCGATAGGTATAGACGGCGAAGACCACCGAGGCCACCGTGGCCAGCGCCAGGATGAGGAACGCGATCTGCGTGACGACGGCGATCATCGGCGTCCTTTCGTCCGCCATCACCGTAAGCCGGGGCGCCGATCACGGCGACCCGGCCGTCACGCCTCCCACCAGCGAGAATCTCTTCGTCCCTTAGTCGGACAGACTACTTCACCCCAAGGGTGAATCTAGGTATACTGATAGACAGCAGCCGAGACTCGGTCGACTCACGAGCGAAAGGTAGGCTTCGCACTCACATCGGGCTTCAGCCCAGGGGTGATGGAGCGAGGTCGAGTTGCGGATCGAGTACGGCGACGAGAAGCTCCGCCGACTGGCCGAGGACGCTACCTATGCGTCGAAGGGACTGAGTCGCGATGTCGTCAAGGCCTATCGAAAGACGGTCCAACGCATCCTCGCCGCGAAGGACGAGCGTGACCTGTACGCACTTCGCGGCCTCCGCCTGGAGCAGTTGCGGGGCGACCGAACGGGCCAGCACTCGATGCGTCTGAACGACCAGTTTCGGCTGATCGTCACGTTCAAGACCGATGGCGACCGCATCACAGTCATCATCGAAGTCGTCGACTACCACTGAGGGAATCGCTCATGGATACCACACTCGCCGAGGTATTCCCCGTCGGAGAGCACCTCGCCGACGAACTGGAGGCCCGAGGATGGACTCAGGTCGAGTTCGCCGAGATCCTTGGACGCCCAACCCAGTTCGTCTCCGAGATCATTCAGGGCAAGAAGCAGATCACACGGGAGTCTGCCGCACAGATCGGCGCGGCACTCCAGACCAGTGCCGAATTCTGGCTCAATCTGCAGGATTCCTACTTTCTCTGGAAGCAACGGCAGGTCCCGGGCATCCAGGAGGAACTCGACGAGGTCAAGACGCGCGCCAAGCTCAACGACCTGGCCCCCATGGCAGTGCTGCGCAAGCGCGGCGTCATCACCGCCACGTCCACTGCCGGCCAAGCGCAGCAGCTCATGCATCTCATGGGGATCGAAACCCTCGACGCGCAACCCCGATGGCAGCTGGCGGCACGGCGCAACAACGATGGCGAACCTCTGACTCCAACCCAGAACGGTTGGTTCGCCTGCGTGCGCAAGACCGCGTCCAACCTAGCGGCCCGTGCCTACTCACGTCAGCAGCTCGAGGCGCTCGCCAAGCAGGTAAGTCGTCTGGTCCGAGACCCAAGCGGCTTCAAGGACCTACCGGAACGATTCGCTGCCGTCGGGGTTCGCCTCGTTTTCGTGGAAGCATTCCCGTCCAGCAAGATCTCCGGTGCTTGCTATGAGGACGAGGCGGGCCCGGTCATCGCGCTGTCGGGCCGAGGCCAACGTCTCGACAAGGTGCTGTTCACTCTGTTGCACGAAATTGCGCACGTCGTTCAGGGCGACGTCTCCGTAAGCGGAAAGCCTCTCATCGACGAGGACGACCACACACTCGGCGACGAAGATCGGGCAGATGAACTCGCATCCGGCTGGGTTTTCGATCGTCCTCTCCCCAAGCCGCCTCCACGTATCGGCACGCAATGGGTCAAAACAGTCGCCCAAGATCGAGGAGTACATCCCATCGTCGTGATCGGGAGGCTGCAGCGCGAGCGTCTACTGCCATGGCGCAGCGCGCTGGTCGCGAACGCCCCCAACGCCACTCCCTACCTGAAGACGTGGAACCCCGAAGTCCGACTCGGGTGACGCACCCGGCCGCTCACGCTCCTATCAAACCTGCCCACAAGGCGTTTTCCTTGGGTGTCGGACCGACGGCGTACGTCCACGAGGCACGACGCCGTCACACCGTCAGAACAGCCGGAACTCGTCCGACTCCGCGCCGCGCAGTGCGTCGTAGTCCAGGGTGACGCAGCGGATGCCGCGATCCTCGGCGAGCGTGCGGGCCTGCGGTTTGATCAGCTGCGCGGCGAACACCCCCTGGACCGGGGACAGCAGCGGGTCGCGGTTGAGCAACTCCAGATAGCGGGTCAGCTGCTCGACGCCGTCGATCTCGCCGCGCCGCTTGATCTCCACGGCCACCGTGGCCCCGTCGGCGTCCCGGCACAGGATGTCCACCGGGCCGATCGCCGTCGGGTACTCGCGGCGGACGAGGGTGTAGCCCTCCCCGAGGGTGGTGATGTGCTCCGCGAGCAGCTTTTGCAGGTGCGCCTCGACGCCGTCCTTGACCAGCCCTGGTTCGGCACCCAGCTCGTGCTTCACCTCGTCGAGCCGCTCTTCGATGCTGATCACCAGCTTCTCGCCGGCCTTGTTCTGCACCGTCCAGATGTCGCCGTCCTCGATCAGCCAGCACGGCGGGCTCATCCAGTTCAACGGCTTGTAGGCGCGGTCGTCGGAGTGGATGGACACCGAGCCGTCGGCCTTGATGAGCAGCAGCCGGATGGCCATCGGCAAATGGGCGGTCAACCGGCCGGCGTAGTCGACCTGGCAGCGAGCGATCACGAGACGCACCCGCCGAGGGTAGAAGATGGCGCCACCGCCCGGGCAGTTGCCCGCCGGTTCGGCAGACTGTCGGGGTGGATCCGATACGTCAGCTGAGCTCGCGGCAGGTGTACCGCAACGCGTGGATGACCGTGCGCGAGGACGACATCCGCCGTCCCGACGGCTCCCACGGCATCTACGGCGTGGTCGACAAACCCGACTACGCACTGGTGATCCCGGCCGACGGCGACCGCCTGCACCTGGTCGAGCAGTACCGGTACCCGCTGGGCCTGCGCCGCTGGGAGTTCCCGCAGGGCACCGCGCCGGGGCCGGAGTCGCCGGACCCCGCTGAACTCGCGGCGCGCGAGCTCCGGGAGGAGACGGGACTGATCGCGGGCCGCCTCACCGACCTCGGGCAGCTCGACGTCGCGCCCGGCCTGTCCAGTCAGCGCGGACGGGTGTTCCTCGCGACCGAACTGGTGCCGGGCCCGCACGAGCGCGAGCACGAGGAGCAGGACATGCGCACCGGCTGGTTCACCCGCGCCGAGTTCGAAAAACTCCTCACGCGCGGCGAAATCACCGACGCCCAGTCGATCGCGGCCTACCTGCTCCTCCTCTTCCACGAACGCTCACGGCAATCCGCAACCCCCTTTACAGACCCCCCACCCCCGGCCGGAGGGACTCGGGCAAAGCCGTGAAGGGTCCCTTGAGTTTTAACGTTGTGGTGGGTTGGGCTTGGCCCTGGTTGATCTTGGGTGCGGCTCTTGGTTGATCATGTCTTCTTGCTGAGGGAAGACGATCAAGGGGCAAGAGCCGCGGTGGTTAGTGTG
>NZ_VJWX01000492.1:2500-5273 GCF_007713715.1 Amycolatopsis rhizosphaerae
AGTACCGTGAGGGAAAGATGAAAAGTACCCCGGGAGGGGAGTGAAAGAGTACCTGAAACCGTGTGCCTACAAGCCGTCAGAGCCTTTGGGTGATGGCGTGCCTTTTGAAGAATGAGCCTGCGAGTTAGTGCTGCGTGGCGAGGTTAACCCGTGTGGGGTAGCCGTAGCGAAAGCGAGTCTGAATAGGGCGTGTGAGTCGCGTGGTCTAGACCCGAAGCGGAGTGATCTACCCATGGCCAGGGTGAAGCGCCGGTAAGACGGTGTGGAGGCCCGAACCCACCAGGGTTGAAAACCTGGGGGATGAGTTGTGGGTAGGGGTGAAAGGCCAATCAAACTCCGTGATAGCTGGTTCTCCCCGAAATGCATTTAGGTGCAGCGTCGTGTGTTTCTCTCTGGGGGTAGAGCTACTGGATGGCCTAGGGGCCTTACCGGGTTACCGAAGTCAACCAAACTCCGAATACCAGAGAGTGAGAGCGCGGCAGTGAGACGGCGGGGGATAAGCTTCGTCGTCGAGAGGGAAACAGCCCAGAACACCGGCTAAGGCCCCGAAGTGTGTGCTCAGTGGGAAAGGATGTGGGATTGCCCAGACAACCAGGAGGTTGGCTTAGAAGCAGCCACCCTTGAAAGAGTGCGTAATAGCTCACTGGTCAAGTGGTCCTGCGCCGACAATGTAGCGGGGCTTAAGCACACCGCCGAAGCCGTGTCATTGACACTATAGATCCGCTCAACCTCTTTGTGGGTTGTGTGTAGTCGTGTTGATGGGTAGGGGAGCGTCCTGCATCCAGTGAAGCCGTGACGTAAGTTAGCGGTGGAGGGTGTGGGAGTGAGAATGCAGGCATGAGTAGCGAATGCAGAGTGAGAACCTCTGCCGCCGGATGACCAAGGGTTCCTGGGTCAAGTTAATCTGCCCAGGGTGAGTCGGGACCTAAGGCGAGGCCGACAGGCGTAGTCGATGGACAACGGGTTGATATTCCCGTACCCGCGTGTGTTCGCCCATAGCGAGGCGCCGGATACTAACCACCCGAGCTGGCTACTGGTCTTCGGATTGGTGGTTGGTGAGCGTGGGGCCTGATGGTGTAGTAGTTAAGCGATGGGGTGACGCAGGAAGGTAGCTCCGCCAGTGAGTGGTTGTACTGGTGTAAGCGTGTAGGCCGGAACATAGGTAAATCCGTGTTCCATATGGGCTGAGACGTGATGCGTAGCCGTTGAGGTGAAGTAGAGTGATCCTATGCTGCCGAGAAAAGCCTCTAGCGAGAACATGTGTGGCCCGTACCCCAAACCGACACAGGTGGTCAGGTAGAGAATACTAAGGCGATCGGGTGAACTGTGGTTAAGGAACTCGGCAAAATGCCCCCGTAACTTCGGGAGAAGGGGGGCCAAAGCACTTGAAGCCCTTCGCGGGCTAGGGTGAGTTGGCCGCAGAGACCAGCGGAAAGCGACTGTTTACTAAAAACACAGGTCCATGCGAAGTCGTAAGACGATGTATATGGACTGACGCCTGCCCGGTGCTGGAACGTTAAGAGGACCGGTTAGCTCTTCGGGGCGAAGCTGAGAATTTAAGCGCCAGTAAACGGCGGTGGTAACTATAACCATCCTAAGGTAGCGAAATTCCTTGTCGGGTAAGTTCCGACCTGCACGAATGGCGTAACGACTTTCCGGCTGTCTCAACCACAGGCCCGGCGAAATTGCATTACGAGTAAAGATGCTCGTTACGCGCGGCAGGACGGAAAGACCCCGGGACCTTTACTATAGCTTGGTATTGGTTTTCGGTTCGGTTTGTGTAGGATAGGTGGGAGACTGTGAAGCGGGGACGCTAGTTCTCGTGGAGTCATTGTTGAAATACCACTCTGATCGGATTGGGAATCTGAACCTCGGACCGTGATCCGGTTCAGGGACAGTGCCTGGTGGGTAGTTTAACTGGGGCGGTTGCCTCCTAAAGAGTAACGGAGGCGCCCAAAGGTTCCCTCAGCCTGGTTGGCAATCAGGTGTTGAGTGTAAGTGCACAAGGGAGCTTGACTGTGAGACTGACAGGTCGAGCAGGGACGAAAGTCGGGACTAGTGATCCGGCACCTCCTGGTGGAAGGGGTGTCGCTCAACGGATAAAAGGTACCCCGGGGATAACAGGCTGATCTTGCCCAAGAGTCCATATCGACGGCATGGTTTGGCACCTCGATGTCGGCTCGTCGCATCCTGGGGCCGGAGTAGGTCCCAAGGGTTGGGCTGTTCGCCCATTAAAGCGGCACGCGAGCTGGGTTTAGAACGTCGTGAGACAGTTCGGTCCCTATCCGCCGCGCGCGTAGGAGACTTGAGGAAGGCTGTCCCTAGTACGAGAGGACCGGGACGGACGAACCTCTGGTATGCCAGTTGTCACGCCAGTGGCATGGCTGGTTGGCTACGTTCGGAAGGGATAACCGCTGAAGGCATCTAAGCGGGAAGCCTGTTCCAAGATGAGGTCTCCCACCCCTTTGTGGGTTAAGGCCCCCTAGAGACGATGGGGTTGATAGGCCAGAAATGGACGCACAGTAATGTGTTTTCGAGTTGACTGGTACTAATAGGCCGAGGACTTGTCTACAAAGGTGCTACGCATCCACTCTATGGTTCTGAAACACCACACAACCCGTTAATTGGATAGTGGTTGTGTGTGATCATAATGTTTCGGTGGTCATGGCGGTGGGGAAACGCCCGGTCCCATTCCGAACCCGGAAGCTAAGCCCACCAGCGCCGATGGTACTGCACTCGAAGGGGTGTGGGAGAGTAGGACACCGCCGAACAC
>NZ_VJWX01000493.1 GCF_007713715.1 Amycolatopsis rhizosphaerae
GGCCGGGGCGTGGGCCGGACGGGTCGCGGCGCGGGAGCCGGCTCCCGCACATGCCCGGAAAGGAGACTCTGCGTGGTCGCCGACACGCCGTTCACCGTGTTCTGCAGGCCGGGACAGACCTCGTCGGTGAGCAGCGGGCCGACCACCGGCAGCGAGCCCGCGTCCAGCGTTCCCGCCGTGTCGGCGAGCGGTAGCGACAACAGCGGCGCGTTCTGGCCGGGCCCGGTCGCGGCCGAGTGGGACCCGGTGCCCACGGTGAGGATTCCGGGCAGGTCGAGCGAGGCGCCCGCGTCCACGGTGAGGGCCTGGCCGGGGGCCGGCCGGAGGGTGGCGTCACAACCACCGGCCAGAGCCGGATCGGCCGGATCCGCCGAAGCCGTTCCCGGCAGCACGGCCAAGGTGGCGAAGGCGGTGAGAAAACCCAGTGCGGCCAACCTGTTCCCGGTCTTCCCCATGCTTCCCCCTCCGGCGCCGGCAGGCCACGCTGGTTCACGGAACGCGCTCACGCTACTGCATCTGCGTGAGCGTGGGGCGGTTCCGGCGGATTTCCGGCGGTAGCGTGGCCCCATGCAGATCGGAGCCCATGTTCGCGATGACGATCCGTTGGCGGCGGCGCGGGAGCGCGATGCCGCGGTGGTCCAGTTCTTCCTCGCGGACCCGCAGGGCTGGCGCAAACCGGTGCCCGCGCCGAGCGCGGCGGAGATCGAGGCGGCCGGGGTGACGGTGTTCATCCACGCCCCGTACGTGGTGAACGTGGCTTCCACGAACAACCGCATCCGCATGCCCTCCCGCAAGCTGGTCGGCCAGCACGCGGCGGCCGCCGCGGAGATCGGCGCCCGCGGCCTGGTCGTGCACGGCGGGCACGTGCGCAAGGACGAGGACCCGGAACTGGGCCTGATCAACTGGCGCAAGCTGTTCGAGCGCCAGGCCGAAGACGGCGGCTTCGGGGTACCGATCCTCATCGAGAACACCGCCGGGGGCGACGGCGCGATGGCCCGCCAGTTCGACATGCTGGCCCGGCTGTGGGATGTCGTCGGCGGTTTCGGAGCCGGCTTCTGCCTGGACACCTGCCATGCCTTCGCCGCGGGCTGGGAACTGGACGGCGTCGTGGACCGGGTGAAGGCGATCACCGGCCGGATCGACCTGGTGCACCTCAACAACTCGCGGGACGAGTTCGGCTCGACCCGCGACCGGCACGCCAACGTGGTGCACGGCGGCGGCACCATCCCACCGGAGCAACTGGTGGCGGTGGCCAGGGCGGCCGGGGCGCCGGTGATCGTCGAGACCCCGTCGGAGGGCCAGGCCGAGGACATCGCGTACCTGCGGGACGCCCTCGGCTGAAGGCGATCAGGCCGGAACCGGCTCCTTGGCCGGTTTGAGCACGAACACGTCGCGGGCCCCGTCGAGCACGCCGCCCGCCGGATCGTCGTCGCCGGAGAGCCGGACCTTGTCCCGTTCCGGACGCAGGATCTCCCGGATCACCAGCACGCACAGCCCGACCACGGCCAGGTCCCGGACCACGACGAAGCCGAGGAACCAGTCCTCCGGCAACCCCTTGTGGTCGACGCCGAGGTAGAAGAACATCCTCGGCACCCAGACCAGCGCGTCGACGAGCATCCAGCCGAGCAGCAGCCGCCAGCGCGGGATCGCCAGCACCGCCAGCGGCACCAGCCACAGCGAGTACTGCGGGCTCCACACCTTGTTCGTCAGCAGGAACGCGGCGACCACGAGGAAGCTCAACTGGGCCACGCGCGGCCGTAGCGGCGCGGCGAGCGCCAGGTAGGCGATGCCCGCGCAGCACAACAGGAACAGACCCCCGCTGACCAGGTTGAGCCAGGTCGGCGTCTGCCCTGCCCGCAGTGGGCCGTCGAAACCGGTCCAGCCGGTGAAGTAGGAGATCACGTTGTAGATCGAGTCGGGGTCCATCGCGCGCTCCCCGTTCAGCCGGAAGAACTCCCGCCACCCGGTGTTGTACAGGAGCGCTATGGGCAGGTTCACCGCCAGCCAGGTCACCACGGCGGTCGCGGCCGTGCGCGCCCAGTAGCGGAACTTCCCGGCGCGCAGGCACAGCAGGAACAGGGGGCCCAGCAGGAACAACGGGTACAGCTTCGCCGCGGCGCCCAGGCCGAGCAGCACACCGGCCAGCACCGGCTTCCGTCTGGCCCACGCAAGTAGCCCGGTGGCGGCGAACGCGGTGGCGATCGCGTCGAAGTTCGTGAACGCGTGCACCAGTACCAGTGGTGAGATCGCGACCAGTGCGGCGTCCCATGGTCTGCGGCCCGCGGTGCGGCCGACCGCCCACACGGTGACCAGCCAGGCGGCGGACAACCAGAACGCGGTGATGTTGAAGTAGATCGCCACCGGGAGCGCGCCGGGGAGCCAGCCCGCGTCGGAGATCGTCTTCCAGATCGTGGTGAGTTTCGCGTTGGCCCACTGGAAGAGCCCGGTGAGCACCGGGTACTCCATGTACCGCACGTTCGCGTTCGCGGTGCCGGCGTTGTCCACCCAGCTCGTCCGGTACGGGAAGGTGCCCGGCTGGTCGAGCCGTTCGGCGCTGTAGAGCGGCACGATGTCGGAGTAGCACATGGCCACGTAAGGGCGGCCCGCCCGCCAGTCCAGCTGGTTGTGGCCGCTTTCGTCGGTGTACTGCTGGATGCAGCTGCCCTTGCCGAACCAGCACAGCATCAGGGCGAGGGTGGCCAGGGCCAGTCCCACCCGCTGCGGGGTCCAGAACCAGTGCCTGCCCACTGCGGCGTGCTCGCCGAGCGGGCCGCCGATGGGCGCGCTCGCCGCGGCCACCAGTGGCTCGGTCCGGCTGGGGGCGATCCGCTGGGTCGCGTCGAGGGAGGCCGGTTCGGTCGGACTGGACACGCGCGCGATGTTACGGCCCCGACGGTGGGTTGGCAGTGAGCCACGCTGCGCACGAAAAGGGCGGTGGCATCGTCGCCGTGCCCACCGCCCTCTCCGGTTCCGTCGTGCCGGTCAGCCGCCCGGGGGACCGCCGATCACGAAGCCGCCGGTCGTCGAGGTCGGGCTCGACGGCTTCGACTTCGAGGGCTTCGACGCCGAGGTGGGCGAGGTGTCCGAAGTGGGCGTCGTGGTCGGGGTGGTCGGGGTGGTCGGGGTGCTGGTCCCCGTCGACTGCGAGGCGGTGTTCGACGCGGAGGAGTCGCTGGACGCGTCGGCGGACTTGCCGATCGGATCCACCGTGGAGAACTTCTCCGCGGGCTTGCCCTTGAGGTAGTTGTTCATGAACTCCTGCCAGATCTGGGCAGGGAGCCCGGTACTGCCGACGGACTTGCCGTCCTTGTCCTTCAGCGGCTTCGGCGGGTCGGAACCGACCCAGGAGGCCACCGCGATCGACGGGGTGTACCCGATCATCCACACCTGCGAGTTGAGGCTCGCCAGGGTGGGATCGCTCGAGTCGTACTGCTGCGTACCCGTCTTGCCCGCGCATTCGTGGTTGTCCGGGCACTTCAGGTGCGAAAAGTCGATCACCGGCTTGAGTGCGATGGTGACGTTCCCGGCGATCTGCTTGCTCTTCTGCGAGTTGTTCGCGGCGAAGGCGGGCTTCGGGGTCACCTGGGTCTGGTAGACCACGTTGCCGCCGGGGTCGGTCACCTTGGTGACGAAGTGCCGGTCCATGGCCATGCCGTCCGCGGCGAAGGTGGCGTAGCCGGAGGCCATGTCGAGCGGCGTGGCTTCGGTCGTGCCACCGCCGAGCGAGATGTTGTTGTCCAGTGCCGTCTTCGGATGCTCGACCGTTTTGACGCCGGCCTCGACGGCGGCCTCCTGCACGGCGGGCCAGTGCGTCACGTTGGCGACCATGTCGAAGAACACCGTGTTGGCGGAAATCTTGACGGCCTCGGCGACCGTGCAGTCCTTGCCACAGCTGTTCGCCTGACTCGCGTTGCGGACGGTGCGGGAGCCGAACTGACGGGATATGGAGCCGTCGAAGACCTCGCCCAGCCCCTTGCCCATCTTCAGGAACGCCGTGATGTCGAACGCCTTGAACGAGGATCCGGGGTTGTGCGGTGTGTTCGCCCAATCGTACCGGTCGGTCTTGTCGTTGGGCCCGCCATAGTAGGCGATCACGCCCCTGGTCTTCGGGTCCACCGCGACGAGCGCCTTCTTCAGCGTGTCCGGCTGCCCGGTCATGTACTTGTTCTCCGCGTCGACCGCGATCTTCTGTGCGACCGGGTCGATCGTGGTGTAGATGTTGTAGCCCCCGGCCTGCAGCTTCTCCTTCGAGTAGCCCGCGGCCGCCAGTTCGTCCTCCACCTGCGCCTGGATGTACTGGTTCGAGCCGGTGATGGCCTGCGGCTTGGTCTGGTCGATGGGCAACGGGGTCGGGAACTGGGCGGCCGTGCGGTCGGCTGAGGGCAGCCAGTTGTACTTGACCAGGTTGTCCATCACGTAGTTCCAGCGCCGCTGTGCGTATTCGGCGTTCTCCGACCTGCCCGGTCCCTGGATCAGACCGGCCAGCAGGGCCGCTTCCGACGAGGAGAGCTGGGAGACGTCCTTGTTGAAGTACGCGTGCGAGGCCGCCTGGATGCCGTAGGCGCCCCGGCCGAAGTAGATGATGTTCAGGTAGGCCGTGATGATGTCCTCTTTGGACTGGGTCTGGTTCATCTTGAACGACTTCACCAGCTCCGTGGCCTTACGCGTGAGCGTGTGTTCCTCGTTCTCGGTGGCCTTCTTGATGTACTGCTGGGAGATGGTCGAACCACCGCCCTGACCACCGGTGAGGTTGTTGTAGACCGCGCGCAGGATGCCCAGCACGTCGAAACCGCTGTTGGTCTCGAAGGTGGCGTCTTCGGCCGCGTACACGGCGTGCTTGACGGTGTCGGGGATCTGGCCGGGCTTGAGGATCTGGCGGTTCTTGTTCTCCGGGATGTCCTTGCCCATCACCGTGTTGTCGCTGTAGTAGTAGGTGACGACCTGGCTCTGCTGTGCGAGCACCTCTTCCGGCGTCGGCACGTCGACCAGGAAGTAGGCGATGGTGAAGGCGATCGCGGGCAGCACGACGAACAGGCCGACGCACGCGTACAGGCTGCGGCGGATGATCTTCCAGCGCCGCTTCTTGCGCTGTTTGGGCGTCAGGGCCTTCTTGCCCTTCTTGCCTTCTTCGGGGGCTTCTTCGCCGTCCGCGCCGAACTCGTCGAACCGGCCCTGCTCGTCGTCGTAGTCGTCCTCGGGGTAGCCGGGGCCGCCCGGTTCGTTGTGGGTGAGCAGACCGGGCTCACGGTTCGGCGG
>NZ_VJWX01000494.1 GCF_007713715.1 Amycolatopsis rhizosphaerae
CTCGTGGGGTTTCCGTCGGGTGAGCCGCCAGTGCGGGCGGCAGCGGGGAGGCGGAGGCGACCAGGAGCAGCGAGGACACCGCCGTCAGCGCTGCCGCGGCCCACCGCCTGCTCGCCCGGTTCATGGCGGGCAGCCTAGCGGCCGGGGCAAGCCCGCGCCGGAAGGCTCAGGCATCCCGGACGGCCAGCGCGAGACCGGCGGCGCCCAGCAGGAACACCAGCCACCCGGCCAGCACCGCCGCGGCCGTGCCTTCACCCGGCGCCGCCCCGTACAGGAAGGCCCCGGCGCGGTCGGGGAGGTAGCGCGCGGCGGCGGTCACCCCGGCCAGGAGCGGGGAGACGACGAAGACGAGCCCCAGGACCGACACGAGCGCCGCGACGACCCTGCGGAGCAGCAGCGCGGCCGCGAAGCCGAACAGCCCCATCGCCACGAGATACGCGGCGGCGCCGAGCAGCGTGGGGACTCCACATCCGGCGAAGGGACCGGCGGCCGTCACCGCGAGCAGCGCGGTCAGCGCCGCCATGGCCAGGCAGGCCAGGGTCTTCGCGGCCGGCAGCACCCGCCGGTCCGGGACGGCCAGCAGGGTGGTCCGCATCCGGCCGCCGGCGTATTCGCCAGCCCCCGCGAGAACACCGAGCAGGATCGGGCCCGCCTGGGCGTAGGCGGTGGCAGGCAGGCCCGCGGTGTGCCCGGTGCGGGCCAGTGCCACGGTCAGGACCGGCATGACC
The DNA here is from genome assembly GCF_007713715.1 of Amycolatopsis rhizosphaerae. Taxonomy (GTDB): domain Bacteria; phylum Actinomycetota; class Actinomycetes; order Mycobacteriales; family Pseudonocardiaceae; genus Amycolatopsis_E; species Amycolatopsis_E rhizosphaerae. Next base: position 729 of record NZ_VJWX01000494.1, read on the forward strand.
AGCACCGTCGAGGCCATCGTGCCGAGCACGGCGGGCAGGGTGCCGAGCTTGATCAGTTCCGCGCGGGTCGCGGACGGCAGACGGGGGATCACGGCGCCTCACGCGTCCCGCCGGGCGAACACGATCGCCGCGGCCACCAGGAGGGCGAGCGTCCAGAGCGCCATCACGACGCCACCGGACACCGGGGACAGCATGTCCGGGGCCGGGTAGCCGACGGCGAACATCTGGGTCCCGGCCACGTCGGGCAGGTACCTCGCGGGCGGCAGCCACCGGGCGAGCAGGAGGGTGACCGACACCAGCGACGTGTTCGTGATCAGCACGACCAGCGGGACGACCCCGCTGCGGACGAGCGTGGTGATGGCGAACGCGAGCAGCGCGGTCAGGACCCAGTACAGGATCTCGCCCGCCGCCCGCGGGGCGAGGGCCGAGACGGCTTCGGCCGCCGGGTGGCCGTGCCGTCCCAGCAGCGACTGCGACAGCAGGATCGTCGCCGGGATGGCGACCGCCGCGAGCACCCCGCTGGTGAGCGCGACGACCAGCGCCTTCGCCGCGATCAGCGCTCCGCGCCGGGGCAGGGCCACGAGGGTGGTGACGATCTGCCTGCCGTGGGCGGCATCATCGGTGTCCCGGCTGTATTCGCTGCTGACGACGACGACACCGAGCACGATCACGCCGATGGTGCCGATGACCGTGGTGGCGAAGCCCGCGTCGAGGGTGCCGGCACGGGGGAGCGGGCCGAGGTTGCCCGAGTCGAGCTTCGCCCGCAGTGACAGGACGTTCGCCGCGGCGAACAGGACGTTCGCCGCGGCGATCCCGAGCGTTCCGGCGAGGGACAGGCCGATCGCGACGTAGGTGGACGGCAGCGAGAAGAGTTTCCGGAACTCGGCGAAAACCAGCTTCACCGGGTGCGTCCCCCGTCCGTACCAGTGGTCAGCGCGAAGAACGCCTCCTCCAGGCCGGCGTGGCCGCCGGTGATCTCCGCGACGGTTCCCCGCGCGGCGATCCGGCCGCGATCGATCACGACCAGATCGTCCGCGGTGGCCGCGGTTTCGCTCATGAGATGGCTGGAGAGCAGGACGGTCCGGCCTTCGGCCGCGAAGGACCGCAGGAACCGCCGCATCCACCGGATGCCCTCCGGGTCGAGGCCGTTCACCGGTTCGTCGAGGACGAGCACCTCGGGTTCGCCCAGCAGGGCGGTGGCCAGCCCGAGCCGCTGCGCCATGCCCAGGGAGAAGGTGCCCGCCCGTTTGCGGGCGGCCTCGCCCAGCCCGACCAGTTCGAGCACCTCCGGAATCCGCTTCCGGGAAATCCCGTTGCTGGCGGCCACCCACGACAGGTGGGCGCGGGCGGTGCGGGAGCGGTGCGCGCCGCCACCGTCGAGCAGGGCGCCCACGGTGCGCAGGGGACGGTCCAGTTCCCGATAGGGCTTTCCGGCGATGAGGGCGGTGCCCGCGTCGGCGAAGTCGAGGCCGAGCAGCACCCGCAGGGTCGAGGACTTCCCCGCCCCGTTCGGCCCCAGGAATCCGGTCACCCGGCCGGGCAGGGCGGTGAAACCGATGTCCCGCACGACGGTTCTCCGGCCGTGGCGTTTGGTGAGTCCGGTGATTTCGATCATGGGTCCAGGGTGGGTGCGGACCCCGCCACCCACATCGGCCAAAGGTTGACAAAACCGCGGACGGGGGCCGCGCGCTGGTCACCCGCCGGGGCTGAGCGTTTCCGCGAACCCCGATTCGTAGGCGAGGATGACCAGCTGGGTGCGGTCGCGGACGCCGAGCTTGGCGAACAGCCTGCTCAGGTAGGTCTTGACCGTGGCAAGGCTGAGGAACAGGTCCGCGGCGATCTCGTCGTTCGACAGGCCGCGCACGATCGCCGCGACCACGTCGCGTTCGCGGCCGGTGAGCCCGTCGAACCGGGCCCGTGCCGGAGCCCGCCGGACGCGGCGCGCGGCGAAGTCCGCGATCACCCGCCGCGTCACCTCGGGCGCGAGCATGGCGTGTCCTTCGTGGACGGTGCGGATCGCCTTGGGGATCTCGGTGACGGGACCGTCCTTGAGCAGGAAACCGGAAGCTCCCGCCTTGAGCGCCTCGTAGACGTACTCGTCGAGGTCGAACGTGGTCAGGACGATCACCTTGGCCGAAGGCGAGGACGCGCAGATCGCCCGGGTGGCTTCGAGCCCGTCCAGCACCGGCATCCGGATGTCCATCAGCACCACCTGCGGGCGGAGCCTCGCGACCGCCTGGATCGCCTCCCGGCCGTCGCGGGCCTCCCCGGCCAGGGTCAGTGCCCCGTCCCCGGCGATCAGTTCGCCGAGGGAGGCCCGGGTCAGGTCCTGGTCCTCCGCGACCAGGACGCGAATGCGCTCGCTCATCGCGCCTCCTCCGGCACCGGAATGACCGCGTGGAGCCGGAATCCGCCCCCGGGCCGGGGGCCAGCGGTGAACCGCCCGCCCAGCGACTCCACCCGCTCGCGCAGGCCCAGCAGGCCGTAGCCCGGTTCTCCGGACCGCGGCGGGGTGCCTTCGCTCACGGCCTCGTTCACGACCTCGACCTCGACCCGGCCGCCCCCGCCGCCGACGGTGACCACGGACCGGGCTCCCGGTGCGTGCCGCGCGATGTTGACCAGCCCTTCCCGCACGATCCGGTACACGGCCAGGCCGAGGCCGGCGGGTACCACCTCGGGATTCGCCACGTCCAGCCGGACCGGTGTCCCCGCCTCGCACGCCCGCTCGACCAGTTCCGGGAGATCCCGCAGGCCCGGGGCGGGGCGGTGTCCGCCGGTCTCGGCGGGCTCGGCGGGCTCGACGGGCTCGCGCACAGTACTCAGCACGCCCCGGAGATCCCCGAGCGCCGCCCTGCTCACCCGTTCGATGTCCGCGAGCCGGTCTCTCATCCGCCCGGCATCGCCGGAGGCGGTCACCGCGGCGACCCCGGCGGTGACCGCGATCGTGCTCAGCGAGTGCGACACCACGTCGTGCACCTCTCGCGCGAGCCGGAGGCGTTCCGCCAGCAGCGCCCGGTCCCGCTCGGCGCGGGCGGCTCGCCCGGCCTCCTCACGTGCCCGCCGCACCGCCGCGCCCAGCCGCCAGGTCCCGGCCAGGACCAGCAGGATCAGCAGCGCGAACCGCAGGACGGGGGCGAGCCGCGGGCTGCCGAGGAAGGTGAGGGCGAACAGCAGCGTGCCGAGCACGGCCGTGAGCACGGCGGGCGAGAAACCGCCGCCGTGGCGGACCGCCAGCGGATACAGCGTCCAGGCCGCGGCGACGAACGGGTCGGTCGTCACCCCCAGCAGCAGCCCGGCGAAGGTCGCCGCGGCGGTGAGTGTGAACGCCGCGAGCGGCCATCGTGAGCGGACCAGCACCCCCGCGACGAGTACGCAGCCCAGGCCCAGCCGCAGCACCGGGGAGGTGGTGGCCGCCGGGCCGGACGGCCGCCAGAAGACCAGCAGGCACCCCAGCACGACGGCGGCGTCCATCACGAACGGGGGAAGGTTTGCGGGGAGGCGGAGCCGGGACACGGGCCGACTGTAACGCCGGGGCAGTGGCACCGGGCGCGGCTTCGGTGGCCCCGGGGCGGTTTGGCGCACAAGATGGAGGCATGGCGGAACGTCCCGGCCGCCAGCCGGTCGCCGTGCCGGAATCGGTCGGCTACATCCTCAAGCGCCTCCTGCTCGGACGGCCCCTGATCAGCAGCAGGCTCCACAGCGAACGGCTGTCCAATCCGGTCGCCCTCGGCGTGCTGTCCCCGGACGCGATCTCGTCCTCCGCCTACGGCACCGAGGAGATCCTGATCGAGCTCCTGCCCTACGCGGGGCTGGCCGCCTTCTCCCTCGTGCTGCCGATCACCGGGATCATCCTGTTCATCCTGATCCTGGTGACGGCGTCCTACCGCCAGGTGGTGATGACCTACACCCGCGCGGGCGGCTCGTACGTGGTGGCGCGCGAGAACTTCGGGCCGCGCTTCGCGCAGATCGCCGCGGCGGCGCTGCTGATCGACTACGTGGTGACGGTGGCGGTGCAGGCCGCGGCGGGCACCGTCGCGGTGGTCTCGGCGATCCCCGTGCTGGGCCCCTACCACCTGGAGATCACCATCGCCGTGGTGGTCCTGCTGTGCTACGCCAACCTGCGCGGGCTGCGGGAGGCGGGCCGCCCGTTCGCGGTGCCCACCTACTTCTTCGCCGGCATGGTCGTCCTGATGATCGTGGTGGGGCTGGTGCGGGACTTCGCGGGCACGCTGCCCCGGTACGACCCGGCCCAGCTGGCCGGTGCGGTCCCCGTCCAGCAGGGCAACGGGCTGGTGATGGGGGCGACCATCCTGGTGGTGCTGCGCGCGTTCGCCAACGGCGGGTCCTCGCTCACCGGCGTCGAGGCCATCTCGAACACGGTCAGCGCCTTCCGCAAACCGCAGGGGCGCAACGCCCGCAAGGTGCTGACCGTGATGGCGTGCGTGCTTGGGTTCCTCGTCGGCGGCGTGTCCTACCTCGCCTCGGTCACGCACGCCACGCCCTACCAGGCGGGCTACCCGTC
>NZ_VJWX01000495.1 GCF_007713715.1 Amycolatopsis rhizosphaerae
GGCTCGGCGAGTTGCCCTACCCGCTGCGGGTTCGTTCCCACGGGGAGACCGAGGCTCAGCGTGTCTCGCTGCGGGAGCGGGCGCGCCAGGAGCTCAAGGCACGGGGGCTGCACGACCACTTCGGCCGCCTCGAACCCCATGTCGAGGACTGGCTGACCGTGCTCGCCCGGCCGCTGCTGCGGATCGACGCACTGCACATCCCCGACTACCAGGCGCCCCCGGTGGGGATCCTCGCCGCCTCCGACGGGCGTACGGGCGTGATCGCGATCCAGAACGCGGACGGGATCTGGCTCCGGCCGACCTTCGCCGAGGGACTGGCCTCCGCGGTGGTCGACCTGCTGCCGCCGGGCACGCGGGGCACCGAGGCCTCCATCACTCTTCCGGTGGCCGAGGCCCTGCGCATTCCGCCGAACCGGGTCGCGGTGCCCGCCGGTGGCGGCCCCGAGGAGCCGCGGTCGCGACGGAGGTCCTCGCTGAGCGACCAGGTGGCCGATCCCCGCGAGTCCTACGCCCGGCTGGCCGGCCAGCCTCGTCTGCGAGGCGGGCAGTTGGCCGCGAACAGCCGTAACGAGCTCAGCGGCTGGCGACGCTCACCGGTCCTGGCCTGGTTCGACACGGCCAGCGGCCGCTACCTCAGCCTCGCGCGTCCCGGCTCGGATGGCCGCGAATGGGTGACGGTGGCCCCCGCCGACACCAAGACGCTGCGCACCAGGCTCACGGAGATGGTCTCGCTTGTTTCGGGCTGATCCCGGCCGGTCCGGGAACCCCGGACCCTGATCGGCCGTTGACCTGCCGGAGGCTCGTGCAGGTATCCACGTCGGCCGGACTGTACCCTGGTTAGACGGGTGTCCCGCACCCAGCTAGTTGTTGTCTACACCGTGACGGCGGATGTCACCATCTACCGCCTAACCAGGGAGGGTCAAGGCCAGCACGGCCGAGGCATATGGACCGGAAGCGCCTGCTCAAGAACCCACTTCTGTGGATCGTCGCGGTTCTGCTGCTCTACTTCTTGTTCAGCAGCGTGTTCGACAGCAACCGCGGTTACACCCAGGTTCCGACTTCACAAGCGATCGCGCAGGTCAACGCGGGCAATGTGAAGGAAGCGAACCTCCAGGACAAGGAGCAGCAGCTCAAGCTGTCGCTCAACAACAAGATCGACGTCGACGGCCAACAGGTCGACGAGATCATCACGCCGTACCCGGCCGATGCGACGCGGTCCATCTACGACCTGCTGATCTCCAAGCCGAACGTGAAGTTCGCCACCACGGTCACCCAGCAGTCGTGGATCTCGCAGCTGCTCATCTACATGATCCCGCTGGGCCTGCTGCTCCTGCTGCTCATGTGGATGATGAACAACGCGCAGGGCGGCGGCAACCGGGTCCTCAACTTCGGCAAGTCCAAGGCCAAGCAGCTGAACAAGGACATGCCCAAGACCACCTTCGGTGACGTGGCGGGGGCCGACGAGGCGGTCGAAGAGCTCAACGAGATCAAGGACTTCCTGCAGAACCCGGCGCGCTACCAGGCGCTGGGCGCGAAGATCCCGAAGGGCGTGCTGCTCTACGGCCCGCCCGGTACCGGTAAGACGCTGCTCGCCAGGGCCGTCGCCGGTGAGGCCGGGGTGCCCTTCTACACGATCTCCGGTTCGGACTTCGTCGAGATGTTCGTCGGTGTCGGTGCCTCCCGCGTCCGTGACCTGTTCGAACAGGCCAAGCAGAACGCGCCGTGCATCATCTTCGTCGACGAGATCGACGCGGTCGGCCGCCAGCGCGGGGCGGGCCTCGGCGGCGGGCACGACGAGCGCGAGCAGACGCTGAACCAGCTGCTCGTCGAGATGGACGGGTTCGACTCGCGCGGCGGCATCATCCTGATCGCCGCCACCAACCGGCCCGACATCCTCGACCCGGCGCTGCTGCGCCCCGGCCGGTTCGACCGGCAGATCCCGGTGTCCGCCCCCGACCTGCGGGGCCGCCGCGCGATCCTGGAGGTGCACGCCAAGGGCAAGCCGCTGGCGCAGAACGTCGACCTGGACGCGCTGGCCAAGCGCACCGTGGGCATGTCCGGTGCGGACCTGGCCAACGTGATCAACGAGGCGGCGCTGCTCACCGCGCGCCAGAACGGCCACGTGATCAACGATGTGGCGCTCGAGGAGTCGGTGGACCGCGTGATCGGCGGCCCGGCGCGCAAGAGCCGGATCATCTCCGAGAAGGAGAAGAAGATCACCGCCTACCACGAGGGCGGGCATGCGCTGGCCGCGTGGGCGATGCCGGACCTGGAGCCGGTGTACAAGCTGACCATTCTGCCGCGCGGGCGTACCGGCGGGCACGCGCTCGTCGTGCCCGAGGACGACAAGCAGCTGATGACGCGCTCGGAGATGATCGCCCGGCTGGTGTTCGCCCTGGGTGGGCGCACCGCCGAGGAGCTGGTCTTCCACGAGCCGACCACGGGCGCCTCCTCGGACATCGAGCAGGCCACCAAGATCGCCAAGGCGATGGTGACCGAGTACGGCATGAGCGCCCGGCTCGGGGCGGTCAAGTACGGCCAGGAGCAGGGTGACCCGTTCCTCGGACGCTCCGCGGGCCGTCAGGCGGACTACTCGCTCGAGGTCGCGCACGAGATCGACGAAGAGGTCCGCAAGCTCATCGAGACCGCGCACACCGAGGCGTACGAGGTCCTCAACACCTACCGGGACGTGCTCGACGACCTGGTGATGGAGCTGCTGGAGAAGGAGACCCTCCAGCGCAAGGACCTCGAGCGGATCTTCGCCACCGTGGAGAAGCGCCCGCACATCACCGTGTTCAACGAGTTCGGGGAGCGCATCCCGTCGGACAAGCCGCCGATCAAGACGCCGGGCGAGCTGGCGATGGAGCGCGGCGAGCCGTGGCCGCCGGAGGAGAAGAAGCCCGCACCGCGGGTGCCGGCGCCGGTCGGCACCGCGCCAGGCGGGTCCGACCTGCCGGGCGGGCCGCCGTACGCGCAGCCCGAGCCTCCGTCGAACCCGTACGCTCCGCCCGCCGCTGGCGGATATCCGCCCAACGGTGGCCGCCCGTACGGCCCGAACGGCACCGGCCAGTGGCCGCAGCCTTCGGGTGGCGTGGCGGGTGGCCCGCCGAACTACGGCGCGCCCCCCGGGTGGACCCCGGCCACCCAGCCGGGCGGCAACACCGGCTGGCGGCCACCGGCCGACGAGTGGCGGCAGAACCCGGGTGAGGGCGGCCGACGTTCCGAGCCCGACGAGCAGGACGGTCAACATCGACAGTGAGCTGACCCGCGAACCCGGGCCGGTGTTCGACCAGGCACGGGCCGAGAAGGCCGTGCGTGAGCTGTTGCTGGCCGTGGGTGAGGATCCGGATCGGGATGGCCTGCGGGACACCCCGGCCCGGGTCGCGCGGGCGTACCAGGAGATGTTCGCGGGGTTGTACGAAGACCCCGACAAGGTGCTCGACCGGACCTTCGACGAGTCGCACGAAGAACTGGTCCTGGTCACCGATATCCCGCTGTACTCGATGTGCGAGCACCATCTGGCCCCGTTCCACGGCGTCGCGCACGTCGGGTACATCCCGAACGCGCACGGGAAGGTGACCGGGTTGTCGAAGCTGGCCCGGCTGGTCGATCTGTACGCCAAACGCCCCCAGGTGCAGGAGCGGCTCACCTCGCAGGTGGCCGACGCGCTGAACCGGAAGCTCGAGCCGCGGGGTGTCATCGTCGTGATCGAGGCGGAGCACCTGTGCATGTCGATGCGCGGCATCCGCAAGGCCGGGGCGCGGACCACCACCTCGGCGGTGCGGGGTGTGCTGCAGACGCAGGCTTCGACCCGCGCCGAGGCACTGGAGCTGATCAAGGGGCGACGGTGAACGCGCTGCCCGCTCCCGGGCGCTGCGTGGTGATGGGTGTCCTCAACGTCACCCCGGATTCCTTCTCCGACGGCGGCCGGTACCTCGATCGGGACTCCGCACTGGTGCACGCACACGAAATGTGGGGGCGTGGCGCGGACGTGATCGACGTGGGCGGCGAGTCGACCCGGCCCGGCGCCGCCAGGGTGGATGCCGAAACCGAGATCGCCCGCGTGGTGCCGGTGGTGCGGGCGCTCGCGGCGGACGGCCTGTGCCTGTCGGTGGACACGACGAGGGCGGCGGTGGCCGAGGCCGCGCTGGACGCGGGGGCCTCGATCATCAACGACGTGTCGGGCGGGCTGGCCGATCCGGACATGGCGAAGGTGGCGGCCGGGACCGGCGCCCCCTGGGTGCTGATGCACTGGCGTGGCCACAGCAAGGACATGAACGCGCTCGCCGTCTACACGGATGTGGTCGCCGAGGTGCGCGACGAGCTTTCGGCGCGGGTGGACGCGGCGCTCGCCGCCGGGGTGGCTTCGGAAAACATCGTGCTCGACCCGGGGCTCGGTTTCGCCAAGCGCGCCGAGCACGACTGGGCGCTTCTGCACGATCTGGACGTCTTCCTCGAAATGGGTTTCCCGGTTCTGGTGGGCGCCTCTCGAAAGCGCTTTCTCGGCAGGCTCCTCGCCGGAGAGAACGGCGAGCCGAGGCCGCCCGACGGGCGTGAGGACGCCACGGCCGCGATCTCCGCGCTGGCCGCGGCCGCCGGTGCCTGGGGTGTGCGGGTGCATTCGGTGGGTGCCTCGCTCGACGCGGTCGCGGTGGCCAGGGCCTGGCGGCGGGGCGATGTCTGACCGGATCACGCTGACCGGGCTGCGCGTGTTCGGTCACCACGGCGTTTTCGAGCACGAGAAGCGCGACGGACAGGAATTCGTCGTCGACATCACCGTGTGGCTCGATCTCTCCCAGGCCGCCGCGACCGACGAGTTGAAGCACACGCTGCACTACGGCGAACTCGCGGAAATGGCGGCGGGCATCGTCGGCGGCGAGCCCTACGACCTGATCGAGAGCGTGGCCGGGAAGATCGCCGACGAGGTGGTCCGCGACGAGCGGGTGCACGCCGTCGAGGTCACCGTGCACAAGCCCGCCGCGCCGATCCCGCTCACCTTCGATGATGTGGCGGTGACCGTGCGGCGGGACCGATGAGCCGCGCCGTCCTTTCCCTCGGCTCGAACCTGGGCGACCGGCTCGGGTTCCTGCGCTCGGTGATGACCGGTCTCGGGCCGGCCGTGCGTGCCGTGTCGACGGTCTACGAGACGAAACCATGGGGGGTCGAGGAACAGCCGGACTTCCTCAACGCGGTGTGCGTGGTGGACGATCCGGCGCGGGACCACTGGGCGTGGCTGCGGGC
>NZ_VJWX01000496.1 GCF_007713715.1 Amycolatopsis rhizosphaerae
GTTCCGCGCCGGGCTCGGCTCCGTCGTCGCGGCAGGGCCGCCGGGCACGCGCGCGGAACTCACCTCCACCTTCTTCCTCGTGCTCTACATCGGAATCACGATTCCGGTGATCGGCGAGGGCGCGGCCGCCACCGCGTTCGGGCTCGTCCCGTCCGGCCTCGCGTTCACCGTCGGCGTGGCCCTCCTGGCGGCCGTCGCCCTCGCGCTCCTCCTGCGGCGTGCACCGCCGGGCACGTCGCAGTGAGTCGCTCCAAGTGGCTCAGGCGGTGGCCGTGCCGTGTTCCGTCATCCGCCGCAGGAGCTTGCCCGAATCCAGGTACTCGCGGCCGCGGGCGGCCTTGCCCTCCCGGAACGTCCACACGTGCGCGAAGGCGACCTTGAAGTCCCGGCCGTTCACGCGGCCCGCGTAACGGCCTTCGACCACCACCGCGTCCCCGGCGTCGAGGAACCGTCTCGGTTGGACGGACAACTCCTCGTAGTGCCGAGGCAGCTCTTGGAAGAACCGGATCACGTCTTCGCGGCCGTGGAAGGGACCGCCCCAGGGCAGCTCGTCCGGGGTGTACCACTCCATCGCCTCGTCGAAGAGCGCGAACACCGCCGACGGGTCGCCGTGGGCGAAGGCTTCGTAGCCACCGGCCACCAGGTCCAGATTGCTCGGCATGCACGTCTCCTTCCCGGGCGGGACCGCCACCAACCGCCGACAGGTCCTAAGGCAGCCTGAAGGAATGGTAACCTCAGGAAGTGGACGGTGACCTCGAGCTGGCGCTCGCCGTGCGGGCCATGGTGGTGGCGACCGAGCAGTTCCGCGCCCAGCAGGCCCGAACCCGCCTCGGCGTCTCCCCGACGGAAATGATCGCGCTGGGCATTCTTCACGTGGAAGGCCCGCAGACGATCACCGACCTGGCCCGGCTCCTGGCCATCACCCCCGCCTCCACCACCGAGCTCGCCGATCGCCTGGTCCGGGACGGACATGTCGAGCGCCTTCCGCACCCGGCCGACCGCCGCAAGCGGCTGCTGCGCCTCACCCCGGCCGCGGCGGGGATGCTGACCGGAATCTACGAGGAGCTCGCACTACGGCTCGCGGGACTCGCCAGCCGCGAAGCCCGTCCCGCGGTCCTGGCGTTCTTGAGGTTGGCCACGGCTGCCATGGCCGGACGCTCGCACGACCAGCCCCGCGCTGTATAGGACGTTATACATCGCGGACGCATTCGGGCTCCGCCCCCGGCTGCTCGCTTTCCCCCTGCGACCCCTGCAGCAGCGGAGACCGCGCCAGCAGCACCGTGCACGCCGCGATCAGTGCGGCGCCCGCGATCTCGGCCACGATCCACGGCCCGCTCCGGACGGTCTCCCCGAACACACCCACTCCCCACCCGACCGAGGCCAGCGGATTCGACAGCGTCAGCCCCGGTTGCGAAGCGACCAGCCGACCCGCCCGCAACGCCTCCTGCAGCAGCAGGAACCCGAGCGGTCCGGCGACGAGCAGCGAGTAGGTCTGCCACGCGCCCAGCGCTTCGGCCACCCCGGCGTTGGCGGCCGAGGTCATGCCCGCCACCAGGGCCGCGGTGAACCCGAACCAGACGCCCGTCGCCACCCCGAGGAAGGCCGCCCGCCGGGCGTGGTGGCTGCGGCGTCCGAGCACCACCAGCGTCCCGGTCACCGCGACGGTCGCCGCGCAGCCCACCGCCCACGCCAGCGCGCCGGCACCATGAGGGTCTCCCCCGCTCGGTGAGAACGCGACGAGCAGCACGGCGACGCCCGCGCTCATGCCCAGGACCGCGCTCCATTCGCGGGCGTGCAGCCGCGAATGGAACACCGCGCTCGACAGCACCAGGGTGAACGCCAGTTCCACCACGAGGATCGGCTGGATCAGCAGGATCGGCCCGGTGGCCAGCGCCGCGGCCTGCAGGCCGAAACCGACGGCGATGGCGGTGATCCCGCCGATCCAGGCGGGCTGTTTCGCGAGCGTCCACAGCAGACCGAACGAAAAAGCTCCCTCCGAAGGCGCCTCGCGCGCCCCCTTGCGTTGCAGCACGGACGCGGTCGCGTTCGCCGCCGCCGCCAGAACCGCCAGCAGTACGCTGAGTGCCACCGATCTTCACCCTTCTCGCACCCCCGGCATCGTCACCGCCGGTGGCTACCCCCGGCCGGGCACTCGCACACCCCTTACGACGATCATCGAAGTGCGCAGTGCCGGGCCTGGCGCGTGTTTCCCAAGCGGCGGAGCCGCTTGCTCCTGCGCCGTCAACCACTGCCACAACAGGCTCTACGGCACCCGCACGCGGTAAGGCTCCAGATCCGGCCACTTCACGGTCAGGCCGAGGCCGGGGCGGCCGGGGTCGGGGACCAGCGCCCCGTCCACCGGTTCGAGGATCCCGTCGAAGGCGAGCGCCTCGATCCGGGTGTGGTCGTGGAAGTACTCCAGGTGCCGCAGTCGTTCCACCGCGCAGAACGCGTGTGCCGACACCGCCGGGGCGCAGTGCGCGGAAAGATCGATCTGGTGCGCCGCGGACAGTCCGGAGACGCCGAGCACGCCGGTGATCCCGCCGCAGCGGGTCACGTCCGCCTGCAGGCAGTCGACCGCGGGCGGCTGCAGGAGGTTGAGGAAATCCCTCGGCACGAAGGCGTATTCGCCCGCCGCGATGTCCAGCCCGCCCGGGGCGCGCTCCCGCACGTGCCGCAGGCCCTCGAGATCGGCGGAGCTGACCGGCTCTTCGAACCAGCGCACACCCCACTCCTCGGCCAGCCGCCCGGCCCAGTAGCGCGCTTGGCCCACCGTGAGCGCGCCGTTGGCGTCGGTGAACAACTCGACCGCATCGCCGATCGCCTTGCGCGCCACGGCGAGGCGACCGGGGTCGGCTCCGGGATCCCGGCCCGTCTTGATCTTCACCCGCGGAATGCCCTGGGCCACCCAGCCCGCCAGTTGCCCGGCGAGCCGGTCGCCGGAGTAGTTGGTGAACCCGCCGCTGCCGTACACCGGCACCCGGTCGTGGACCGCGGGCAGCACGGTGACCAGGGAGCGGCCGAGCAGGCGCGCCTTGAGATCCCACAGCGCGATGTCCACCGCGGAGACCGCCATCGCGCCCGCACCCGGTCTGCCGACGTTGCGGATCGCGGCCAGCATCCGGTGCGTCGCCGCGGCCGGTGTCAGCGCGTCCTCGCCGGTCACGGCGGCGGCCAGCTTGGACTGCACCAGGGTCGCGGCCGAGACGTCGGCGTAGGTGTAGCCCACTCCGGCCAGTCCCCCGCCGCGGGCCACCACGAGCACGAGTGTGGTGGCCTCCCAGGTGAGTGTGCCGTCCTGTTCCCGGCCGCCGGGCCCGTCGGTCGGGATGGTGAAGGCGTGGGCTTCGATCTCGTCGATCCGCATCGGCTTCCCCTTCCCTCCGGCATCGCCTACCCGGCACCCGGACGGGAAAACACCTGCCCTGGACAAGGTTTGCCTCCGGCACGAATCCCGGGCCCAGGGCGCGGCGGCTCACCTGGATGGGGTGAATTCGCGCCAGAGCCGCCTCGCCCGCCTCCGCACGAGGTGAGCCGCGACGATCGAGGGTTTCCGCTCCCCCCGACCGGTGAATTCCTGCTTCGTCCGGCGCGGGGTCCCCGAGCGCGGTGGCCAGCGACGGGAGCAGAGAAGGAGGAACAGCAATGACGCACGACATGACGGCGTCCACCGGCCGGCCTCGGGCAGGCGACGGCGACTACACCTTCTGGCGCGAACACACCCACATCAACCTGACCCCGGTGGCGGCACCGTCGATCCTCGGGCTCTTCGGTTTCGCCGTATCGACCTTCATGGTCGCCGCGAACCTGGCGGGCTGGTACGGCAACATCGCGACGCCGCTCATCCTGGCGCCGCTGGCGTTCGCCTTCGGTGGTGTCGCGCAAACCCTCGCGGCCATGTGGTCCTACCGGGCCCGCGACGCCCTCGCGTCCGCCGTGCACGGCGCGTGGGGATCGTTCTGGATCGCCTACGGGATCTACATGCTGTTCGTGGGCCTCGGCGGGCTGCCCAGCCCGGTCACCAGCCGGGCCGCGGCGGTCGCGTTCGGGTTCTGGTTCATCGGGCTGGCCGCGGTGACCTGGACGGCCACCTTCGCCGCGGCGGTCGAGAACGTGGCGCTGACCCTGGTGCTGCTGACCCTGGCCGTGGGTTCGACGCTGCTGGCGATCGGCCTCACCGCGGCCGTCGGGATCGTCCTGCTCCTCGGGGCGTACTTCCTGATCGCCTCGGCCGTCATCGCCTGGTACACCGGCAGTGCCATGGTGCTGGAGACGACCTACCAGCGGACGATCCTGCCGATGGGCGGGCGGCGGCGGCGCGAGCCGCCGGCACGGCCCGCCGGGCGGGTGCCGATCCAGTTCGAGATGGGCGAGCCGGGCGTCAAGGTCGGCCAGTAACGGCGGATCCCGCACCGGACGCGCGCCGGGTGGCCGTCTCGGGGGGACGGCCACCCGTCCGCGCGCCCCCGCCCCCGTGCGGTGAGCCTGTCGGCCGCCAAGGCGGCTTTCGGGGGCACACACACGGCACAGCGCCGGGCACCGTTACGGGCCCGGCGCGAATTTTGTCCGAAACAGCCGAAGGCGGCGACAGCCGCCCATCGATCCATTGGTATGGACCGGAAAACATCATCAGGCCGTCACCGGCTCACCGGGCGAGTGAAACTCGCGGACCGTTGTGGCGAGCGGGGAGCGTGGGGAGTTAGCGTCGGCGGGTGGCCCCGTCCGGTAAGCCTTTTCCGGCGACCCGTGGGCCCGACCGGCGCAACACCGCACAGACCGATCCGTTCCGGATCTTCCGGCCCAGACCCTGCCGACCTCGACCAGTGATCGACGGAAGGCCAAGCAAATGGACCGTGATACCACCAAGACCAAAACCGGCGCCAAGCACCGCCGTGCGGCCTGGACGGCGCTCGGCGGGCTCGGTGTCGCGGCCGGCGCCGCCCTGCTGACGGGCGTGCTGCCGGCCCAGGCAGCCCCAGGCCCGCAGGACGGCGCGCAGGCGCAGATCCAGGCCCAGGGCCTGCCCGGCCTGCACGACCCGATCATCGGGGGGCACGGCGACCCCGGCGCCAAGCCCGACGGAGACCACGGCAAGCCGGACCTTCCCGGCTTCGAAAAGCCCGGCAAGCCGGACGACTGCGACTACTGCGGCCACAAGCCGAAGCCACACAAGCCCGGTGAGCACGGCGAACACGGCAAGCCCGGGCACGGCAAGCCTGGTGAGCACGGCAAGCCCGGCG
>NZ_VJWX01000497.1 GCF_007713715.1 Amycolatopsis rhizosphaerae
GGACTCGGAGGAGTCGGGGGACTCGGGGGACTTCGCAGGCTCCTGGGACTTCGCGGGCTGCGGAGCGTTTTCCTGCAGCGCGAAGTGCTTCTTGAGAGCCTTCTCCCAGGTCTCGCCTTCCTCTTTCAGCTTCGTGGCCGCCTTGATGAGGCCCTCCGGCAAGGGGCGCGCCGGGTCGGGGTTGCCGCGGATCGCGTAAGCGTCGTGCACCGTCACGTCCGCGGCCGCAGTCCGCTTACTCAAGGTGCCGACCCTCCTGGCGACGAAGCGGAAGTCGGCGTCGCAGAGGTCGACCTGGGTGACCTTGTCGTCGGTCTTGAACTCGTCACTCGACACCGGGCTGGTCGACTTGGCCTTCTTCTCGCCTGCCTTGAGTTCCAAGGAGCCGTTCTGGCTGGCGAAAGTCGGACGGTAGCGCGTGCCGAAGAACAGCGAACCGAAGGGATGTCTGCCCTCGCCGATCGAGTTGGCGCCTCCGGGATGGCCGACGCCGCCACCGACGAGCGGCGCCTGTGCGGTCACCTCCCACTTGTTGCCGGACTTGACCTCGACACCGTCCTCGTGGGAACCCTCCCCCTTGCCCTCGACCTCTACCCGGCCGCTGACGGAAGCGAGACGCGGGTTTTTCAGTCGCACGTGGGCGTCCAGCTCCCACCCATTGGGCAGCGGCATCGTGAAGCCGCCCTTCAGCGGTCGCAGCCCCAGGTCGGCGGCGGTCGCGTCATCCATCCCCTCGACCCCCGCCTTGACGGCTGACGGGGTCAGCAGGTTCCGCAGTGCCGCGATGGTCCCGCTGTCGAGTTTGGACTTTTTCCGGGCGTCGCTCAGCGCGTGCTCCGCGGTCTTCCGCAGCGCGTCCATATCGCCGAAGTAGTGCTCGGCGTGAATGGTCCCGTTGGCGGGCAGGGCAACCCGGCCGGGCTGTTGGTACCACTCAGCCAACGCGGCCGCGCTGTGTTCCGAAGCCGGCACGGACTTGATCTCTCCGGCCTCGCCGTAGTGGTCGCGCCCCGAGGAGGGCGGCGGGAACGACTCTTCGGGCAGCTTCACGATGGTGACTTCGCGCCGCTGTCCCGAGTCGTGCGCGACCACTTCCCTGGCCTTCTCGCCGCCGACCTCGAAACCGCGCTCGATCCTGATGTCGAAGGCCAGCCACCCCCGGTGCGCCCCCAGCGGTCCGGAGGTCTTGGCCGACTGCTTGTGCGTGACCTCCTCGGTCACGGTGTCCTTGCGGTCCTTGTTGCCGAGCGTGGCGCTTACGCCGAGGCTGGCGGAGACGCTCCCGTAGCCCGCGCCATGTCCGGCCGTCTGCGTGTTGTAGTCCGGGCCGTGCGGTTCGGCCAGCCTGCCCGCGGGACCCGCGGACCCACCGACGGAGAGGAGGGTGTGACCACGGTTCTTCTCGGCGGTCCCCTTCGCCTTGGCGGACTGCGAGGCGGACAACTCGTCGGGGTGCTCGATCCCCGCGAACGTCGGCTCCCCCTCCAAGCGCGCGTCGAGGGTGACGTAGTAGGTCTTGCCGGAGAACCGGTCCTCCAAGCGGAGCGGGGCGAGGCGGCCCCCGTTGAGCGACCTGTTGACGGAACCGTTGACGTTGTGGAGGAACCGTCGCAGCTCGCCGTAGTTGTCGTGGTCGATGTCCACACGGGACGACGGCAGCAGCCGGGCCGCCGTCGCCTCGCCGAGCTTGGTTGCGAGCTGCTTGCGCAGGTTCGGGATGCTGTCGGTGAGATCGATCCGGGTCAGGACGGCACCCAGACCGATGGAGGGTTTCTTGCCCTTCACCAGGGAGTCCGGTACCGGCAGTTCGGGGGGGCGCTTCACTGGCGCGGGCTCCTGCTCCACCGGAGCAGGCTGCCGTTCCACCGGAGCAGGCTCCCGCTCAACCGGAGCAGGCTGCCGTTCCACCGGAGCAGACTCCCGCTCAACCGGCGCGGGCTGGGGCTGCGGCCGGTTCTTCATTTCCTCCAACTGCTCGTCGGTGGCCCACATCAACACCGATTCCGGCAGCCGGAAGGCCTCGCCGGACTTCGTGGTCCTCGCGGAGTCCGGCTCGCCGCCGAACAGTTCCCGCACCCGCCACTTGTCGAAGTTGCTCCGGTAGTTGTTCTCGGCCACGACGTTCGCCTCGACGTCGACCCAGACCAGCTTCTTCTTGACCAGCTTGCCGTCCGTGTACGAGACCTTTTCGACGCTGTCGAACTCGCGGCCCTTCTCCCTGCCCCAACGGATCGACGGCAGCCCCAGTTCGAAGCCGAAGAGGCCGAGTGCCCTGTGGTTGATGCCGCCAGGACGGGCGGCCTCGTGCCCACCCCCACCGGTCGCGCTGGGCTGGTCGGTGGCACCGGCGCTGGGACTGGGTCCGCGCAGGATGCCGGACGAGGTCAGGGAGAGCGTGTTGCTTGCGCCCTTCGAGGAGCCGGCTCCGGTGCTGCTGCCGACCGTGTTGCGGATCTTCCGATATTCCTCGACGGACAACGGTTTCGGGTTGCGCGGGGTGAGGCTGACCCCCACCGCGGCACGCAGATCCGCCACGCGGCGCCCGTGGTACAAACCCCCGATCTCGGTGACGCCGCTGAACAGCTTGGGGTTGCGCCTGAGCGCGTCCGGGCCCACCCCGGCCATGACCAGCTCGTGGTGCGAGGGATTCTTGAACGGGTGGTTCGGATCGTTCTTGAAGAGCGGATCGTGTCCCGACGCCTGGTACAACTGTTCGCGCACCGACTCGATCAGGTGCTCCGCCCCCAGCACGGTGACGATCTCGGCGTTGTCGAACGCCCGCGAAGCGCCCGGCCGCAACTCGTAGATCTTCGAATCCAGCGGCTCCCGGTTCTCCATCGTGATCCGCAGCGGGTCCGGCGGGGTGTCGGTGACCAGGTTGTCCGGCACCAGCAGGCGCAGCGAGACGACCTCGGGGTCGGGCTGCGCCTTGCCGGGAAGCTTGCCCCGGTTGACCAGCTTGGGCACCGTCCGGCCCGGATGAAAACTGGGGAGGATCCCGCGCGTGCCCTCGTTCTTCCGCACGAACGACCGGATGGTCGGGGTGATCGTCAGGTTCGCCGAGAACGGCACCAGGCCGAGCGAATCGAGGTCGCCGTCGGCCTTCAGCTTGTCGCCGTGCGTGCGCTTGACTCCCTGCTGGTCCTCCGACTTCAGGCTCGCGGACTTACCCCAGATGCGGTTGTAACCGAGGTTCCCGATCAACGTGCCGGTGGCTCCGCCGGGCGTTCCCCGGACCCGGGCCTGTACCCCGAACCCGACCGAGGTCTTCTTGCTCCCGGTGTTGTTCAACCCGGCCTTCGACCTCATCTTGGTATCGAGAGACTGCTTGACCTTGGGCTTGTCTTCCTCGCGAATCTGGTCCAGCGACGCATGGAGGGTGACCGTCGTGGTGTAGTCGCGGAACCGGCTGGACTTGACGATCTCCACGGTAAGCCCCTGGGGGGTGAGCATCGTGTCGATCATCTGCGACAGCTGCGCCGGTGACAGCTTTTTCGCGAGATCCTCACCCCGCCCCAGGATCAGCTCGGTTCTCCGCGAAGTGCCGCCTTTGAACTCGGGTGAAGAGAACGGGAGGATGAACTTGGTCGAGGTCAGGTGGTACCAGTGGTGCCCGGGCGTCTTCTGCAGCAGGTCGGCCACGCGGCGACTCAACTGATCGCCACCGTCGAAGTCGTCGATCATCGCGCCGCCGACCGAGTGGCCACCGTGGATGTGCGCCGGGGGGTAACGCTTCTTCGCGGACGACGAGGCCGCCGTATCCGCACCTGAGTCCGCGGTCTTGTCCGCGGTCTTGTCCGCGGCCTTATCCGCACCCGAGTCCGCGGTCTTATCCGCGGCCTTATCCGCGGCCGAGTCCGCACCCGAGTCCGCGCCCCTGTCCGCCGCCTTATCCGCACCCGAGTCCGCCGCCTTGTCCGCATTCGCCACCAGCCCGGCGCGCTCCGCGCGGTCCTGGCGCGTCCATTGGACGGCCTCGATCCTGCCCTTCAGGTCGATCGGCTCGTGGCCGAGCCTGCGCACCTGCAGTGTGTAGACCACCTGGTAGCGGACGACGTTCCCGGTGGTGTCGACCGACTGCTTACCGATGATGGTTCCCGTCCGCTCCTGCCCGTGTTCCCTGGTGTGGCTGGCGCTGACCGCCGGACCCATCGAAAAGAAGACGACCTTCGCGTCGGCACCCCCACCAACGTGGAGGGAACCGCCACCGGTGCGGCTCGTGGTGCTCTTGTCCGTCGACTTGTTCTTCAGCACGTCGGAGTCGGTGTGCTTGATGTCCGGCAGGGTCTCCAGGACCCGCACCTGGCGGGCGACGGCGCGCATCTCGAACCTGGTGGGCTTGTTCCACCAACTCCGGCCCCCGCGGCCCTCGAAGAGCGTGTCCGAACGGACCCAGCCCACCTCGGACAGTGCACGCGCCGCATCGCCGTCGTCGGGCAGGAAGACCGCCATCTCGGGCAGTTTCTTCTTGATGTTCTCGTCGGACAGGAAGTTCTTCAGGTCCCGCCGGCCGCTGGCGTCGACGTCCTTGAGGTGCTTGCTCAGCGGGGCGGAAGCCTGCTGGTAGAAGTCCTCGCCCTCGGTCACCGAGAACGCTTCCTCCACACTGAACGTCGCGGGAAGTGGCCGGTCGACGGCGGTCAACGGGTTGTCGGCTGCCGCGTCCTTGAACGAGGTCGGCACGCTCAGCTCGACGGTGCCGGTGGCCGTGTGGTCGTGCCCCTCCCCGCTCACCGCGGCGCCGTCGGAGCCGACCAGGGTGTAGATGAGCCGGACCGGCACCTCGACGTCCTGCAGCGCCTTGACCTCGATGCCGCTGCTTCGCCCGGCCTCGAACGCGGTCTTGGTGCTCAGCGCACTGCTGGCCGCGAGGGGCGCCTGCAGGGTCACGGCCGCCACCAGCGGCGGAATCGCGGAGAAGGAGACCGCGAGGTTGACATCCCGGTTCTGGGCGGTGCTGCTGGAATGTTCGCTCTTGACCTCGATCTTGCCCGACGGTTTCGCCTTGCCGAGCTCCTTCTCCGACTCCTTCTCCTTGCCGTCCTTCTCCTTGCCGTCCTTCTCCGACGCCTTCCCCTTGCCGTCCCCGCCCTCCTCGGCGGTGGAGGCCTCGCTGTCCTTGCCCTTGTCCTTGCCGTCGCTGCCCTTGCCGTCGCTCTTGCCGTCGGCCGCGAGGTCCTTGAGCTGGACAGCGTCCCAGTCGATCTCGGCGCGGACGTGCAGCTCCATCGTCTTGGAGC
>NZ_VJWX01000498.1 GCF_007713715.1 Amycolatopsis rhizosphaerae
GCCCCGGGACCGAAACGCCCCTGCCCCGGCCCGTGCTCGGTTCGCGCCCCGCCCCGGCGGGCAGCGTGGCCGCGGTGACCACGATGACCGGGGTCTGCGAGCCGGGCGACATCGTGGCCAACCGGCTCGACCCGTGGCACGGGGCCTGGTTCCACCCCTACTCGTTCGCGCGCCTGGAGGTGGTGAGCGCGCCCGCGATGGACGCCACCGCCGAAGACGACCGGTTCGTGGTGGACGTGACCTTCCGGGTCGGTCCCCGGCTCGGGGTGCCCGTGCGGGCCGAGTTCCGCTGCCCCGATCCTCGGACGGTGACCATGCGCATCGTCTCCGGCGAGGGAGCGGGCAGCGTGGTCGAAACCCACGCCACCCCGCTCGGCCCCGGGCCCGACGGCAGGCCCCGCACCGCCGTGCTGGAGGCCACCATCGCCACCTCCGGACGCACCGGGTTCGCGCTCGCCCGCCGCGCCGCGCCCGTGCTGCGGCCCCTGATGCGCCACGCCGCGTCGCGGCTGTGGCGCGACGACCTCGCCTACGCCGAACGCCGCTACGCGCTGCGGGAGTCGCGGTCGGAGTGGGGCCACACGTAGGGCAGATCGGGCGGCACCCCGGGGAACCAGCGCCCGTAGTAGTCCGGGTCCTTGCGCATCAGCGCCGACTGGTGGCTGCGGTGGAACGCGAGATCCCCCAGCCAGTTCGGCAGATCCCCGGTCTCGGCCAGTTCCGGTTCGGTGCGGATCAGGGTGTGCCCGCGGGCCCGGGAGTAATCGCGCCGCAGGGTGTCCTCGCAGGTGTCGGCGCGGCCCTCGCGCCGCCAGACCTCGCACACGGTGAGGCCGTACCGCGTCAGCGCCTCCTCGTAACCGGCCCACATACGCACCGCCGGATGGTGCCGCCAGCCGTAGCTGGGCACCGTGAGCGCCCGCAGGATCTGCAGCGCCTCCACGCGCTGCCTGCCAAGGCGCAGCGGGTCGAGCACCGACGCCGAGGCCCCGAAATCGGGATAGGGCAGGAACGTCTGCATGATCAGCCCAGCCGGGCGAGGGCGCGCAGGGCCCGGGTGCGGCCGCGGGTGGGCACCGTGGTCAGTGCGTGCCCGGCGACGCCCCACCCGGCGAGCAGGTGGTTGGCCGCGAGCCGCCCGGTGACCGCGGCGCGTTCCATCAGCGCCACCGGCAGGTCGACCCGGATCCCGTCCCCGGCCAGGGCCAGGCCGGGGACCGGGCCGGCGATCCCCGGCCGCCCGAAGAACGTGCCCGGGGCGAACAGGGGGCAGTCGGCCCGCCATGCGGCGTGGTCGTCCAGGATCCGTGCCCGCCGGGTCTCCGGGTACACCTCGTGCAGCCGCGCCAGCAGCCGGTCGCCCGTCCCGTCCGGTTCGCTCACGGCGTAGGCGTGCACCTCCACCACCGAACCGCCCGAGCGGTGCGCCCACGCGGCCGCGTCCCGGTCGTACCGGTCGAGCACGCTGATGTTGTCCAGGGGCGGCATCCCGCCGGTGGCGAGGAAGGCGGGGCGGTCCTCCCGCACCGGCCGGTCCAGCCACAGTCTCCGCACCAGAAACGGCGGCGCGTTCTCCTGCCGGGCGATGCGCTCCCGCCATTCGGGCGGGCCGAGCGGCGAGCCGTCGACCAGGGCGCGCAGGCCGGCGGGATCCAGCGCCAGCACCACGCCGTCGGCCGGGTAGGCCCGGTCCGCGTGTACCACGAAACCCTCGCCGTGCCGCTCCACGGCGGTGACCGCGGTCGCCGGATGCGCGACGGTGCCCAGCCGGGCCAGCCGGTCGGCCAGCGGGGGCCACAGCTGGTGGAACGGTGCGGTCGGCACGTCGAACAGCAGGCCCTCGGCGGAGCCGAGGAAGTACAGGTGGAACATCAGCGCGAGTTCGCCCGCCGAGAGCCGGCGCGGCGGGGCGAAGAAACTGCGCGAGAACACGTCGAACGCCAGATGCCGGGCCGCCTCGGGAAACCGGACGCGGGCGAGGAACTCCTCGGCATCGACCGCGTCGAGCAGGCGGTAGATGCCGGGCACGGTCACGTCCAGCAGGGGCAGTGCCGCGCGAGGGTCGACCCGCAGCAGGTCGGTCACCGTGAACGTGGGGCTGCGCAGGACGAAACCGGCGGCGTTCCACGGCGGGGTGCGCGGCAGGCCGCGGAAGGTGTCCACCCGGCCGTCCGGGCCCGCGAGCGGGTAGTCCGGCAGCGGCCGCAGTTCGGCGCCCGCACGGGCCAGCAGTGCCCGCAGCGTGTAGTACTGCCGGAAGAAGGCGTGGAACCCGCGGCTCATCCCGGTCGTGCCGCCGTCGGTGAGCGTGACCGTCCAGCCCCCGGCCCGGCCACCCCAGTAGGGCCGCCGCTCGAACAGGTCGACGGCCACCCCGCGTTCGGCCAGCGTGGTCGCCGCGGACAGCCCGGCGATACCGCCGCCGATCACCGCGACCCGCCGTCCTTCTTCGGCGCGCGGCCGTCCCGCGGGGGCGGGATGCCGCTCCCTCAGCCGGTCCCTCCCCAGCCCGTTCACGAGCGGGGTCTCCTGTGTTCTGCGGGACACCCGCACCCGGTGTGTTCTGCGGGACACCCGTTTCGTTCATGCGGCCTCCGCGCCAGGAAGGTGTGCGTGATGCCCCGCTGCCATCCCGGCATCGTGTGGGCGGTGACGCCGCCGAATCCGGCCCGCTCCAGCCGGGCGGCGAAGGCCGTGGCGTCGTCGAAGGCGGTCACGCTGCGCCACAGGTACCGGTACAACCCCGCGTCGCCCGACACCGCGCGGCCCAGCGGGATGATCACCGACCAGCACACCGCGTGCCAGATCAGGCGCGCGGCCAGGCCGCCAGACAGGCTGTAGTCGTGCACCACCAGCACCCCGCCCGGCCGCAGCAGCTCCCGGAACGCGGCGAGCGTGGCGTCCGGTTCGGGCAGGTTGCGGACCAGGTAGGCGGCGAACACCGCGTCGAACGGTTGCTCCCCGGCGAGGTCGGCCTCCTCGATGCGGCTGTGCACGAACCGCACGCTCTCCGGCCAGTGCTTGCGGCGTGCCCGGACGAGCATGCCCGCCGAGGCGTCCACCGCGACGATCCGCGCGCGCGGCGCGGCGGCGAGCACAGCGGCGGT
The DNA here is from genome assembly GCF_007713715.1 of Amycolatopsis rhizosphaerae. Classification (GTDB taxonomy): domain Bacteria; phylum Actinomycetota; class Actinomycetes; order Mycobacteriales; family Pseudonocardiaceae; genus Amycolatopsis_E; species Amycolatopsis_E rhizosphaerae. Next base: position 3,108 of record NZ_VJWX01000498.1, read on the forward strand.
GGAGGCGCCGGTGCCGCAGCCCGCGTCGAGCACCCGCCGCGCCCCGGCGGGGATCGCGGCGGCCGAACGGCGCAGCTGCGCGTGGTAACCCGGGTTGAATCCGACCAGCCGGTCGTAGCTGTCCGCGCCGCGGTCGAACGCGGCAGGCACGCTCATGCGGCCCGGCCTGGCGCCCGGCGGCCCGCCCGCACCCACAGCAGCAGCGTCAGGGTGATCAGGCTGAAGCCGAACAGGTAGTCCTCCACCGGAATGTCGAAGGGGAAGCGCAGGCCGGTCAGCTCCGCGTGGTCGTACCGGACGATGGGGGAGGACAGCTTCGTCAACCAGCCGTCCGCGCCGATCTGGAAGGCGAAGACGATGGCCATCGTGATCCAGTAGCCGGGGCGGCGGAACAGGCCGGTGCGCAGCCACAGCAGTTCCAGCGCCACCACCACGGGCACCGACGCCACCGCGGGCAGGGTGTAACCGAGTTCGGTCATCGGCGCGCCCTGCCGAGCAGGCGTTCGACCGTCTCGAACGACAGCAGCCCGCACAGCGGGATGACCAGGAAGAACAGCGCCTCCTCCAGCGGCAGGCCGAACGGCAGGCGCACGCCGAGCAGGTAGCGCGGGTCGTAGTCCCAGACCCCGTTGACCACGGCGAGAACATCCCAGGCAACGAAGACGGCGGCCGCGGGCAGCACGGCACGTGCCAGCCGGGCCGGCTGGCGGTACACGCGGGAGCCGGACAGCTCCAGCGGTAGCGTCACGGCGAGGCAGGCGCCGAGCAGGAACAGGTACTGCCAGTGATCCATCGCCTCCACCCTCCCGGCTGTAGTCGGCGACAGCAGTACTGCCCGCATCGGGCCCCCGGGAAACACCGGGCCGCCTCCGCCGGGATGACATCCACCGGCCGTGTTCCGCACCGGTGCCGTTCACCCGCGGTTCGGCTTCGGGGACAAGGCTGTGCCGGACATCGGACCGACCGGTACCCGACGGCCTTCGACCGGCCCGGATTTCCCGGCCGGTTCCCTGGGTAAGGAGCAGCAAATGCGCAGAGGGCATCGTGCCGGCCTGGCCGCGGCGGCGGCCGTGGCGGTGGCCGCGAGCCTGGGAGCGGCGGCCCCGGCCACCGCCGCGGCGGAGGGGTACACCTTCGCGGTCATCGGCGACATCCCCTACGGCGCGACCCAGATCGCGAACTTCCCGAAGGTGGTCGCGCAGATCAACGCCGACCCGGCGGTGCAGTGGGTCGACCACCTCGGTGACATCAAGAACGGGTCCACGGTCTGCAGCGACGAGTACTTCCAGCAGATCAAGAGTGACTTCGACCAGTTCGCCGACCCGCTGGTCTACACCGTCGGCGACAACGAGTGGACCGACTGCCACCGGCCGAACAACGGCGGCTACAACCCGCTGGAGCGGCTGGCGAAGATCCGCCAGGTGTTCTTCCCGCAGCCCGGCCGCACCCTCGGGCAGCACGCCGCTCGCGTGCGGACCCAGGCCGGGCAGGGGATTCCGGAGAACGTCCGGTGGGAGCGCGCGGACGTCGCGTTCGCCGCGGTGGACGTGGTGGGCAGCAACGACAGCCTCGCCCCGTGGACCGGGCAGACCGCGCCCACGCCACAGCAGGCCGCCGAGGTGCTGGCCCGCACGTCCGCGGTGATCCAGGAAATCCACGACACCTTCGCCGACGCGCGGCGCCACCACGACCGCGCCGTCACGGTGCTCATGCAGGCCGACATGTTCGACCCGACCGTCACCAACCCGTCATTCGCCGACTACTACGGCTTCCAGCCGATCGTCGCGGCACTGGCCAGGGAGGCGGCGGAGTTCGACGGCCCCGTGTACCTGTTCAACGGTGACAGCCACGTCTACAACAGCGACCAGCCGCTGGCCGCCGGGTCGAAGTGGCTGTCGTTCTACGGGATCACCAGCCCGGTGCCGAACCTTTCCCGGGTGACCGTGGACGGCTCCACCGGAGTGAACAACTACCTGCGCGTCTCGGTGCAGGAGCGCGGGCTGCAGGTACTGACCTGGACCCGCGTGCCGTTCAACTTCTGAAGCCGCGCCCGGTTGCGGGTTGCGGGCTGCCGTGAGGGCCTGCCGTGGCCGTGAAGGGTCCCTTCACAGTCGATTTGACTGTGAAGGGAC
>NZ_VJWX01000499.1 GCF_007713715.1 Amycolatopsis rhizosphaerae
GGNCCCTCACAGCACCGCGCAGCCCTGCTTGCAGGCGGGTCACCGCGGAGAAAGGCGCCCTCGCACGGGCCGAACGTGGCACGCGGACCGCCAGAAGGTGGGACACAATTGCCGGAAGGTGGGACTCGCCCATGCAAGGACCGACTTTGCCGGGGCCCTGACCGTATTTGCTGTGAGGGGGCCCCTCAACGGCCAGCGGGGGCGAACGGTGGGGAACGGAACCCGGGAGCGTCAGGCAGCCAGGCGGCCCAGCACGTGCGCGTAGCGCCGGAACCCTGCCTTGATCTCCGTGGGCGACGGGGAATCGGGCCGCAGGACGCCCGGGAGCAGGGCCGTGCGCCACAGGCGCAGGGTCTGCGACGGCGCCGTCACGTGCTCCGGCCCGGCCAGGGCACCCGCCAGCCGGACGGCCTCCACGATGTCCGGCGCCAACTCGCCGGTCAGCTCCGCGGGCCGGCCGACCGCGGCACCCACCAGGGCATGCAGCAGGCTCGCCAGCTGCAGGTCCCCGCCCACCGCCACGACACGCCCGAGCACCTCCGGATCCGCCAGATCCGGCGGGAAGTCCTCGATGGAGCCCGAGTGGATCGCCAGGTATCCGACGATATCGGCCACCGTCGTGTCCGGGGCGCTCACCCAGACGGCCTGGTTCCGGAATAGGTCGAGCACGGCCGGGGACAGGCCGCCGATCCGCGCGACGAGACCGAGAATGCGTTCGAGTTCACCGCCGCGGGAACGCGCGAAATCGGCCACCCTGGACTCGCCCGGTCCACGCGGCGGCATGCTCGCGGCCGCACCCAGGTGCACGAGACCCCACAGCGGCCCGAATATCTCGTATGCCAGTGCTTCCTCGGAGACTTTCATCCTGCCCTTTCCCGACCGCGTCAGAAGTTTCCGGAGAAGAATCGCATGATCGCTTCGTTCGTCGGAACGACGTCAGTTATACCCTCGTTGATCAGCTGAATTCCCTCCGGGGTGTTGACGAAGTATTCCGGCTGGTTCCGGCCCGGTCCGCCGAGCTGCCGGACCGAATCGGCGAAGTCCTCGGGCACCTCGACCCTGACGATCCTGCCGCCGACCCCGTACTGGGTGGCCGCGCGCTGGAAGTCGTCGGTCAGGTAGACCCCGCCTTCCGGCGTGTACTCCCGCTTGCCGTCGACCGCCTTGTTCAGCGAGAACTGGTCGCCCTCGAAGTCCTTGGAACCGTGGTAGAGGACCTTCTTGCCGGGCGGGGTGTCCGGATTGTTCTGCGGGTAGAGCCCGAACGGGTCGATCTGCCAGATCGGGTTGGACACGTAGGCGTACGGATTCGGCGACGGGGCCAGTCCGAGCGGATCACTGCTCTGGTACCGCGCCGTGGCGGGTTCGTAGTAACGATGGAAATTGTAGTGAAGCCCGGTCTCGGAATCGTGGTACTGCCCAGGAAACCGAAGGTCGCATTCCGCCGGGCCGACAGCGGACCGGACACCCCACAGACTGGCGGTCGCGCGTCCGGCCAGGATTCCGTCGGGAGTGACCAGTTCCGCGGGAGAACCGCTCAGGTCGGCGACGATCGCGTAGAAGGCTTCGTCGACGCGATCCCGTTCGCCCTCGCCCGCGAACTTCCGCTCGAACTGGAGCATCGGGGTGAAACTCCCCGGTTCCAGCTCCCAGGTGGTCGTCCCGCCCTCGCGTAGCTGCTCGGCAAGCACGTTGCCGTCCCAGGCGAACTCGACCCGTTCCAGCACGGTGACCCGGTCCTGCGCCAGCCGTTCCTTGGCGATCCGGCGGCCCAGCGCGTCGTACCGGTAGCGCCAGTGCTGCCCCTCCGGAGTGTCCGCCGCGGTCATCCGGCCCTTCGGATCCCAGGTGTAGTGCCAGGCCCGCCCCTCGCCGTCCGCCAGCGCGACCTCGCGGCACACGACCCTGCCTTCACGGTCGTGCCGGTAGCTCACCTTCCCCGCGCGCCGGAGCAGGGCACCCGCGTATTCGCGTTCGCCCCGGGCCGCGGCGTCCGGATCGTCCCCCAACGCGGGCCAGCTGGCCAGCACAAGGTTTCCCGCCGCGTCGTAGGCATAGCGTTCCTCCCAGCCATCGCCCAGCACGGAGGCGACGCGGCCGTTCGCGTCCAGACCGTACTCGCGGGCACCCGCCAACTGGTCGACGCTCCGGGTGACCCGTCCATCGGCGCGATACCGGTACGACCGGCGCTGCAGAACCCGCTCGCCGCGCCCCCGGCCGCCGGGTGCGCCGGAGGTGGTGACCGATTGCGCGCGCAGCCGGTGGTTGGCGTCCCAGATCTGGGTGAGTGCGACCGAACCGAGCAGGCGACGGGTTTCACGGCCGGCGCTGTCGTAGCCGAAGTGCATCCGCCGGCCGGCGGCAACCAGGCTCGACGGCCTGCCGTTCGAGCCGTATTCCCAGGTGCTCTCGGTGCCCGAAGGCGTGCGGCGGCGAATCCGGCGGCCGAGCACGTCGTAGGCCGACTCGACGGTGCGGCCGTTGACCGTCTCGGCCACCACGCGTCCCAGCACGTCCCGTTGCAGCAGGACGTCGGCGTCGGCGTTCGCCGCACGAACCAGGCGGCCGTCCGCGTCGTAGCCGAAGGTGGTGACCGAACCCTCGCAGTGTTCCTCAAGAACGTTTCCGAGTGCATCGCGCCGGAAGACGGTGACCTCGCCGTTGCCGTTCGTGTACTCGGCGATCCGGCGCGCGGCATCGTAGCCGTAGCGGAGGTTCCTGCCGTTGAAGTCGGTTTGCCCGACCAGGTTCCCGGCCGCGTCGTAGTGGTAGCGCCAGGTCAGCCCGTGGGAATCGACCACGGCGACCCTGCGCAACTCGGTGTCGTAGCGGAACTCCAGCCGCGAACCGTCGGGACCGGTCTCCGCGACGGGGAGGTCGAAATGATTGACCTCGACGCGAGTGGTGTTTCCCAGCGCGTCGATGTGGCTGAGCGTGTTGCCCTCACCGTCGTAGGACCAGCGTTCCGTCGCGCCGTCGGGGAGCGTGCGGGACAGCGGCTTGCCCTCGACCGTCCACCCGAACCGCGTCATTCCGCCGAGCGGGTCGATGATCGCGCTCACCCGCCCGAACACGTCGCGGCGATACCGCGTCACGGCACCGTCGGGTGCGGTCACGGCGACCGGGAGCCCGGCGCGATCGTTGTCGATCCGGGTGGTCTGCCCCAGCGCGTTGGTGGACGAAACGAGGCAGCCGCGTTCGTCGTAGGCGTAGCGGGTGACCGCTCCGGCCGGATCCACGGCGGCGGTGCGGTTGCCACGGTCGTCGTATTCCTGGCGCCACCGCGCCCCGCCCGGCGCCACGATGCCGACCGGCAGGCCCTGTCCGTTGTATTCGGCGTGGGCGCGCGTGCCGTCCGGCCGCTCGATGGCGGTGAGGTTGCCGTCCTCGTCATAACGGTAGCGGAAGGTGTTCCCCAGCGGGCCGGTTCTGGACAGCAGCCGGTGGTGCCGGTCCCACTCCGAAACCGTCTCCGCGCCGAGCGGATCGATTTCCCGGACTATCTGGAACTGTTCGTTCAGCTGGTAGGTGGTGGTGTGGCCGAGGGAATTCGTTCGCCGGGTGGTGCGGTTCCGCTCGTCGAACTCCAGCGTGCAGTCCAGGAATCCCCCCGCACCGCGGGCCTCGACGCATCGGCCGAGCCCGTCGTAGCGGTAGCGGTACCACATTCCGTTCGTGTCTTCCCAGCCGGTCAGCCTGCCTGCCGGGTCGTAGTCGAAACGCACCGGCCTGCCCGAGGAATTGACGACCTCGACGAGCCTGCGGCCGGCGTCGTACCGGTACCGTTTGAGAGGGATGTCCTGGCCTTCCGGGTTCGCCAGGTGGAGTTCGCTGATCAGGCCGTCCTCGGTCGCCACGAGAACGCGGTAGCCTCCGGAGTGCGTGATTTCGGCGAGCAGGCCGCCCGCGTCGTACCGGAAGTCGATCCGGTTGCCGTTCCGGTCGGTGATCGCACTGATCGGCAGGCGGTCCCCGTCACCGGCCGCGAAATGCAGCGTACGGCCGAGCCTGCGGTTGGTCACGGTGAAACCGCCGTCCCCGGCCCGCGCCAGCGGCCACGGGGTACCGTGCACGGGCAGCACCGGCTCCCCGGCCGCCGGGACGGGATAGGTGAGCAGCATGCCGTCGGCCGCGACGAAATGCACCTCGTCCCCGGCGACCTCGATCTTCTGGTCCACAGTGGACGACCAGGTGGGCCCGAACCAGCGGCCGTAGGAGTGATCCGAGCGATGCGACCGGCTGAGCACCAGCGGCAGGGTCCCGGGCAGTTCCACGTCGACCTGGTCCAGGAACACCCGGCCGGTGGTCAGATCGATCGGGTCGTCCGTGGCCGGTGTGTCGGCACTGGTCTTCGAAGTCTTGGGCGGCTCGCTGTTCTCCACCTTCGGCGGGCCGGAACTTCCCGAAGGCTGGGTGGAGGTGCCGTTCGAAGAGGGCTCGTCGGGCGAGGACGAGCCCGTCGTGCCGTCGGTGCCCGATGGCCCCGTCGATGGTTCGTCGGTGCCGCTCGGCCTGGTGCCGTCACCGGTGCCGGTGTGCGGTTCGTCGCCCGAGGAGGAGGCGTGGGTGCTGTCGTCCCCGGCGCGCAGGTGGGGTTCTTCACCGCCGTGGCCGTGGAGGGCGTTCATGACCTTCTTGATCGCGGCGAAGATCTCCTCCAGTTTGCTCATCATCGGCCGCAACGCCTCGACCGAATTGATGAGCTTCTTCAGCAGCGCCCCGATCTTCTCGATCCACGCCGAGACCTGCTCCACCACCTGGGCCACCACCGCCGGTGTGCCCAGCCCCAGCGAACAGACCTCTTCCAGGGCGTCCTGGATGAAATCCCCCACCGCCTGGGTGACCATGTCGCGGACCATGCCCCGCACCGCACCGGTGATGACGCCGACGATCTGCACCACGGTGCCGATCGTCTCGGCACACGTCGCCGCCGCGCCGAGGTGATCGATCTTGTTCTTCAGGTTCGCCCGGTAGGTGTCGGCCGCCTGACCGGTCCAGTGCGCGGTGTCCCTGCCGACGGTGTCGGTGAGCTCCTTGGCGGACTTCTGCACCGCCTGCGCGACGTTCTTCCACGTCTGCGAATAGGCGGCGATCTGGTCGGCATCACCGGCCAGCTGGTTGAGCGCGTCCTGCAACGGCTGAACGTGCTCGATCAACCAGTTCAGGCCATAGGAGATCAACGTGCCGACCGGCTTCATCGCCATCGTCCACAGGTCCATACCCGTCCCGAAAGCGGC
>NZ_VJWX01000049.1 GCF_007713715.1 Amycolatopsis rhizosphaerae
GATGGCCACCGCCGCGACCACCAGCACGGTCACGCCCAGGGCCAGCTTGCGCCGCTTGGCCTTGTCCTTGACCGGCTTCTTGGTGGTCCAGACCGTGCCGTCGTCCTCGGGCTTGATCCCCGCGGCGGCTTGCGCCTTGATCAGCTGGGTGTGTTCCTCGGCCTCCGCGGCCATCTCCAGGGCGCGCAGGATCGCGGCGCTGGTGCGGATCCCGCCGTGACCCCCGTCCTCGATGGTGCGGACGGCGAGTGAGGACAGCTCCGCAGGCACGGCCGGCTGCAGCGAACGCGGCGGCACGAGCCGCCCGTTCGGGGCGTGCGGTGCGGCGGGGATCGCCGCCGGGCCGCCCGGCAGTGCCCACCGGCCGGTGAGCAGCAGGTACAGCACCGCGCCGATGGCCTTCACGTCGTCGCGCAGGGTTGCGTCGGGCAGCGGGCCGGGGAAGGCGAGGCGCAGGGTGCCGTCGGTGGTGAGGCGGAGCCGCTGCGGGTGGTCCAGGCCGAGGACCAGGCCCGAATGATGGGCGCGCTCCACCGCTTCGGCGAGCTTCTGCACCATGCGGGCGGCGGTGAGCGGCGCGACCGGGTGTTCGGCGACCAGGTCGATCAGATCGGTGCCCTTGGTCCATTCCGTGACCACGACCCCCAGCAGGCCCTCGCTGGAGGTGACGCCGCTGCCGAGGCTGAGCACGTCGAGTACCCGGGCGACACCGTCATGGGTGAACTTGGCGGCGTGCGCGGCGCGTTCGAGGGTGCGCCGCGCCATCCGGGCGGATTCGGCGTCCGCCGGGTCGCCGACGAGCAGCGTCAGGGCAACGTCGCGCCGCAGCTGGCCGTCACGGGCCCGCCACAGATGCGCCCCGGCGCGTTCGTCGATACCGAACTGGGCGAGCAGCCGGTACCTGCCGTCGCCGACGACACTGCCCGGCGCCAGGGATCCACCCCGTGCGCGCACACCTACCCGGGCAGCACTCGACTGCTCGCTCCGTTTCTCGTCCACCCCACGCTCGCTTTCACGCACCTCTGCTTGAGGGTACGGGAATCCTTCCGGTCCATCAGCGTTATCCGTGTGGCAATCGTTACCGGAGCTTGACCGGGAGCTGATCACCCACGTTTGAGCAGGCGGGAGAAGCGCTTGGTGGCCGGTGCGAGCTCCTCGACCTTGAGCGCGGCGAGTACCCCGAACGAGACCACCAGACCCACCAGGCCCTGCAGGATCAGCTTGAGCCAGGCGGTCACGCGGACCCCGAAGTCCGGCACGATCGCGCCGACCAGCACCGCCGCGATCACCCCGAGTACGCTCGCCACCACGGTGAACAGGATGACGCCGAGCACCCGGCGGCTGCGGAGGTTGCCGAGGCTCACCCACAGCCAGACCTGACCCATGATCGCGCCGACCACGAAGGTCAGCGAGTTGACCATCATGGCACCGAGCACGATGTTCTTCGGGTCCAGCAGCACCGGGCAGAGGTACAGCAGTGGGATCTTCACCAGCGTCATCACGATCATGATCAAGGTCGGCGTGCGCGCGTCCTTCATCGCGTAGAACACCCGCAACTGCAGCATCACCAGCGCGTACGGCAGCAGGCCGAAGGCCGAGATGGCCAGCGCCTCGCCCAGTCGCTGGGCCTCGGCGACCGAACCCTGGCCGCTGCCGAAGAGGGCGATACCGATGGAGGAGCCGATCACGCTCATCACCGCGGCGATCGGCACCAGCATCACGGTGGAGATGCGCGAGCCGTACGACAGGTCGGCGACGACCTTGCGGGTGTCGCCGTCGGCGGCGTTGCGGCTCAGCCGGGGCATGATCGCGGTCAGCAGTGAGACACCGATCACACCGTAGGGTAGCTGGAACAGCAACCAGGCGTTGGAGTAGATCGACACCCCGCCGGGGTCACCCATGGTGAGGACCCGCGTGTTGACCGTCAGGCCGATCTGGCTCACCCCGACGTAGCCGAGGATCCACAGCGCGAGCCCGCCGAACTCCTTCATCCGCTTGTCGATGCCCCACCGCCAGCGGAACCGGAAACCGGTGCGCAGCACCGGTGGGACCAGCATCAGCGCCTGGACCACGATGCCGAGGGTCACGCCGACGCCGAGGACGAGCAGCTTGGGGTCGCTCATGCGCACGGGGTCGGTGGTGATCTCCCCCGGCATCAGCATGAACAGGCCGAGCGTCACGATGACCACGACGTTGTTCATCACCGGCGCCCACGCGGTGGGTCCGAAGATGTGCTTGGCGTTGAGCATCGCCGACAGCAGCGCGAACACGCCGTAGAAGAAGATCTCCGGCAGCAGCAGCTTGGCGAACGCGGTGGTCAGCTCCGGATTGGCCTTGCCGCCCTTCTCCAGGTACAGCGAGGTCAGCTGGGGTGCGGCGATGACCGCGATGACCGTGCCGACGGCGAGGATGACCAGGCCGACGGTCAGCATGCGCTGGGTGTAGGCCTCGCCGCCGTCCGTATCGTCCTGGGAACGCACCAGCAGCGGCACCACGACACTGCTCAGCACGCCGCCGAGCAGCAGTTCGAACACCTGGTTCGGCAGGGTGTTGCCGATGTTGAACGAGTCGTTGGTGACCCCGATGCCGACCGCCCAGACCAGCATGATCTTCCAGACGAACCCGGTGATCCGGCTGACCAGGGACGCCACCGCCATCCTGCTGCTGGCCTTGGCCAGCGAAGGGGCGGCTTCCTTCTCGATCTTCGGGATGTAGCCGGTGGCGTCGAGCCCCGGGCCCTCCCCGAACGAGCCTGCGGTGGGGCTTGGCGCGATCCGCGGCAGCATCCGCGTGGCGAGCGTGTCGTACGGGCGGAGCACGTCCGGGTCGGCGACCGGCCACTTGGAGCTGGCGGGCACACCGCCGATCCTCGGGATGAAGACGGTGGCGTCGGGATCGTTCGGTGCCAGCGGCGGCGCACCGAACGGCATGGAGTCCGCCGCCTCGCGTTCCTGCCGCCACGGCCGGACCGGCTGGCGGCGGGGTGCCGGAGACGGCGGCCCCGGAGGCGGCACGGGCGCGGGCATCGTGGGCTTGCGCGGCAGTGGCTGGCCCGGTGGGACGGGACCGGCAGGCGGCGGCGCCACTGGGGAACCCTGGGGAACCTGCTGCGCCGCGGGCGGCATCGATGGGAGCCGGCGGCGCCTGCCGTTCTGCGCCGGAGGAGGCGGCGGTACCCGGCGACGAGGCGGTTCGGGAGGCGGAATTCGGTCAGGCGGCGGGCGTCGCGCGACACGGTCGGCGGGACGCTCGGGCGGCCACCCCGGCTCTCTGTCCAACGCGTGCCCCATCTCCGGCGGTCTCTACAGTCATACCAGGGTAATGGGCCAGACGGCCACGTCCGGCCCCCCGGGGGTGGGTCAGGCGGACCGGCGGGCCCTGAGCCTGCGGTAGATCTGCCGGGCGGAGAGCAGGACCAGCGCGGCACCACCGGCGATGGTGAGGATGAGGGTGACCACGCCGTACTCGTTCGAGCGAAGTTCGAACCGGGCCGGGTTGCCCAGCGGGGTGCCACCCGGGGTGCTGAGGTTGACGGTCACGCTGAACTTGCCCGCGCGCAGGGCCTGCGCCGGGATCGAGATGGTCTTCCCCAGGCCCGCGGGGATCTGGTACAGCGGCAGCTCGCCCGAGCGGAGGCCGGTGTTGTTGTTCAGCACGATCCGCACGGCGACCTGCACCGGCAGCCAGTTGTGCACGAACACGGGCACCGGGGCCGAACCCGAGGCCATCGAGATCGGCACCTCCGGCGTGCCCACCGCCACCCGTCCGAGCAGCGCGTCGAGCTGGGTGCGGGAGTCCGCGGCGGAGGTCTCGGCCGCCCCGGAGGAGCCTTCCCAGGCGGTGGAGGTGTTGCGGACCAGCGCGTAGCGCAGCGGCAGAAGCACCTGCTCGGGGTCGACCCGGGCGGTCGGGTCCATCGTCATGGCGCTCTGCAGGTCGGCCATGGTGCTCTCGATCGTGGCCATCTCGTTGGTCACCGTGCCCGGAATGGCGGCGGCGACGTCACGCGCGGTGTACGCCATCGAGGCCGTTTCGGCCGGTGCCGCCGAGAGCACCTGCGGCAGCGGCACGGCGGTCAGCATCTTGCGGCCGAGCAACTCGCCGAACGAGTGCAGCAACTGGGTGAACTCGGTGCCCGGCAGGTCCCAGCGCCGTGGCGGGGTCACCACCACCGGGCCGCCCTGGTCCCCGGTCAGCCCGCGGTACGCCAGCATCGCCAGTCCGTTCTGCACGCCGACGGCGGACTGCTCGGAACCCGTTCCCAGCGCCATGCTCACCAGCGAATCGGCCGGTGTCGCCTGCAGGCCCGTGCCACGCAGCGTGACCGCCCCGGACGGGCCGGGGGACAGTTCCGACTCGTCGACGATCAGCTTCTTGATCCCACCGGAGCCGAGCGTGTCGAGCGCGGAGTTGTTCAGGGGACCGTTCGCCCAAAGCACCCCGGACAGCGGCAACACCCCGGTCACCTGCTGCACCCGGGAAGCCGTGTCGATCGCGTACCGCATCAGGTCGCCGTTTCGCACGCCCGACAGCGAGGACAGGTCGGCGTCGGCATAGGGCATCTGCACCACGCACTGTCCGGCGACCAGCCGGCGCAGTGAGTCGAGCCACGCCTTGGCGGCATCGACACCGGAACCGGCCACCGTGCCGGTCGCCGTGCGCACGTCGTAACCGCGCGTCATCGCGTCGACGGTGTCCAGCAGATCCGGGTCGACCGCGTAACACAGCGCCTTGCCGACCTGCGGGTCGTCACGCACGGACAGGGCCGAGGACACGAGCGCGTCGAGACGGCCCCCGTGACGCAGCTCATCGGCCAGCGCGTCGTCACTGAGGACCGCCTTCCCGCCGTACGGCGCCGCGACGATCCTGGGGCGGGTATCGGCGATCGGCCACAGCATGGTGACCTGCGCGGGCTGGGCCGGCGGAGGTGCAGGGTTCTTGCCGGGGGCCCCGAGTACCGGCAGGAGGAGGTTGAGCGCGATCAGGCGTGCCTGGCGGCCGTAGTCGGGCGTGCCGTTGACGTTGACCAGCAGCGGGTACACCCCTGGGCTGTTCACCCGCAGGTTGTTCGCGGAACCGTCGAGACGCACGGTGACGTTGAGCTGCCCGCTCTGCCCCGGTTCCAGGGTCGCCGGGGAGATGTCGACGAACTTGCTGATCGAGGCGCCCGAGGACAGGGGCGTGGTGAGGTTGTTGCGCAACTGTCGTTCGCTGCTCGCCTTCTCCCCGAGTTCCAGGCGGACCTGCAGGTCGGAGATGCGGCGGTCGCCGACGTTGGTGACGGTGCCGCTGATGTTGAGCGTGGTCGAGGTCGAGTTGATCTCGCGAGGGTTGAGCTGCGTGAGGGTCAGCTTGAGCCGGCTGGGCGGTTCGGGGACCGGGACCGACTCCGCGGCGGCGGTCATGGGTGCGAGCAGGACGGTCAGGAACGCGGCCAGGACGACGGCGGCGAATCGCTGGGCGGCTGGGGTGCCCGCCTGGTTCACTCCCCCACTCCTTCGGTAGCAGGCTCTTCGTCTTGGAACAGTGCGCGTGCCTTGCGGACCAGGGCACGTTCGTCGGTGTAGGCGAGCCTGTTCTCCAGATCGGCGATCGGCACCCAGGCGACCTCGGTCACCTCGACGTCCTCGTCGGAGAGTTCGCCACCGACCGCCTCCAGGAGGAAATGATGCACCGTCTTGTGCACGCGCCGACGCTCGGCCACGAACCAGTAGTCGATGCTGCCCAGCGGGGTGAGCACACGCGCGGAAATGCCGGTCTCCTCCTTCACCTCGCGCACCGCGGTCTGCTCGACGGTCTCACCGTCCTCGATATGGCCCTTGGGCAGGGACCACAGCAGCTTGCCGTGCCGGTCGAGCCTGCCGATCAGTACCGCCCGGCGCCGATCGGGGTCCACCACGAGACCACCGGCGGAGGTCTCGTCGACCGTGGTCATCTTCCGGCCGCGGCGGCGTCGCGACCGGCGTCGCGGCTTGCCCCCGCCGGAGCGACCGGCCGATCCAGACATGCTGCGATGCTAGTGGCTGCCGGTCTCGAACGGTGACAAAAGCGTAGTGAGACCCTCACTTTCGGTCGATCGGTAGGCTCAGTTCTCGTGTCTTGCCCTGATGAGTGGACCCTGCGGGTGGTTGTGTCCCAGTGAACGAACTCGCCGCGAAGCGGAATGCGGTGACCGAGCTGATGCGGATCTCTCCGCTGGCCGACGATCTGGCGCGCCTGTTCGCCCAGGCCGGTCACCGGCTCTACCTGGTCGGCGGCAGTGTGCGTGACGCGCTGCTCGGCCGGTTGTCCAACGACCTCGACTTCACCACCGACGCGCTTCCCGAACAGGTGCTCGGGATCGTGTCGCGCTGGGCGGACGCGGTCTGGGAGACCGGGATCGAGTTCGGCACCGTGGGGATCACCAAGCGCGGCGCGACGCTGGAGATCACCACGTTCCGGGCCGACACCTACGACCGGGTGAGCCGCAATCCCGAGGTGCGTTTCGGGGACTCGATCGAGGGTGACCTGCTGCGCCGCGACTTCACCGTCAACGCGATGGCGATCGAACTGTCGACAAAGCAGTTCGTCGACCCGCACAACGGGTTGGCCGCCCTGGCGGACCGCGTGCTCGACACGCCCGCCACCCCGCAGGAGTCCTTCGCCGACGACCCGCTGCGCATGCTGCGTGCCGCCCGGTTCGTCTCGCAGCTCGGGTTCAGTCCGGCGCCCCGGGTGGTGGAGGCGATGCGGGAGATGGCGGGCGAGATCGACCGGATCACCGCGGAGCGCGTGCAGACCGAGCTGTCCAAGCTGCTCACGGGGGCACACCCCCGGCATGGCCTGGAACTGATGGTGGACACCGGGCTGGCCGACCGGGTGCTGCCCGAGATGCCCGGGATGCGGCTGGCCATCGACGAGCACCACCAGCACAAGGACGTCTACCAGCATTCGCTCACCGTGCTCGAGCAGGCGATCGCGCTGGAGAAGCGCGACGGTCCGGACGCCGGGCCGGATCTGGTGCTGCGCCTGGCCGCCCTGCTGCACGACATCGGCAAGCCGGCCACGCGGCGGTTCGAGCAGGGCGGCGGGGTGAGCTTCCACCACCACGAGGTGGTGGGGGCCAAGATGGTTCGCAAGCGTTTGCGCGCCCTGCGCTACTCGAAGCAGATCGTGGACGACGTGAGCCAGCTCGTCTTCCTCCACCTGCGGTTCCACGGCTACGGCAAGGGCGAGTGGACCGACTCGGCGGTGCGGCGGTACGTGACCGACGCCGGCCCGTTGCTGTCCCGGTTGCACAAGCTCGTCCGGGCCGACTGCACCACCCGGAACAAGCGCAAGGCCGTGGCGCTCCAGCGCACCTACGACGAGCTGGAGGAGCGGATCGCCCGGATCGCCGCCGACGAGGATCTGGCCAGGGTCAGGCCCGATCTCGACGGCAACGAGATCATGAAGCTGCTGAACCTGCCGCCGGGGCCGCTGGTCGGCCAGGCGTGGCGATACCTCAAGGAACTCCGCCTCGACCGCGGACCGCTGTCCCACGAAGAAGCGGTCGCGGAACTGCGCCGGTGGGCCGACGAGAACGGCATCGGGTAGCCGCCACATCCCGCTCACCACTGTGTACCGCGTTGCAGCGACAGGCCGCGTTCGCAGGTCAGGGCCCTTTTCGGGGTCTTCTACGGTCGGTTCATGGTCGATCACACCGATGAACTGGAGGACCGGATGAAGACCCTCGAAGAGACCGTCGCCGACGCATTTGAGCTCGCCGAGGAAGCACGCGACAATTCGCGCATGGCGGAGGACAACGCGCAGGCGGCACGCAGCGACGCGCAGGTGGCCCGCTACCTCGCGACGGCCTGTTCACATGACGTCGCGGAGATGCGGGACACGCTGCGGGCCCACACGAGAAGCCTCAACGCGCTGCGCAAGACCCAGGTCGAGCAGGGACGCGAGCTGAAGAAGCTCCGCGGTGAGGTGAGGGAGCTGCGGACGGAGGTGCGAGGCGGGTTCGCGCGTCACGACGTCGAGATCGCGAACCTCCGGATCGGGCTGGACGACCTCCGGACCGAGGTGGGCGATCTGCGTACCGAGATGCGGAAGGGCTTCGCCGAGCTGACCGACCTGATCAAGGCTGGTCGCTGACCCGTTCGAGTGCTCCCGCCTCCAGATGCTGGGCGATCGCGAGCGGCAACAGGTAGCCGACCGCGCCGCCCGGCATCGGTCCCCACGACAGGGTCACCCCAGTGAGCGCCGACAGTCCCCGCGTCAACCGGTAGGTCTGCCGCAGCGGCTCGCGTTCGGGGGTGAGCGAGGCCTCCGGGAACCTGGTGCCCGGATCGTGCACCAGGTTCCCGGTCTCGTTGCCGAAGCGCAGCACCGTGGTCCCGGCGGCCAGGGTGATCATCCGCTTGGACCGGAAGAAGGTGAGCGGCGGTTCGCCCCGGAGCGGGACGACGGGCCATTCCATCGGCTGTGGCTCCGGGGTCCTGGCGGGGTAGAGCAGGAGCGAGCCGAGCAGGAACCGCGCCGCCTCCTCGACGTGCGCGAACGCGGCGGGTTCACCGGCTGCCGGGCCGGTGACCTCCCAACTCGCCTCCGTCCGGTGGAGTGACCAGACGCCCTCGGCGTGCTCGCCGATCCGGTAGGCGGACTCGGCGATGCCGTACTCGTTCAGCCGCCGTTGCAGCACGGTCAGCACCTCGGAGGCGCGCAGGCCCAGTGGCGGTTCGGCACCGCGGTCGATCAAGGTCACCGAATCCGCCGCGCCCGTCTCCGGAGTCGGCGGATAGGGCGTTCCGAGCAGTTCGGCCTCGGCCGCCGCCCGGATCTCCGGCGGCACATACGGCACGCGGAAGGAAATGCCCCGAATCCGCTCCAGGAGTTCCGGTTCCGGTCCGATCCCGTATTTCCGCAGGTAGTGCGGGATCGCGGCGGGCCAGATCCAGACGCCGTCGGTGTGGAAGGCGTCGGGGACGTCCGCGGGGCCCGCCGGGTTGACCGCGTCCGAGAGCCGCTCGGGCCGGGTGAGCACCACCGGCGCCCGGTAGAGGTAGTCCAGCACGCCGCGGACCTCCTCCGGGGGCAGCGGTTGCCGGTTCTCGGGCAGCACCGCCTTCCGGAACGTGACCTCCACCGGCAGCCCGGCCTTGGCCGCGAGCCACTCGGGCACCTGTTTCCGTGGCCGGGGGAAGTACGCGAGCTCCGCTTCGTAGGCCCGCGCGGTCAGCCTGCCGGTACCGGGCGGCTGCCGCCAGGTCGGTTCGTTCGTCGCGTCGTAGTCGAACAGGAACGACGAGGGGGCTTCGAGGGTGAGGGTGCCCTTGAACCAGGTCCCGGTGTCCGGCCGGTACATCGCCGAGCGCAGCCGGGCGAACAGCTGGCCGAGCTGGGGCGGGGCGGGCAGCGAGACCGACAGCTCACCGCTGATCGAGCGGATCTCGATCTCCGCGTAGTCACCGACCTGGCGGAACTGGGCGGCGACCCGCTCCCAGCCTTCGGGCAGGATGGACCGCACGGTGCGGGCGATGGCGCGGACCAGCTCGTCCGGATCGCCGATGCCCGGCTCCGGCCGGGTGGCGCCCGGGAAGTCGTGCCGTTCCTGCCACAGGGCGCTGATCTCGCCCGGGGTCGCGGTCGTCGCCAGCTCGACCAGGCCGAGCTGGCGTGCGCGCGCCTCGTCCTGGCCGTTCCAGCGCAGGGTCAGGCTGTTCGGGTCCGGGTCGGGCGCGATGCGGAAGAGCTCGTCGTCGAACAGGCAGTGCGTCTGCAGGCTGAACGTCGAGTCGGCCTGCTCGTCCGGCACCACCTTGGCCGCGCGGCCGTTCCACTCCGTGTCGAAGTCCTCCGGCGCTTCCTCACCGGGCAGCGCGACCAACAGGACGGTGCCGTCCGCCGTCGATCGCTGTGCTGGGTAGACCCGGCCCCGCCAAACGCCGTACAGCCCGTCCGGCCGGTCCGCGAGCTCGACTCGATACCGCACTGATCCCCCCGTTTAAGTCAAAGACCCGGTAAATCTAGCCGACCAAGGGCTCCAAACTGCCGTCGGCGACGTGCTCCTTGATCGCCTTGGGCAGGACGTAACTCACCGCCCCGCCGGGCAGTCCGGCCCACGGCACCGCAATGCCGAGGATGACCGAAAGCGGGCGGCACAGCCGGAAGTTGCGTTCGTTCCGTTCCCGTTCGAGCGGCAGGGAGGTGCTGGGAAACCGGGTCTCGTCGTGATGCACCAGGTTTCCGCCGTCGCCGCCGAAGCGCACCACCACGGTGCCGGCCCCGAGCCGCACGATCCGCTTGTTCCGCAGCAGTGTCAGCGGCGGTTCGCCCTCCGTCGGCTGAATGGGCCAGTCGGCCAGTTCGGCCGCGGTTTCCAAGGGGGTGCGGTGGCCGGCGGTGATCCGTGCCGGATGCAGCAGGAGTGTGCCCAGCAGGTACTGCGCGGCGTCTTCGGCCCGCTCGAAGTAGCGGGGCTCGACGGGATCGCCGTTCTCGTGCCAGGCCACCTCCCAGCCCTGTTCGGTCGCGTTGAGACACCACGCGCAGTCCCCGCGCGCCGCGATCCGGTAGGCCTCCGGCCAGACGCCCTGCTCGCCGAGCCGCTGGGCCAGCACGACCAGGACGGCGGGGTCCTCCAGCTTCGGATCGGGCTGGGTCTCCAGTGCGGCGGCGACATCGGCGCTGGTCGGTCCGATGTCCCTCGCCTCGGCCGGGGGCCGGGGACGGCCGAGCAGGTCCGCGGCGGCGGTGCGGCGCACCAGCTTGTCCACGTAGGGCGGGTGGAACCCGCGCTGCCGCATGTGCTCGACGAAGGCGGGTTCCGGTGGCGTGCCGTACTTGCGCAGGTAGTGGGACACCGCGGCATGCCAGATCCAGGTGCCGTCGGTGTGATAGCTCTCGGGCACGTCGGCCTCGGCGCCGCCGGTGAAGATGTCCGGGCCGAACCCGCTGCCGACCAGCACGGCGGGCTGGCGTTCGAGGTAGCGGAGTACCTGTGGGATTTCGTCCTCGGACAAGGGCGGCCGGTCCACGACCGGTGGTGCGCCCGCTTGCTGGGTGTCTACCACTCGTGCGTGCCGGAAGGTCACGGAGAGCGGTTGTCCGGCCGTTCGTTCCATCACGCTTACTCTAAGCGAGAACGTGATCTCAGATCCCCGGATTTCGCCGAATGGCAAGGAAGTAGCCGAGCCCGCCGAGGAGGTAGATCGCCGTGGCGGCCAGCAGCAGCGGGATCGAGTGGCCGTCCAGCGGGGTGATCGCGGCCGCGGCGGCGACCGCCACCACCTGGGTGATGTTGAACAGCGTGTCGTAGAGCGCGAACACCCGTCCGCGGGCTTCGTCCCCGATGTCGCTTTGCACGGCGGAATCCACGCACAGTTTGAGCACCTGGCCGGCGGCGGTGATGCAGAACGACGCCAGCAGCACGGTCGGCAGCAGCATCGGCAGGCCCAGCCCGGCCTGCGCGAGCGCGGCCAGCAGCAGCGAGCCGAACACCACCCGGTGCCTGCCGAACCGCTGCACCAGTCTCGGCGTGAGGAACCCGGCGAGGAGGATCCCGGCGCCCGCCATCCCGGCCATCTGCCCGAGACCGGGCAGTCCCGACTTGAGCGGGCCCGCGTCGTGGAAGGAGAACCGCATCAGGAGCACGGTCAGCAGCAACGAAATGCCGTAGGACGCCCGGTGGGCGAACAGGGCGACGAACCCTGCGGTCACGGTGGGAGCGGAGAGTGCGGCTCTGCCCCCGTCCGCCAGCCCGTGCGCCACCGCCACCAGTGCGTCGGACGGTTCGTCGACCAGGTCCGGGCCGAGTTTGCCGCGCGCGAAGCGGGCGGCGATCAGCGCGGCGAGGGCCGATCCGAGGATTGCGATGGAGGTCGTCCAGGCCGACCCGGTGTTCCCCGTGCCGAGCGCCGCCCGCAGGCCGATGGCACAGGCCCCGCCGACCACCGCGACCATCGAACCGAGGGTGGCCGCGAGCGCATTGCCCGCCACGATCGTTTCCGGGCGGACCACGTGGGGAAGTGACGCCGACATACCGGAACCGACGAACCGGGAGATGCCCTCGACCAGCAGGGCGAGCACGAACAGGACCGGGCCGGCGAGGCCGAAACCCACCGCCGTCGCGGTGGCGACCACCGCGACACCCCGCAGCAGGTTGGCGAGCACGAGCACGCGGCGGCGGTCCCAGCGGTCCAACAGGGCCCCGGCGAACGGGCCGATCACCGAGTACGGGAGCAGCAGCACGGCGAAACCGCCGGCGATGGTCAGCGGGTCGGCCCCGCGTTCGGGATTGAACAGCACCGCCCCGGCCAGCCCGGCGCGGAACACCCCGTCGGACCACTGGGCGGCGAAGCGGGTGAAGAGCAGCCGGCGGAAGCCCGGTATGCCGAAGAAGGCACGAGCGCCCGGTTTCACCTGCTGGATCTGCGCGCTCGCCGTCACACCACGAAAGCTTACGGCGCCCTCGGGGGCGGCGTTGGCGACGAAACGGACGAATGAAGGGCCGGCGCACTTGGTCGCCTCTCGGCGGCGTGGCGCAGTGTGGCTCCAGCCG
The DNA here is from genome assembly GCF_007713715.1 of Amycolatopsis rhizosphaerae. Taxonomy (GTDB): domain Bacteria; phylum Actinomycetota; class Actinomycetes; order Mycobacteriales; family Pseudonocardiaceae; genus Amycolatopsis_E; species Amycolatopsis_E rhizosphaerae. The sequence goes on from NZ_VJWX01000049.1 coordinate 12,527, forward strand.
AACGGTATTCCACAAAGGCTGTTCTCAAGTGAGCCCGGGGGACACGGAGTGCGCCGGCCACCCCGTACAACGGGTCGTACGCACTCGTTGTTCCCGCGGGGCTCGAACAGAGGCAGCGGCAGGTGCGATCATGGCCTTGTGCCAGCGGACGCCGAGGTTGAACCGGGCTCGCTCCTGGTCGCCGCCCCTACGATGTTCGATCCCAATTTCCGCCGGACGGTGGTCTTCGTCATCGACCACCGCCAGGAGGGCACCCTCGGTGTGGTCCTCAACCGGCCGAGCGAGGTGCCGGTGGACGACGTGCTGCCCAGTTGGGGCAGACATGTGGTCGAACCGCAGTCGGTGTTCGTCGGTGGTCCGGTGGAGAAGAAGACCGCGTTGTGCCTGGCCGCGCTGCGTGCCGGGGAGACCGCGGCGAAGGTGCCGGGGCTGATCGGTGTGCGTGGCCCGGTGGCGCTGGTCGACCTCGATGCCGATCCGGACCTGCTGGTGCCGAAGGTGCGGGGGCTACGCGTGTTCGCCGGGTACGCGGGCTGGGACTCCGGCCAGCTCGCGGGTGAGATCGAGCGGGGTGACTGGCTGATCGTGCCCGCATTGCCGAGCGATGTGCTGGCCACGCCGGACCGCGATCTGTGGGGACAGGTGCTGCGCAGGCAGGGCGTCCCGACCGCGCTGCTGGCCACCCATCCGGGGGATCTTCAGCGAAACTGAGGTTTCAGGCGCGCTGCAGCGCGGAGCAACCGCCGCAGGCGCAGCCCGCGCAGGCCGAGGGAGCCGAGGGCGCCGGGGCGGGCACGGCGAGCGCGGCGCGGTGGCCCAGCAGGCCGCCGGCGAGCACCAGCGCGAACATGCCAACCAGACCGACCAGGGTGGCGATCACGAGACCCGTGGTGGTGGGCATGACCAGCCCGGCGACTCCGGCCAGCAGGCCGGCGACGCCACCCACCACGGTGGGCAGGCCCGCCACCTTGTTGCCGATGCGGAACGCTTCGTCGGACCGCAGCGTGGCCGCGGTCCGCACCCCCGCGCCCCGGTCACGCGGCAGCTTCTCGCGCCAGCCGAGGAGACCGCCCCAGCCGACGACGACACCGAGCAGCATGGGAATCAGCGCGAGGAAGAACACGGAGCAAGAATAAGCGGGTTTCCTCCCGCCGCGCCGCCTGCCCTGGTCAGGTGTGCCGCAGGCCATGGTCCGGCCGCGCGTAAACACGGTCGACCAGCCGCCTACCATGAGTGGTGTGAGCGAGGCAAGCGAGGAAATTCCCGGGCACCGGTACAACGCGGAGCTGGCAGGCCGGATCGAGCTGCGTTGGCAGCAGTTCTGGGCCGAGCACGGCACCTACCACGCGCCGAATCCCGAGGGCTCGCTCGCCGGAGAGGACGTCCCCTCGGACAAGCTGTTCGTGCAGGACATGTTCCCGTACCCGTCGGGCGCGGGCCTGCACGTCGGCCACCCGCTGGGCTTCATCGGCACCGACGTCTTCGCCCGGTACCACCGCATGATCGGGCGCAACGTCCTGCACACCATGGGCTTCGACGCCTTCGGCCTGCCCGCCGAGCAGTACGCGGTGCAGACCGGGCAGCACCCCCGCAAGACCACCGAGGAGAACATCGAGACCTACCTGCGGCAGATTCGCAGGCTGGGGCTCGGCCACGACGAACGGCGCCGGATCTCCACCATCGATCCGGAGTACTACCGCTGGACGCAGTGGATCTTCCTGCAGATCTACAACTCCTACTACGACGAGGAGCAGGGCAAGGCCCGCCCGATCGCCGAGCTGGAGGCCGCGTACGCCGAGGGCGCGCGCACGACCCCGGACGGCCGCGGCTGGGGCGAGCTGAGCACCGCCGAGCGGCAGGCGGTCCTGGACGAGCACCGCCTGGCCTACCTGTCGGAGGCGCCGGTCAACTGGTGCCCCGGCCTCGGCACGGTGCTGTCCAACGAGGAGGTCACTGCGGACGGCCGCAGCGAGCGCGGGAACTTCCCGGTGTTCCGGCGGAACCTGCGCCAGTGGATGATGCGCATCACCGCCTACGCCGACCGGCTGGTGGACGACCTGGACCGGCTGGACTGGCCGGAGAAGGTCAAGTCCATGCAGCGCAACTGGATCGGCCGGTCGCAGGGTGCGCGGGTGTCCTTCGCCGCCGGGGCCGAGTCGATCGAGGTGTTCACCACCCGCCCCGACACGCTGTTCGGCGCCACCTACGTGGTGCTGGCACCCGAGCATCCGCTGGTCGACAAGCTGACCGCGGAGGCGTGGCCGGAGGGGGTCGACGAGGTCTGGACCGCCGGCGCGGCGACCCCGGCCGAGGCGGTCGACGCCTACCGGCTGGCCGCCTCGCGCAAGTCCGAGCTGGACCGGCAGGAGAGCAAGGACAAGACCGGCGTGTTCACCGGCGCGTTCGCGGTGAACCCGGTCAACGGCAAGCAGATCCCGGTCTTCGTCGCCGACTACGTGCTGATGGGCTACGGCACGGGCGCGATCATGGCGGTGCCCGGCCAGGACCAGCGTGACTGGGACTTCGCGACGAAGTTCCACCTGGAGATCATCCGGACCGTCCAGCCGAGCGAAGGTTTCGACGGCGAGGCGTACACCGGCGAGGGCCCGGCGATCAACTCGGGCTTCCTGGACGGGATGAACGTCGACGAGGCCAAGAAGACGATCATCGCGTGGCTGTCCGAGCACGGCCACGGCGAGGGCACCGTCCAGTACAAGCTGCGGGACTGGCTGTTCTCGCGGCAGCGTTACTGGGGCGAGCCGTTCCCGGTCGTCTACGACGAGAACGGCGTCGCGCACGCCCTGCCGGAGAGCATGCTGCCGATCGAGCTGCCCGAGGTCGACGACTACTCCCCCAGGACCTTCGACCCGGACGACGCCAACGCCGAGCCTTCGCCGCCGCTGTCGCGCGCGACGGACTGGGTCGAGGTCACCCTCGACCTGGGTGACGGGCCGAAGACCTACCGGCGCGACACCAACACCATGCCGAACTGGGCCGGTTCGTGCTGGTACCAGCTGCGGTATGTGGACCCGGACAACAGCGAGCGGTTCGTCGACCCGGTCAACGAGCGGTACTGGCTGGGCCCGCGGCCCGCCGAGCACGGCGCGAACGACCCGGGCGGCGTCGACCTGTACGTCGGCGGCGTCGAGCACGCCGTGCTGCACCTGTTGTACTCGCGGTTCTGGCAGAAGGTGCTCTACGACCTGGGGCACGTCTCCTCGGAGGAGCCGTACCGGCGCCTGTTCAACCAGGGCTACATCCAGGCCTACGCCTACACCGATGCCCGCGGTTTCTACGTTCCTGCCGAGGAGGTCGAGGAGAAGGACGGCAAGTTCTTCTTCCACGGCGAGGAGGTCAAGCAGGAATACGGCAAGATGGGCAAGAGCCTGAAGAACGTGGTCACCCCCGACCAGATGGCGTCGGACTACGGGGCGGACACCTTCCGGTTCTACGAGATGGCCATGGGGCCGCTGGACGTCTCTCGTCCGTGGTCGACCAAGGACGTGGTCGGTGCCCATCGCTTCCTGCAGCGGTTGTGGCGGCTGGTGGTCGACGAGCAGACCGGCGGCCCGCGTGTGTCCGATGTGGACGCGACGACGGCGGACCGCAAGCAGTTGCACAAGACCATTGCCGGGGTCCGCGAGGACTACGCGGAGATGCGGTTCAACACCGCGGGCGCGAAGCTGATCGAACTGAACAACCACGTGACCAAGGTGTACGGCTCGGCCGAGGCCACTCCGCGCGAACTGGTGGAGCCACTGGTGCTGATGCTGGCGCCGCTGTGCCCCCACATCGCCGAAGAACTGTGGCACCGGCTGGGGCACACCGGCTCGCTGGTGCACGGGCCGTTCCCGGTGGCGGACGAGAAGTATCTGGTGGAGGACTCGGTCGAGTACCCGATCCAGGTCAACGGCAAGGTTCGTTCGCGCATCACGGTCGCCGCCGACGCCGGCACCGACGTGGTCAAGGCCGCGGCGCTGGCCGACGAGAAGGTGGCCGCACTGGTCGGCGACAAGACGCCCCGCAAGGTGATCGTCGTGCCGGGCCGCCTGGTCAACGTCGTGCTCTAGGTGCTCTCCAGGCCGATCTCCCTGGCGAGATCGGCCAGGAGGGCGTCGAAGACGGCGTCCGGTTTGGTCATCGGGATCGGGTAGTTGCCGAACACCTCGAGCGTGATGTGCCCGTACAGGCGGGCCCAGAACTGGATCATCACGTAGGTGGTGCCCAGGTCGAGGTTGTCGGGCGGGAATTCGAGGCCGGTTTCGCGCAGTACCGACAACAGGTTGTCCTGGAAAGTGGCCAGGTCGTCGCGCAGTTCCGGCGGGATCCGCTCCACCGGCGGGAGCGTGAGCTTGTGGTTGGCCAGTATCTGGCCCGCGGCCATCAGGAAGATCCGCCCGAACGGCTCGTCGGCCCGGTTGAGCGTGGCGACGCTGTGCGGGGAGTGGGGTCCGACCTCGCCGGTGGGTGAGGCGAACACGAGGGTGAACTCCTTCGTGTGCGTCAGCGCCCAGCGGCGGAAGCCGCGGCAGATGGCGAACAGCTGTTCGGCCCCGTCGCCGGGCAGTGTGCCGATCTCCTCGCTGAGCTGGGCCGCCAGATCGGCGATGACGTCGAGCCGGAGATGCTCGATCAGATCGTCGCGGGATCCGTAGTACCGGTACAGGGCGGGGGCGGTGATGCCGAGCTCGCGAGCGATCGCCCGCAGGGTGACGGCTTCTGGTCCGCGCTCGACCAGGAGTCTCCGGGCGGTCCGCCGGATGTCCTGGTCGGTCGCCACGCGCACGCGGCCCCGGCGCGCTGGCTTGTCCATTCAGGCATTCTAAAAGGTCACACCGGCCGTTTCGGGAAAGAAGTGACCAAGCTTGGTGGTCCAACGCTGCACACGGGCGCCGGTGAAGGCAGCCTGGGCGGGCGCCGCCGGTACCGATCGCTCGGGGGGCTACGCGATCGGTACCGGCGACCCGATGCCCTTCCCCCGGTGCGCATCCGGGTTCGGACAGTTATAGAAGAGGCCGGCTTCCCTGTGACGGGACGCCCGGAGGACGAAGTTCCCCCATTCGGGTGAACGTCGTCGGACACTCATCCTCATGTCGCTCCAGGTGGGCAATAAGTTACAAACGTCTTTCACGTTGGCCGTTGGGGGAGACTGTGGGCATGACTCATGACGTGCTCGTGGTCGGCTCGGCGAACGCCGACCTGGTGGTCCCGGCCGAACGCCGCCCCGGTCCCGGGGAGACCGTGCTCGGCGGCGACACCACGATCTCGCCCGGTGGGAAGGGGGCCAACACGGCCGTCGCCGCCGCCCGGCTCGGCGCGGACGTCGCACTGCTCGGCGCGATCGGGCAGGACCCCTATGGCGCGGTCCTCACCGAGTCCCTGCGGTCCGCCGGGGTGCACACGGACCTGGTCAAGGCCGTGGCCCGGCCGACGGGCATCGCCTACATCACCGTCACGCCCGACGGCGAGAACTCCATCCTGGTGTCCCCCGGTGCGAACCACGCCCTCGAACCCGCGGATCTCGACGGGGCGCTGGCCGGGGTCAAGATCATGGTTGCTTCGATGGAGATCCCGCTGCCCACCGTGGAGCGCGCCGTGGCCGCGGCCGCCGAGGCGGGTGCGCGGCCCCTGCTCAATCTGTCGCCCGCGGCGGAGGTCTCGCCCGCCACTCTCGCCGCGCTCGACGTCCTGCTGGTGAACGAGCACGAAGCGGCCTGGCTGCTCGGTACCGGCGTCGAGCCGGAGAAGCTGCTCGGTCTCGGACCCCGTTCCGCGGTGGTGACCCTGGGGGCCCGCGGGGCGCTGGTGGTCACCCGGCAGGGCACCACGGAGGTGGCCTCCCCGAAGGTCGAGGCCGTCGACAGCACTGGCGCGGGCGACGCGTTCACCGGGGCTCTCGCAGCCTCCCTCGCCGCCGGTGCTTCCCTCGAAGCGGCCGCCCGCCGGGCGGTGCGGGTCGCGGCGATCTCGGTGACCCGGCGGGGTGCCCAGCCGTCCTACCCGTCCGCGGCGGAGGTGCCGGAACAGGCGTAGGAAGGGGGTGTCCGAGGCTCACGCGGAAAGGTATGGTCTAGACCATGTCGGAAACAAGGCTGTCCGGAGTCGCGGTGAGCCCGGGCCGGGCCAGCGGTCCCGTCGTCCGGGTGGCCGAGCCGCTCGGGGAACCGCCGAGCACGCCGAAGCCCGAAGATCCCCAGGCCGATGCCGCCCGTATCGCGCCGGCCACCCGGGCCGTCGCCGCGCGGCTCGAGGCGCTGTCCGAAAAGGCTTCCGGCGAGGCCTCCACCATCCTGCTCACCACCGCCGCCATGGCGGCCGACCCGGCGCTGGTCGGCGAGGCCGAACGGCTCGTGCTCCGGGAGGGCAAACCGGCCGCGCGAGCGGTCTACGAGTCCGCCAACGTCTTCGCGCAAACGCTTGCGGCTGCCGGGGGCTACCTGGCCGAACGCGTGCGCGACATCGAGGACGTGCGTGACCGGGTGGTCGCCGAGCTGCTCGGGGTCGAGCCGCCCGGGGTGCCGGAGCTGACCTCGCCGAGCGTGCTGGTCGCCCGCGACCTCGCCCCGGCCGACACCGCCGGGCTCGACCGCGAGCGGGTGCTCGCCCTCGTCACCGAGGAAGGCGGGCCGACCAGCCACACCGCCATTCTGGCCCGTGCGCTGGGGATTCCCGCGGTGGTCGCGGTACGCGGCCTGCTCGTCACCGACGCGAAGGCGCTGCTCGTCGACGGCGACACCGGCCAGGTCGAGGTCGTCGATCCGGACGCCCCGGTGTTCACCGCCGTCGTCGCGGGCCCCGCCGAGTGGAACGGGGTGGGCACCACCTCGGACGGGCATCGGGTGAAGGTGCTCGGCAACGTGGGCTCACCGGCGGACGCGCGTGCGGCGGCCGACGCCGGTGCCGAAGGCGTCGGCTTGTTCCGTACCGAGTTCTGCTACCTCGACGCCCCCTCCGAGCCTTCCGTGGACGAGCAGCGTGCCGCCTATGCCGCCGTCCTCGCGCCGTTCGCCGGGAAACAGGTCATCGTGCGCACGCTCGACGCGGGCGCGGACAAGCCGTTGGCCTTCCTGTCGCCGGAGGAGGAACCGAACCCCGCGCTCGGTGTGCGTGGACTCCGGGTCGCCTTCGACCGGCGCGACGTGCTGGACCGCCAACTCGAGGCCATCGCGGGAGCGGCGGCGGAATCCGGCGCCGAGGTCTCCGTGATGGCCCCGATGGTGGCCACGGCGGAGGAGGCGGCCTGGTTCGCCGAGCGGGTGCGCGCCGCCGGAATCGCCCGCGCCGGAGTGATGATCGAGATTCCGGCCGCGGCGTTGTCGGCCCGTGAGATCCTGGAGGCCGTCGACTTCGTCTCGATCGGCACGAACGACCTGGCCCAGTACACCTTCGCCGCCGACAGGCAGCTCGGTGCCGTGGCTAAGCTGAACGATCCCTGGCAGCCCGCACTGCTCCGGCTGATCAAGCTGGTCGGCGACGCGGGCCGTGCGACGGGCAAAGCCGTGGGCGTCTGCGGCGAGGCCGCCGCCGACCCGCTCCTCGCCCGAGTCCTCACCGGGCTCGGGGTGACCAGCCTGTCCATGAACGCGGCCGCGATCCGCGTGGTCGGTGCGGGGCTGGCCGCGACCACCCTCGCGCAGTGCGAGGCCGCGGCCGCCGCGGCACTGGCCGCACCCGATCCCGCCGCCGCCAGGGAAGGCGCCCGCGAAAACTAGAAACGTAAAACGCGGCGCGGGTAGCGGATGGACAGCGAACCTCCGTGTACCCGCCCGGAAAACACCAACCGGGGTGAGCCGGCACGGCCGTCCGCGCCGGTCCTGTCGTGCAGCGAGGTGTACTTCAGGTCGGTGATCGCGTTGAGGTCGATCGAGGCGTGCTCGGGGATGACCACCTCGACCGAGCCCCATTTGCAGTCCAGCTCGACGTATACCACGGAGCCGCCGATCTGGGCCTCGGAGAAGTCGAGCTTCGTGGATCCGTACTTGGTGCGGACCACGAGTTCGGGCGGCACGATCCAGGCCCCCCTGCGGACCAGGGACGAGTACTTAGCGGTCAGTTCGAGCCGGGGGCCGGTCCGCCGGATCGCGCCGTCCGGCACGGGTATCTCGTGGTTGACCAGGCCGGGAATGTCCGCGAGCACGCGGTTCAGCTCGCCCCGGGTCGAGGCGGCGAGCGCGACGTCGGTGCGTTCGGTGAACTCGTCCAGGTCGAGCAGCCCCCGGCCGATGGCCTTCTGCAGTACCCCGATCACGTGTTCTCGCTCGTCGTCCGACACGCGGAGGTCGCGGGGGGCGAGCGGTTTCGTCCCGGTGTCTTCAGCCATGCCGAAAGCGTAGAAGCGGCCACCGCCGAGGGGATCCGGGAAAAACCCCTACTCTCCGTCGAGCCCGTGCTCGATGGCGTAGCGCGCCAGTTCGACACGGTTGTGGAGTTGGAGCTTGCGCAGGGTGGACTGGACGTGGTTTTCCACGGTCCGGTGCGACAGGACGAGCCGTTCCGCGATCTGCCGCGCGGTGAGTCCCTTGGCGACCAGCCGCAGCACGTCCGTTTCCCGTTCGGTCAACCGGGGGGGCGTCGAGCCGCTCCCCGGCGCGTCGGCCATGCGCCGGTATTCGCCCAGCACCAGGCCGGCCAGGCCGGGGGTGAACACGGTGTCCCCCTGCGCGGTCCGCCGCACGGCTTCGACCAGTTCCCGCGCCGAGGCCGATTTCACCAGGTAGCCGGATGCCCCGGCCTTCACCGCCTCCAGCACGTCACTGTGCTCGCCGCTCGCCGAGAGCACCAGTACGCGCGTGTGCGGGAGCACGGTGGTGATCTCCCGGGTCGCGTTCACGCCCGAGGTGCCTCCCAGATTCAGGTCCATGAGCACCACGTCGGGGCGCACCGCGGTGGCTATCCGCACTGCCGCGTCCGCGTCCGGCGCGGTCGCGCGCACGTCGAACCCGTTTTCGGTGAGGTCACGGGCCACCCCGTCCCGCCAGATCGGGTGATCGTCGACGACCATCACCGAAATCATCTGCCCCTCCCAGGCTTGGGTACCCGCAACTCCCACTCGGTTCCGCGGCCGGGTGCGGTGTCCAGGGCGATCGTGCCACCAAGATCGGTCACCCGCCCGCGCATCGACCGCGCCACCCCCAGATGGCCCTTCGATTCGGCGTCGGCGAGCCTGCCTTCCGGAATCCCGCGGCCGTCGTCCCGCACGGTGATCACCACCTCGGCGGACAGGTCCTCCAGCAGCACCCAGGCCTTCGCCTCGGGGCCCGCGTGCTTGTCCACGTTCGTCAGCGCCTCCCGGACGACGGCGACGAGCTCGGAGGTGACCTGCGCGGGCAGTCTGACCTCACCGGCCGGTGCCGCCACCTGCACGCGTGACGAGGCGAGCAACTGCAGGGCGGCCCGGAGATCGGCTTCCCCGGTGGTCGGCCCCGTCGGTTCGGTGGTGACCAGCGCGCGCAGCGCGATCTCCTGCTCACCGGCCAGTTCCGCCAACTCGGCGGCCTCACCGCCGAGTTCGGCACCACGGCGGCGGACCCGGGCGAGCACCTGCAGCACGCTGTCGTGGATCGAGCGGGCCAGCCGCTCCCGTTCGGCGTTGGCCACCTCGGTGCGCCAGGCCCGGGCCAGTGCCGCGGCGGACTTGCGTGCCGTGGTCGCGCTCATGCCGATCAACAGGCCGGTGGCCATCAGCAGGACCCCATCGCGCGCCACGTCCAGGGTGAACGCCTGCCGGGCGAGGGCGGTCGCCGCACCGACCACCGCGCCCGCCAGCACACCCCCGAACCCGCCGAACCGGGTGCCCACCGCGACCGGTACCCCGGCCACCCAGACCGTCGTGATCAGCGGATCGATTCCGGACAGCTGCGCGGGGGTGAGGATCCACGGCGAGGTGAGCATGAGCCCGCAGGTGATCACCAGGTCGAGCACCGTGAACCAGGACAGGCGCCAGCGCAGCGCCTCCCTGGCGTAGACGAGGCTGGTCGACAGCGTCCACAGCGCCATCCCGCCCAACACCGTCCAGGCCAGGCCGGGGCGCTGGTAGTCCCGCGCGTGCACGAGCGCCGCGCCGAGCGCGAACAGGAGGGTCAGGATCCGCAGCCCGATACCGCCCCACCACAGCGGGGCGGCGGGTTCGACCTCGGTGGGACCGAACCGGCGGCTCATCCGACTTCGGACTCGTCCACCTGCACCGCGCCGCCGGGAAGTGCCTCCTGGTCGTGCAGGACGTCGATGTCCTCGGGATGCGGGTTCTTCTCGTGGATCAGCGACCGGATCCCGGCGTTGAGCACCGCCAGCAGGGGCACCGCGAGCAGCGCGCCCGCGATACCGCCGACCACGAAGCCCGCGGCGATCGACAGGACCACCGCGAGCGGGTGCAGCTTCACCGCACGGCCCAGCAGCAGTGGCTGGAGGATGTGGCTTTCCAGCTGCATCACCAGTATGACTATGCCGAGCACGATCAGCGCGGTGACGAATCCGTTGGTCACCAGCGCCACCAGCACCGCCACCGCACCGGCGAGGACCGCGCCGAGGATCGGCACGAACGCGCTCAGGAAGACCAGCGTGGCCAGCGGAATCACCAGCGGGACCCGCACGATCCACAGCCCGATGCCGATACCCAGCGCGTCCACCACGGCCACCGCCGCCGTGGCGCGGACGTAACTGACCAGCGACGCGAAGCCGCGCCGCCCCGCCACGTCGACGCGGGCTCGCACCGGCCGGGGCACGCCGAGGATCAGGAACTGCCAGATCCGTTCACCGCTGGCGAGGAAGAAGATCGTGATGAACAGCGTGAGCAGGAAACCGGTGAGGATCTCCCCCACCGTGCTCGCCGTGGTCAGCGCGTTCGTGGTGATGGCCGCCTGGTTGTTCTGCAGGAAGCTGATCGAGTTGTCGATGAACTGCTGGATCTGCTCCTGGCGCAGGTGCAGGTCGTTGATCAGCCAGTCCCGCACCTGCGAGAGGCTGGTGTTGACCTGCTTCTGCAGTTGCGGCAGGCCGTCGGTGAACTGGATGACGACGAAGGCGAGCAGCCCGCCCAGTACGGCGAGGCCGCCGACCAGGACGATCGCGGTGGCCAGCCCCCGGGGGACCTTGACGTTCACCAGGTGTCCCACGGCCGGTGCGAGCAGCGCCGACAGCAACAGGGCGACGGAAACTGGAACGACCACGACCGACAGGCGGGCGACCAACCAGATGACCACGTAGAGGGCGGCGATCACCAGCAGGAAACGCCAGGCGAAGGCCGCCGCGACCCGCAGCCCGCGCGGCACGAACGCGTCGCTCGCGGGGGCTTCGCCGGATGACTGGAACTGCTGGCCGTCACTCACGTTTCCCACCCTAGCGAGTGGGGCGAATCGGACGGGCCGGTTCGGGCCGCGCCACGCCACCACTCGGCTGTCACACGATCAGGCGCTTTCGCCCGATCTACCCCCTTCTCCCCTTGCGAAGTCTGCGACGGTGCAGCAGGCGGCCCGGGTAGCCGGAGCGTCGAAAAGAACGGAATATTCGGGTCACGCGCACCGGGCAGGTGGTGCGCGTACTTTTCCCTGGTCGAAAACAGGGCTCGAGTCAACGGTTTTATCACTCTCCGCGGAAGCTCGCGATCAGGTGAAACACGATGGGTGAAGGTCGGTGGAAAATAATTCACAGCCGCCGCTAAATTGATCATCCGGGAGGCACGAAATCCCGGAAACACCGGCTGAACACGGTTTCGATGACATGATCTATCGGAATTCGTTTCGCGCCGTATCTTGGTAACCCAGTCGCGACAAGAAGGAGAACCAGTTCCCATGCGCAAGAGCCTGACTCGCGTCGCCGCCGTCTTCGCGCTCTCTCTGGGCGTGCTCGGCCTTGCCGGTGGTGTCGCCTCCGCTCAGGGCCTGACCGCTCCGGTGGTCGTCCCGGCACACCCCACCGGTGCCGACTATGTCAACGCTTTCAACGAATCCGGCGCACTGCTCGGCGCCGGGGCGGCCGGACTGGTCAGTTCCGCGTGGGCCGGTGCGATCCCGTCGATCCTGCAGGGAGCGCTCGGCGGCCTCTGAGGCCGGCGGAACGGGGCGGAAC
>NZ_VJWX01000004.1 GCF_007713715.1 Amycolatopsis rhizosphaerae
GTTTGTGGGCGCGCATGGTGGCCAGCAGGTAGGTGATGGCGATCATGGTGACGATCCCGGCCCAGAGCAGGGCGCTGTCGAAGCGCCACGGGGTGAACAGCAGGCCGAGTCCGCTGGGCACGGTGGCCTGGATCATCATGGCGCCGGAGATGTTGGCCAGCGCGAGGCTGGTTTTGCCCTGGCGGACCCAGATGATCGCGTTCATGATCTCGGGCAGTTCGGTGGCGATCGGGGAGAGCAGCAGCGCGGTCACTGCGCCGGCCAGGCCCAGCATCGGGCCGATCGCGTCGAGTTGGTGCACGAACAGTTGCGAGGCCAGGAAGATCACTGCCAGGGTGGCCAGCGTCTGGGCCACCACGGCCCAGGTCGCCGGCGATGTGCGGTGGGGCTGGATCTTCAACGGTGCCAGCCACTCGTTCTCGCTCTGCTCACCGGCGCCGCTGCGGATCTCGCGCCAGAAGTAGACGGCGTAGGTGGCGAAGAACAGCAGCCCCAGCCACGGTTTGATGGTGAACGCGACCAGACCGAGCCCGATCTTGACCGTGAACACCGCGAGAAACCAGCGCTGGTCTTTCACCAGCCTGTGCGTATCTTCGGGCCCGGTTACCTCGGTTTGCCGCGGGGCCTCCGGTTGCGGGTTGCTGCCGCCTGCGGTGATCAGGGCCTGTGCCGCGATCTTGGGGCGTCGGGCCAGCAGCGCGAAACCGGTGATGCCGTAGGCGATCGTGGCCAGCGCGAGGGGGCCGCCGAGGGCGGCGCCTACTCCGATGTCGCGGGACTGCGTTGTGCCGCCGGTGGTGACCGCGACCAGTGTGACCACCGATTCGGGAAGGGCGGTGCCGAACGCGGCCAGCACGGTGCCGACGGCCATCCGGCCGACGTTCAGCCGCTGGCCCAGCCACTCCACTGCGTTGACGAACCACTCACAGGAAAAGTAGATCGCCGCTGCACACACGACCAGTAACACGAAATGCCACACGGCAACCCGTCCTCGTCCCATACCGCAGTCGGCGCGGGACCAAGGAGGGAACCTCGATCCCGCGCGACGGCGACCCTTTGCGTCAACAGAGCCATCGATTCGGGACCGAAGGTCTCGCCCACCCGCCTTCAGGCGGGCCCCGCGACCGGCACCCCCAGCGGGTGTTCAGCATGTCGATCAGCGGGCCGCGTGGGGCTACTCCCCTCCGGAACGTCCCCACTCCAGCACCGCGAAGCGTGTTACCGCAACCGGCGCCCGAGATCACGAAGGCGCGAAAACCCCTGTGCAGCATGGGAAACATCAGACTTGGCCGTCCCGAAACCACGCAACGGCCGGGCCGTAAGAGCGGCCGCGGCCAGCGCGACATCCGTGCGTGAGCTCGTCTTCCGGTACGCCAACAGACGAGTGAGAGCCGGAAATCCGCCCATGCCTGGGGCAACTTGCCATGGTGAGGATCACGAGACCTGGCAGAAGTCGGGAGAGGACCGGGCGCCGGTGATCGATGGTGTCGCGGCGAAGGTCGGTTCCCCAGACATCTCCACTTCCTATGGGGAGTCCTCGTACGGCGACTCCTGCGGGCGTGTTCTCGTTGACGAGTGCGTTTTGGCGGCAGCCTGACCCCGGGCGGGTGTGTCGTACCTGCACGTCGATACCTCGGACTGCGGGTCGGCGACGTCAACAGCCCCGACTACAACACTCATCAACGATGCGCTCGCGGCACGTGCCCGTTTAACGAGCAGGCGTCGGAGAACCTGTGGAATACGGGCGCCGTATATGACTATGCGCTGGTCATTGGCGTGAACACGCGGCGCGTGCCCGGTGCCGGCAGCGTCTTCTTCCTGCATGTCAGCGACGGTGCTTCGACCGCGGGATGTGTGGCCATCCGGGCCAGCACCCTCGTATCAATCCTGCGCTGGGTCCAGGCCGGAACATTGATCGCGGTCTCATCCCGTCAGGAAATGGTCGCTGGGGCTGCACAGTCCCTGAACGGCAACGTTTGACCGGCGGATTCTCTGCCTGCTACCGCTGACCTGGAGACAGAGAGTCACGTTCTCCTCATTGACAGTGAGGGAGTCAGGGGTTCGAGTCCCTTTAGCTCCACCGAGGATTCGATTTTTGTACGCTGACCTGTGTCTTTGTGCGCGTAGTGGCCCCTCGACCTCAATGCGAGTGAGGGGTTTTCGGTTGTCAGAAACGGTTTTCGGATTTTAATCCCGTAAGGTGTTCGGGCTTGTTGACGCTGGTGATGTTCAGGTCGGGAGTGTCGTCGGCCGGAGCCGTGGTCTGCAGTGTCGTCCGTTTTCGGTCTCTGCCTGCCATCAGGACATCTTGCTCGCCGAGCCAGCGAAAGTGGAGGTAAGGGCGACCACGATGCCCGTGATCAAGGTTGGGGTGGTGGTCGCGGCGGTGCGCTGCGGCATGACACGACCGCACCACCCCGCAGCAACGCCCTCGGGCTGGGATTCTTCGCCCTCGGCTACCTCGGCCTCGCCTTCGCGCACACGCTCCCGATCGCAATCACCGTGCTGGTGCTCTACGGCGGCTTCAACGCCTGCACCGAAGGCGTCGGCAAAGCCTGGATCTCCACCCTCGTCCCCGCCGAAAGCCAGGGCAGCGGCCAAGGCATCTACCAAGGCGCCACCGGCGCTGCCATCCTCCTCGCCGGCATCTGGGCCGGTCTGGCCTGGGGCAGCGACGGCACACTCCCGCTGCTCATCTCCGGCAGCATCGCCGCAGTGGTGGCAGCGCTGATGGTCGTGTCCCGGACCAGACCCCTACGACCAGGACGGTCGTAGTCGCGCGCAGGCACAGCTCAGATGACGGTCACGGTCACCTGCCACTGTTGTTGTGCGACCTCGCATGGCGGGGTGGCGTGCCTGCAGGCGATATCCGTGCCGGCCGTCAGAGTGGCGGCGCCGGGCCGGGTGGCCAGGAAAGTCGCTTGCGCGGGACCACCGGCCGGGTAACCGCCCGAGGTACTCACGCGGGTGACCGCGTCGCCGGTCACGGTCGGGAGCTGCCATGACGAGTCACCCGGGCTCCCCAGGCTCACCGTGAATGACTGGCCCACCCGCACTTCGACGACGACGCCCCGGTCGGACACCGTCAGCGCCCGCGGGTTGTGCACGATCTTGGGTGTGGTCGCGGTCGGCGACGGACCGCCGGGGAAGGTGACCACGACGCCGGGTGGCTCCGTGCCGGTCTGTGGAGTCAGCGAACCGGCCGGGGCTGATCGGGTCCCGCAGGCGGCCGTTGCAGCGGTCAACAACAGCCCGACGAAAGCCGCCATCATGGTCTTCACGCTGTACGGACGAGCGGTACGCACTGATGGGTTGCCTGCGGCGGAGTCCTGGTCTGCTTGGGCGGATGCCGATCCACCACGTGCCCGGCCGGCCGTGGATCAGTGATGTGCGCGTCGCTGTGGCTCCATCGTTTACGCAGCCAGAGGCTGACGTAGACCAGGGCGACCAGCACCGGCACTTCGATCAGCGGCCCGACGACGCCGGCCAGTGCCTGGCCGGAGGTCACGCCGAATACGCCGATGGCGACGGCGATGGCGAGTTCGAAGTTGTTGCCTGCCGCGGTGAACGCCAGGGTGGTGGTGCGGGCGTAGCGCAGGCCGATCGCTTTGCCGAGCGCGTACGAGCCTGCCCACATGATCGTGAAGTAGGCCAGCAGCGGCAGGGCGATGCGGGCGACGTCCCAGGGCTTCGCGGTGATCGTGTGGCCCTGCAGGGCGAAGAGCACGACGATGGTGAACAGCAGACCGTACAGCGCGACGGGACCGACCTTGGGCAGGTACTTCGACTCGTACCACTGCCGCCCCTTGGCCTTTTCCCCGAGACGGCGGGACAGGTAGCCGGCGAGCAGCGGGATGCCGAGGAAGACCAGCACGCTCTTGGCGATGCTCCAGACGTTGACGTCCAGCGCGGCGGTGTCCAGACCGAGCCAGCCGGGCAGCACCTGGAGGTAGAACCAGCCCAGCACACCGAACATAACGACCTGGAACACCGAGTTCAGCGCCACGAGCACCGCGGCGGCTTCCCGGTCGCCGCGGGCGAGGTCGTTCCAGATGATCACCATGGCGATGCACCGGGCCAGCCCCACGATGATCAGGCCGGTGCGGTACTCCGGAAGGTCCGGCAGCAGCAGCCAGGCCAGGGCGAACATCAGCGCCGGGCCGATCAGCCAGTTGAGCACGAGCGAGGAGATCACCATCCGCTTGTCGCGGGTGACGGTGTCCAGTTTGTCGTAGCGGACCTTGGCCAGCACCGGGTACATCATCAGCAGCAGGCCCAGTGCGATGGGCAGCGACACGTCGCCCACCTTCACCGCGTCCAGCACTCGCTGCAGGCCCGGCACGAACCGGCCCAGCAGGACCCCGGCGACCATCGCGGCACCGATCCACACCGGCAGGAACCGGTCCAGCGTGGACAGCCGCTTCAGCACGGCGGCGTCGGGGGCTGCCGCGCCCTTGGTGTCGGTCGACTGCTTCAACAGGCTCTCCTTGCGTTGACGTTCGGGTGCTCAGCCGCGGGCCGGAACGCCGAGTTCGGTGAGCAGTGCGCGGACGCGATGTTCGATCTCGTCGCGGATGGGCCGGATGTCGGCGGGGTCCTTGCCTGCCGGGTCTTCGAGTTCCCAGTTGAGGTACCGCTTACCGGGGAAGACGGGGCAGGCGTCGCCGCAGCCCATGGTGATGACCACGTCGGCGGCTCGCACGATTTCCTCGGTCCAGGGCTTGGGGAATTCCTTGGAGATGTCGATGCCGCGTTCTGCCATCACCGCGATCGCGGCCGCGTTGACCTCCCGGCCGGGCTCGGAGCCACCGGACCAGGCCACCGCGTGATCACCGGCGAGGTATTCGAAGAAGCCCATCGCCATCTGGCTGCGTCCGGCGTTGTGCACGCACAGGAACAGCACGGTCGGCCTGCCGTCATGCGCGTTACCTTCCACTTTGGACAATGCGCGCAGGCGCTGCCGGGCGAACCGCTCGGCCAGCAGGGGCAGGAAGTTCGGAACGGTGCTGTGCGCGGCGAACTGGTCGTAGCTGGCGTGCAGGAACCGTTCGATCGTGTCGGTGTTGAACGTCCCGCCGAACTCGCGGCCGAGGTTGGCGGCAGCGGAACTCAAGGCATGCCGTTGGGCGCCGGACAGGTCGTCTCGGTGGGAAGTGGTCACGGTGTTTCTCCTGAAGAGTGGACTGCGGAGGCCAGGCGGGTTACCCGGTCGGTGAGTTCGTGCAGGGTGTGGTCGAAGGCGTCATCGGTATCGGCGCGAACCGGATCCGGCACCGACCAGTGCAGCCGGTCGGGCAGGGTGGCGCCGAGCTGCTCGTGTGCGTTGTCGCACACGGCAACCACCAGATCCCGGGGTCGCATCACGTCGTCGACGTGCTTGGTGCGGGCTCGGGGCAAGGACAGGCCGTGTGAGCGAGCAGCCGCGATGGCGCGCGGGTGCACGTGCGGAGCGGGATCGGTCCCCGCCGAGGTCGCAGGAACACGGCTGTGGCGCTTCCACAATGCCGCGGCCAGCTGTGAACGCGCCGAATTCTGGGTGCACACGAACACCACGCGGGGCGCGGTGCGCACCTCTGCCGGAGCAAGGTCGGCCAGTGCGGCGGGCTTCAACCGCAGGTAGGTGCGCCGGTGATCGCCCTCGGAGCGGGACCGTTCGATCACCCCGGCCTGCTCCAGCAGCTTGAGGTGATGCGCCAGCAGGTTGCTGGACAGCCCCAGCTCACGCCCGAGTTCACCGGGTGAGACGTCCCCGAGCACCAGGCGATCCACGATCGCCAGCCGCGCGGGCTCCCCCAGCGCCGCGTGCACCCGGGCTCGGGCCACCACCGATGAAGACCAGTCAGTGTTCATTGAGTCAATGATGACTGAGCTAATTCAGTGGTGTCAACCCGGGTCCTCCAGCGGCGCCGCCGGGGGTGCGGCTGAGGCGTCTATCCGAGCGGCGCTGCGGTGGCGCTCGCATGGTTCGGCTCGGCGCAGAGCCGCGTGAGTGCGTCCACTCCGGTAGGGGGCTCGGCCTGCCACGGCACGACAGCCAGTGTGTTGTGGTGGTTGCCGACCTCCGCGATCCAGCGAGTCTCCTGCCGCGATCGTCCCGCCAGCACAGGGTCGCGGGTCATGGTGGCTGCGAGGCTCTGATTGACGATCCATGCGGTCGGCTGGATGCCGGCACGCTGGAGGTCGGCTTGCAGTTGAGCCGCTTCGTGTACCGGGGTGGGTTCGGGCAAGGTGACCAACAGCAGGGTGGTGAATGCAGGGTCGCGCAGGCGGTCCAGCAGTTGCGGTACCCCGTCGCTGTCCCCGTCGCTGTGCCGGGCGACGTCGCGTTGGTAGCTCTGGGCGGCGTCGAGCAGCAGCAGGGTGTGTCCGGTGGGCGCGGTGTCGAGCACCACGATTCCTTCGGCCGCCGAGGCGACGGTACCGGCGAAGGCCCGGAACACCGCGATCTCTGATGTGGTCGTAACCCGCGGTCGCTTCCGGATCGCCCAGCAACGCGGTGAATTCGTCGAACGCGGCGATCTCGACCGTGCACGCACCGGAGAGCTGCTCCTCGATACCGGCCACCGTGTTCGCCGGGAGCAGGTCACGGTAGGGGCCGACGACGCGCTCACGGTACGCGGTGCACTGGCTGACGACCCGGCTCGCCGGCGTCGAATCGCGGTGGGCGGTTATGCCGCCACTGCCGGGTTGGCCGCGTCGACCGGTGCGGCGGCGAGCGTCTGGCAGGTCGGGCTGCGTGCCGGGGCTTGGGCCGCGCGGGGCTTGCGTGTCCCGGCGCGCAACGCGCTGCTCGCCGATGTCGTCCCGGCCGGCTCTTATGGTCGCCGAGATGACGGTCGCGGCCAGGTTGTAGCCGGTGTAGAGCAGCAACGCCAGGGTGGTCGCGGTGGCGATGCCGTGAAGGGGGGCCAGCAGGTCGGTGGCGCGCAGGATGAGCAGGGTGGCCGCGACATTCCCGACCTCGAACGCGGCGGTGGCCACCAGCAGCCTGCCGAGCCGTCCGCGTAGCACCGGCCGCACCCGCAGCCGGATCGGCACCCGCTCGCGTCGCTCCACCTTGGGGGCGTGGCGGATGGCGTAGACGATCGCCGCGGCGGCCAGCAGACCAGGGATGACCGACAAACCGATCGCCCACCGAGTGCCCACCGCGGCCACGAGACCGAGTGCCAGAAGCGGGCCGATGATCGCGCCAAGGTTGTCCATCCCCCGCTCGAACCCCCGCCGGGCGGCTGGCCGACCGGCTCGGCACCCGTGGCCCGGTCGCCGTGCTGGCCGCTGGGGTCGGGGCGTTCGCGTTGGCCTACGCCGGGTTCGCGGTCACCACCTCCGCCCTGATCGTGCTGGCGCTGCCGTTCGTGGCCGCGGGCATCGGCATCGGCGCGGCCGAAACCGCCGAACACGCCGCGGTCGCCGCCCTGGCGCCCGCCGACCTCAGGGGCTCGGCGTTCGGGCTGCTGGCCGCCGTCCAAGCTGTCGGCAACCTCGCCGCATCAGCCGCCGCAGGTCTACTGTGGACACTCGCCTCACCTGCCGCCGCGTTCGGCTACCTCACCGGCTGGATGCTCCTGGCCCTCGCCGGGCTGCTCACCCTCACCCGCACGAGCAACGTCTGACAGACACGGCAGTACGAGGAAGACGTGACTTTCAGATGGCCCAGAGTGACTTCAGGCCCTCTTCTGCCCCGCCCTGCCGCAGCGAAGCGGGTCGGTGACGTGTCGATCCTCCGCTCCTGGCACAGCCCGAAACCAAGTGACTGCGCGCACTCTGGCACAACGAGCCCGACTTTCTCGTAGCTGGGGGACTATCGAAATCGTCGCTGGGTTTCGGGAGGCGAATGGCGTACTCACGATCGTGGTCGTCCCTGAGAGTCGCGGGTAGGAACGCCGCGTTCCCGGAGTCTGGTCAGCACGGTGGTGTGGTTGACGCCCAGATGCCGGCCGACCCGGGCGAGGGACCAGCCGAGGTTGTAGAGGTGGATGGCGTCGTCGACCTGCTCAGGTGAGAGGCCGCGGCGGCGCATCGGCACTTCGCGCCGGTGGAGGATGTTGCTGACCGTGCGCCGCTCGATGCCGAACTGCTCGCCCAGGTCGTACACGGTCGCGCCGGACCGGTAGGCGGCGATCAACTGCTGGATCTGTTCGTCGGTGAGTTGGCGGACACGCCGTGGCCGGTCCCGCTTGGTCGAGGGCGGCTCGGGCGCATTGATGCGCGGAAGCTTCTCGCGGAGCTGTTCCAGGGCCCTGACCTGGTCTTTCGGGTTGTAATAAGCTCCCCCAGGGTCCACAGCAGGTCAGAGGCCCGGCTCGCGGATTTCGAGGCTGTTTTCCAGTCGTTTCAGAGCGTTCATTCCTTGTGTGACTTCGCAGGTGCGGATCAAGGAGCTTTTCGAGTTGATCGATGAGTTTCTGGCGTTCCGGGACACGAGTGCCGTGAAGGCTATGGCTGCCGATGGGTATCTCGCAGTGTCAAATGCAACAAGACTGGCAGACGACGAGAGTCGAGTGTTGGCGATGGAGGCTTCACGAGCGGCCTTCCTTCTCAGGCGCGGCGTGCGGCCCAGACGGAACGCTTGGTGCGGACCACGAGGTCGTCACGCCGCAGGAGGCTGTGCGGGCTGTCGGCGTCGAGCAGCCGGTCGAGCGCGACGAGGTCCTCGGTGTCGAGCTCGGCTGCGACCGAGCCGCGAACGCGTTGCAGCGCACCGAGGGCGTACTGGCCGATCGCCGCGTTGCCGGCGCCCCTGACGTCCACATCGACGATGAGTTCGCCCTCCACCGCGAATCCGGCGGCGGTGAGCATCGGTCCCCAGTCGGCGCCGCGGTGGGGGAGGTGCTGGCCGTGGAGCCGGTTGCTCACGGCGTGGACGCGGTCTTCCAGGCCGGGCCGGTCGGCGGGTGCGGTTCTGGGCAGGAAGCGGGGAAGGCCCGCCATCTCGATCACGACGAACAGGCCTCCTGGTGCGAGCAGGTCGTGGACGGAGCGCAGGGCGTGGCCGGGATCAGCCATGTGGTGCAGGGAGCCCGAGGCCCACACGAGGTCCGGGGTGCCGAGGTCGGGCCAGGTGGCATCGTCGAGGTTGGCGAGCACCGTGCGCACGTGCCCGTCCACCCCGCGGGCGCACGCGTTCTCGTTGAGCCGCCGCAGGTGGCCGGGCGAGGTGTCCACGGCTGTGACATGCGCCTCGGGGAACTGGTCGAGAAGGGCGAACGCGCCCGCTCCGGTTCCCGAGCCGAGGTCGACGAGCTGGTGCGGGTCGCCGTGCAGGGGCAGCCACCTGATGATCTCGGTGGTGTGCTCGGCGAGGACTTCCGCGTCCAGCTCGAGGATCTCCGCCTGTGCGCTGTCCGCGTCGTGGTGATGGTGGCCGTCGCCGTGATTGTGCTGGGCATGCGCGTGCGTCATGCTGCCACGATAGAAGCACTATGCCTGTTCTGCATATTGCCTTGCGTATTGCGCAAGGAGATGGGCTCGCGCAATGCCGTCGGCGCAAGTGGTGTCGTTATGAGTCGGTGTCTTCGGTGTCGTCGTTCTCGCGATGCCCGCGGCGGGCGTCCCGGTCGAAGATGAACATGACGTCGCACGGGCGACCTTCCGCGCCGATGGCGTGCGGCATCATGGTCGGGAACTCGGCGGCACGATTGGTCTCGACGCGGAAGCGGCGGTCGCCGAGCAACAGGGTCGCGGTGCCGGACAGCACGACGAGCCACTCCCTGCCCGGATGGGCTCGCATCTTGGCGGGATTGTCCGGCGGTGGCTCGGTAAACCGCCGGCGCATGACGCTCATGGCCGGGTCGCCCTTCATCGGCCAGCTCAGGCCGTTGGCGCCGTGGTTCATCGGATTGATGACAACATCATCCGCCGCGTTCTCGACCAACTGGTCGAGGGTGGTGTCCAAGGCGCGGGCCAGCGCGACGAGCTGGTCCAGCGCCAGGCGGCGCTGGCCGTTCTCGATGCGGCTCAGCGAGGACTGTCCCAGGTGGACTCGCTGGGCCAGTTCCTCCAGGGACAGGCCCTGTGCGACCCGCAGTGCCCGGATCCGTTTGCGCACGAGGCCGTCCAGCGTGCCTTCTTCTTGCGTCATAGGCAAGATGGTATGCCAAGTCTGCAAATCCTGCTTAGCATCGTGGCAGATGGCCCCGGAACGACTCGGGCCACGCACGAGGAGAAAGGGCGCGCAGAGATGTCCGCACAGACTTCCGCGTACGCGAGCGACGCACTGACCGGCGAGACCGTGGACGTTGTGGTGATCGGCGGGGGAGCCGCCGGCCTGAACGGTGCGCTGATGCTCGCCCGCTCTCGCCGCTCCGTCGTCGTGGTCGACAGCGGCAATCCCCGCAACGCACCGGCCGAGGCCATGCACGGCTTCATCGTGCTGGACGGTACGCCGCCCGCCGAGATCCTGGAGCGTGGCCGCGAGCAGGTGCGCCACTACGGCGGCAAGGTCGTCTTCGGCGAGGTGACCGCGGCGGAACCCGCCGAGGCGTCGGACGACGGCGACCTGCGCTTCACCGTCACCCTGTCCGACGACAGGACCATCACGGCACGCCGGGTACTGGTGGCCACCGGTCTGCGGGACGTGCTGCCCGACGTGCCGGGGCTCGCCGAGCACTGGGGCCACGGTGTCGTGCACTGCCCGTACTGCCACGGCTGGGAAGTGCGGGACGAGGCCATCGGCGTCCTCGCCACCGGCCCCGCGTCCGTCCACCACGCCCTGCTGTTCCGGCAGTTGAGCGACGACCTCGTCTACTTCACCCGCGACAGCGAGCTCGACGAGAACACCCGCGAACGCTTTGCCGCCAGGGGTATTCGCATCGTCGACATCCCGGTGGAAGAGGTCTTGGCGGCCGACGACGGCAGCGTCGCCGGCCTGCGCCTGGCCGACGGTTCGGTCATCGCCAGGAGCATTCTCGCGGTCTCCACCCGGATGCAGGCCCGCACCGACGGACTGGACGGGCTGAAGCTGCCGATGGAGGACCTGCCCGACGACATGGGCCGCCGCTTCGTCGCCGGGCCGGCCGGGACGACCGACGTGCCCGGCGTGTGGGTGGCCGGCAACGCCACCGACCCGGCCGCCCAGGTCGGAGCCTCCGGCGCGGCCGGTGCCCTGGCCGCCGCGCATATCAACTCACTGCTCGTCACGGCCGACACCGACGCGGCGCTGAACCGCGTCACCACCGGCTGACCTTCACTTCCCCCAACCACTTCCGGCGCCGGGCACCGCCCGGCGCCGTGATTTCCCATGCCCTTCTGAGAGGAACCGATGAGCACCAACCAGCCCGCACAGGGGACGGCCACACCGGACGCGCGTCAGCTGCGCACCATCCTCATCTCCGTGTCCATCTCGTTGATGGCCGTCGTCGCCTCGGTCTCGGGCCTCAACGTCGCGCAGACCCAGATGGCCGTCGAGTTCGGGGCCTCGCTGGGCACGGTTCTCTGGATCATCAACATCTACACCCTGACCCTGGCCGCGCTGCTGCTGCCGCTCGGCGCGATCGGTGACCGCCTGGGCCGCAAGCCCATGCTGACCGCCGGGCTGACGTTGTTCGGCATCGCGAACGTGGTGGCGGCACTGTCCCCGACCGCCGGGGTCATGATCGCGGCGCGCGCGATCGGCGGTGCCGGCGCCGCGATCATCATGCCGATCACCCTGGCCGTGATCACCTCCACCTTCCCTGAGGAACGGCGCGGCAAAGCCATCGGCGTGTGGACGGGCGTCGCGGGAGGTGGCGGCATCCTGGGCATGTTCCTCTCCGCGGTCCTGGTCGACATCGCCGACTGGCGCTGGCTGTTCGCGCTCCCGACCGCGCTGATCGTCGTGGCGCTCGTGACGACGGTGAAGTCGGTGCCCAACTCCCGCGAGCGCTCGGCTCACCCCTTCGACACCGTCGGCGCGCTGCTCTCCGCCGTTGCCGTCGTCGGCCTCATCTTCGTGCTGCAGGAGGGACCCGAACGCGGCTGGACCGCCCCCGAGACGTTGATCAGCCTCGTCGTCGGCATCGTCGCCGGCATCGGCTTCGTGGTCTGGGAGTTGCGCCGCCGTGACGCCTCCCTGCTGGACGTGCGCCTGTTCCGGGAACGCGGCCTGGCGGGCGGCTCGCTCACGTTGCTCGTGGTCTTCGGCGTCCAGGCGGGCATCGGCGTGGTGCTGTTCCCGTTCTTCCAGGCCGTGCTCGGGTGGTCGGGACTGGTGTCGACGGTGGCCCTGATGCCCATGGCGATCTCGATGATGCTGGCCTCCGGCCTCGCGGCCAAGCTGGCCGAGCGCATCGGCTCCCGCGCGACCATGACCACCGGCGTCGCGCTGGCCGGCGTGGGACTGGTGTTCATGGGACTGTTCGTCTCGGTTGAGGGCGGCTACTTGTCGATCCTGCCGGGGCTGGTCGCCATGGGCCTCGGCATGGGCCTGTCGATGACGCCGTCCACCGAGGCCATCACCGGCTCGTTGCCGCGAGACAAGCAGGGTGTCGCCTCCGCGCTCAACGACATCACCCGCGAGTTCGGCACCGCCCTGGGTGTCGCACTGCTGGGCGCGCTCCTGTCCGGCGGCTACCGCGCCTCGATCGACGGCAAGCTGTCCGGTGCCCCCCAGGAGGCCGCGGACGTCGCCAGGGAAGGCGTCGCCAACGCCGTCGAGGTCGCGGGCAGCACCGGCTCGTACGCGACACAGATCCTCCATGCCGCCCGTGAGTCCTTTGTGGATGGATGGCGGCAGGCCATGTGGGCGGGAGCGGCCGTCATGGTGGTGTTGTCCGTCTACGTCGCGGTGCGAGGCCCGAAGAACCGGGTGCGCTCCGCGGCGGACGACGCCGAGACCGGTCTCGGGTCGAGCCGGGTCGAATCAGCCCTGTGACCGCGGCCTCCACCGCTGCTCTGCGTCCGGTGAACGAGTCCTCGCGGTCAAGCCCCAGCAACATCCCAACAACAAGCCCCGGTCAACCACGGTCGACAGAGGTACCCCGCGCACACCCCTTACACAGCCCCTGGGCGGAAGCTGTGCTCCAACAGCACCGGCACCGCTTCACTCCGGTCCGTCTCGCCAGCGATGTCGACGTCATGGCTGTAGCCAGCCGCAGCGAGTTCCCGGCCACTGGCTGAGGCATGGAGCTGCTGTGGGAGGTCACCGGACACCCGCTCGAAGGCCGCGACCGCCGCCTCTGCCTCGGGCGAGCGGGAGCCGGGCCAGTAGGCACGCAGAGCTGCGAGGTACGCACCAGCACCCCAGAGATCCTCCACCGCAGGACGCAACCCACCGTGCGGCCACTGCTCACCGGCGGCCACAACGGCAACACCACTGCTGCCCTGTCCCAGACGCGCTGCCGTCCACTTCGCAGCTGCCGTCGAGTTCCGTAGCGACACGCCGATCACCTCGCCGCCCAGGCCGGCCATCGACACAGCGATGGTCGATCCATTCGGTGACGGCAGGACCAACCGGCGGATATCGCCGGCCGCGCGCAAGGTCTGCGGGGACAAGCTCACGTCACCAGCGCGAGCCTGGGACCGGCCCACCGCCAGGACTGCCCCATGCCGCTTGGCGAACCCGAGCGCCGACTCGTCGCGCCAACGATAAGGAAAGACCTCGACACCGCGGTCCATCGCGACCGTCAGGGTCGTGGTGAACGACAGGACGTCGACCACAGCGACCACCCACGACTGCTCCGCGATTTCCCGAGCCCCGGACAGGCCCCAATCGAAGCGCAAACGGTAGCCGGCCTGCCTGTACGGACTCTGACTCATGCAACCGATCCTGCACCACGCACCAACCACCGGGGCGCCGCCCTGGACCCCGGCACCCGGACCCGGGTTGCCGAGCCGTTGACGGTTTTGGGGATCCTGACTGGAGCCTCGACGATGATTTCTCTGCCGTGATGGAGCAGATGCCGAAGGTTCTGTCCGCTATCCGAGCCGTACGCAGGGTGGATCTCGACTTTTACAGTCAAGGAGTCGAGCGACTACTGGTGTTCGAGCGTTGAATGGTCCTCGCGTGGAGAGGTGGATCGGATGTTCACGTCTCTGGGTGTGAATGTTGGGCGCCGTTTCCGCCGCTTGTGCGCTAATGGTCGATATTTGACTGGATGTTGCATTAAAGATCAACGCCGCACTTTACCCACGCAAAAGGGCGAGAAATCACCTGGAGCGTTTGGGATGAATCGCGCTTCCGGCCACGGTCAGCTCGATGATCACGAGGTTGAGCGCATCGGCACTCGCCCGGGATGTCCGCCCTCAGCCCATGTAGTTGTTCAGCCGTCGCACTCGATTCAACGGCAGAAGAGCGCGAACTCCACCCCCGTCTCGTCTCGTGCGGGGGTGCAGGTGAGGGAAGTGCCGCTGAGGTCGGCGCCAGTGAAGTCGGCGACGGTGAGGTCGGCGCCAGTGAAATGGGCGCCAGTGAGATTGGCGCCGTTGAAGAAGGCATTACGGAGGTAGGCGCCGCCGAGGTAGGCGCCGGTGAGGTCGGCGCCTCGGAAGCTGGCAGCGAGGAGGTTAGTGGGGGCGACGGCGTATCTGGCGTCCCCGGCGATGTCGGCATAGCCGCCACCTTGGAGGTAGGCGCCGCGGAGGTCGGCGTTGTCGAAGCTGGTGGTCTCGAGGTTGGCCCCCCTGAGGTCGGCGCCGCGGAGGTTGGCGCCGGCGAGGTAGGCGTATCGGAGGTAGGCGCGTTTGAGGTCGACCTGCGCCAAGCAGACGTTACTCAAGTCGATGCGGGGATCGTTGTCTCGCGGGTTTCGGTGGGTGACAACAGTGAGTGCGGCCTGCACATCGACGGTGGGTGGTTGGTTCGGGCACCTGCCCTGTGGGTCACGCTTGGTTGTTTCGCGCACGAAGGCGGTCAGCACGTTGACCATGGCGGGCTGATCGTCGGGGGAATCGCGGGCGATGCGTTCCAGTGCGTAGATGCCGCCGAGGCGGACGTCGAGATTGTCCCGTGTGCCAAGCTGCTCGATGGCTTTACTGAACCGATCGGTGAGCTGCTGCTGCCGAAGGTTCTCGGCCTGTGCCTCGGTGGCCTTCAGCGTGGCTTCCGCGTTTTTGGCCTGCGGAATGGCGAAGACCAAACTGACCAGCACCGCCCCGAGCGTGAGGACCTGAGTGAGGTCAAAACGGCGCCGGGGTGAGGCTGCTGTCCCAGACGTCGAGGAAGCCGCAGCGGCCCGAGGGCGGGTCCTGGTTCGCGTTCGGTGTCGGATGCGGCCGAGCCCGGCAGGCACCCTTCGGCGAGCGGTGGGACCAGCCGGGCGGCGGATTCCCCGCATGTTCGGTCGCGAATACTGTCCAACGCGTCGGCGCCCACCGTTATGACGACCACCAGTCATGATTCTCACCGTGCCATAATCGGCACCTCTCGTGGCCAGTTTCCGAACAGTTCAACCGATAGCGGACTGGGCCGCGGGAAATCTTGGGCGAGGCTGACACCGGGCACTCAGGATCCGGGGTGACCAGGGCGCCGCCGCGGATGCGTTGGTGAGGAGGGGCGAGGAGGGCTGCTCTGGCGTAGCGAGGTGCCGTGTAGGTAGGCGGCGAGAATGGTTTCCAGCGAAATGGTCTCGTCGATGGCCGTTCGGTGGAACACCAGGGAGTCCGTGAGGGCGATCAGTTCCTCGACCCGGTCGTCCGAGTTGGGGAGACCTGCGCTGGCGAGGGCTGACGCCGTCACTTGCCGGGCTATGGCGTGGAGCTCGGATTGCGTGGTCAGCTTGTGCCGAAGAAGGGGCGCGTCGTCGAGTTCGAGGATGAGTGCGTAGCGGGCCCTCATGTCGTCGCGCCGTGCCGCGAGGGTCTCAACCAGTCCTGCGATCATTGCGGCAAGATCCGCGATGTCGAGCCGGTGTCCGCTCTCGAACGCCGTGTTCAGGGAGTCCGCGAGCTTTCTGGCGTCGGCCGTCGAACGTTCGGCGAGTGCGTTGACGATAAGTTCGAGTAGCGCGAGGCGCGTCTTCGCATGATAAGAGGTCGAGCCTTGGGGGATCCCCGCCTCATTGTCGACGGCTCGGTGCGTCAGGGCGCGAACGCCGTCACGGGCGATGATGCGGATGCCGCTCTCGGCGATCGCCTCCCGCCGCTCACTGCCACTCGCCGCATTCGTAGACATGACCCGATGCTACAGGTGTAGAGTTCTGGTCGCGGAAGCTCTACATCTGTAGTGAACGGCGGGAGAGTGCCATGATGATCGACTTCGTTCCCGACGGGAACCTGTACCCCTTCGAGTCGCGCTGGTTCGACTCGTCGGTCGGTCGCCTTCACTACATCGATGAAGGGACCGGGCCTGCGTTGCTGTTCTGCCACGGCTCTCCGACCTGGAGTTTCCTCTACCGCCACCTGGTGAAGGGCCTGCGTGACCGGTACCGGTGCATCGCCGTGGACTACCTGGGCTTCGGGTTGTCCGAACGGCCCCGGAACTTCGGCTACACGATTGCCGAGCACACGACGGTCCTCGGCGAACTGATCGACCATCTGCAGCTGGACGGATTCATCGTCATGGGGCAGGACTGGGGTGGCCCGATCGGGCTGGGTGCGGCAAGCGCGCGGGCCGATCGAGTCGGCGGAATCGTGCTGGGCAACACCGTCTTCTGGCCGATCGAACCGTGGGCGAACCGGGCATTCAGTGTGATCATGAGCAGCCGCCCCGCGCAGCGGCGCATACTCGACCGGAACCTTCTCGTGGAGCAGTTCCTGCTGGGGAGATCCGGTCCCACACTGACCGCGGCGGAGGCCGACCACTACCGCATGGTGCAGCCCACGCGAGACGCGCGGCGCGGCCTCGCGGTCATGCCCAGGGAGATCCGTGCGGCCCGCCCCCTGCTGGACCGGCTCGCCGAGGACGTGCCCGCCCTCCTCGGTGACAAACCGACCCTGGCGGTGTGGGGAATGCGGGACATGGTGTTCCGGCCGAAGGCGTGCCTCCCGCGGATTCGCGCCTCGTTCACCGATCTCGAGGTCGTCGAACTCCCGCAGGCGCGGCACTTCATCCAGGAAGAAGCGCCAGAGCAGATCATGTCGGCGATCGCCCACCGGTTCTCCTGAACCCTCGTCTGGTCACGTCTCCGTGAGGTCGAACGTTCGGCGCGCGCGTTGGATCTCGGGCATGTGAGTCGCGGCCCAGTCCAGCAGTACGTCGACGGGGTGCCGCAGGGTCTTGCCCAGTGGAGTGATCCGGTACTCGACGGCGACGGGGCGGGAACTGAGCAGCACGCGCTCGACGATGCCGTTGCGCTCGAGCCGCCGGAGAGTCGCGGTGAGCGATTTCTGCGTTACTGCGGGGATGCAGCGGCGGAGGTCGTTGAAACGGCAGGGCCGTTCACAGAGTTCGTTGAGGATGCTCAGCGACCATTTGTCCAGCACCTGGTCCAGGAGTTCTCGATGCGGCGCTGACACTTTGAGCTCGCCCTCGGGGGCGTCCGCGGTATCCATGGCGAAACCTGGTCTCCTTGAAGTGTCCTTTGTGTACCAGGTATCAAACATATACCCCTGTAGTCGAAAATGAGGAGACCCGATGTCCGTCCGCGGTTTCACCCCCAGCGGCATGACGCAGCCCACCCCGTACCACCACGTCGCCGTCGGCGCCGGTACGCGTCACGTACACGTCAGCGGCCAGATCGCCCGCACCGCGGACGGGACCCCGGTGGCTCCGGGCGACCTCGCCGGGCAGGTCGCGCAGGCACTGCGCAATACCGCGACAGGTCTTGCGGGTGCGGGTGCGACCTTCGACGACGTGCTGCGGCTGACGTTCTACGTCACGCAGTGGGCACCCGAGAAGATCGACGCATTCATGGCGGGTGTCGAACAGGTCGCCGGGGAGATCGGCCTGAGCCTGCCGCTTCCCCCCGCATCGCTGATCGGGGTCGACTACCTCTTCGAGCCCGACGTGCTCGTCGAAGTCGAGGCGACCGCCATCGTCGACTGAGCCGGTTTCATCCCCGCCGACGCCGCGCCGGTGCACCGGCGCGGCGTCGGCCGTTCGGCCAGTGCGCCATCACAGGTTTCGTCGCCCGTCGTCCACCGGGTGAACACCGGTAATCTGGGGCAGGATCTGCCGCGCGAAAAGGCGATATCGGTGGCGATGGCCCGCGGCACCGGGACGTAGCGGCTATCCGTGGGAGGCGGTAGCCGCGCGAAAGGGGATCACCGGTGGACGGGGTGCCGGCCGAAGAACTGCAAAAGGCGTTGGAGCTCGAGGGGAATGTCGTCGGCAACATGCTGATGTCGAATCTCGACGACAGTTCCGCACTCGAGATGGCGGCGCGCCTGGACCGCTGCGTGGACAACCTGCTCTACGGCGTGCGCACCCAGCGCACACCGCACTCGCGCAGCGTCTACGTCGACCTGCTGACGGGCCTGGCGCTGACGGCCGAAACCCTGCGCACGAGATCCAGGGGCGACCAGGCGGCCGCGGACCGGCACGCGGCGATGGCCTCCCAGTGCCTGGCCAGAGTCAGCATGAACGAGATCCTCCCCGGCAGGCACACCGGCCGGACCGGGGACGGCGGCCCGTTCGTCTGAAGCCCGCGGCGTGGCTTCCCCTTCGGACGCCGAGATCCCACTTCCGGGCGGCGTGTCCAACCGGGATGATGGTTCGATGACGCGCACACCGGGCCGGTCGAAGCCGCAGGTGGGCAGACGGACGGTGCTGACGGCGGCCGGTGCGTTCCTGCTCGCCGCCTGTGGTGCCCGGTTCGACGGGCAGCGGCTCACCATCACCACCGGCAGCGCCGGGGCCGTCTACAACCAGCTCGGCCAGGCGCTCGCCGCTTCCTGGGCCGCCGAACTCGGTTTCCAACCGCAGGTGCTGACCAGCGCGGGTTCCGGGCAGAACCTGGACCGGCTGCTGGCCGGCGCCGCGGACGTGGGGATCTCCGCCGCCGACGCGGCCGCCACCCGGGCGGCGGAGTCCGGTGGCGGGCGCCTGCGGGCACTGGCCCGCATGCACGACGACTACGTGCAGCTGGTCGTGCCGGCCGCGTCGACCATCGTCCGGCCCGCCGACCTGCGGGGCAGGCGGGTTTCGGTGGGGCCGCCGGACTCCGGCGTCCGGCTCATCGCCGACCGGACGCTGTCCGTGCTCCGGCTGTCCGGCGGAGCCGATCTCGAACGCCACGAGCTCGCCATCGACGCCGCCGCCGACGCACTGTCGCGCGGCGAGATCGACGCGTTCTTCTGGTCGGGCGGCCTGCCCACCGAACAGGTCGGCGCGCTGGCGCGGCGGCTGCCGATCCGCGTCGTCGACCTGGCCGAGGTGCTGCCGGTCCTGTTCCAGGAGTACGAGGTCTACCAGTCGGCGACGCTGCCCGCGTCGCCGTACCGGCTGCCGAACGCCGTGACGACGCTGCTGGTGCCCAACCTCCTGCTGGTCACCGACCGGATGAGCGACACGATCGCCGAGGCCCTCACCGGCGGCGTGTTCGAGGCCCAGTCCGCGCTCGCCGCGGCCAACCGCGCGGCTCGTTCCATCGATGTGCGGTCGGGCATCGAAACGGTGCCGATCCTGCTGCACCCCGGCGCGCAGGCGTACTACCGGTCGGCGCACTACACGAGCGGCTGAGCGGGCAGTTCCACCGTGATCCGCAGACCGCCGCCCTCGGGCAGATCCAGCCGGAGCCGCCCGGCGGACCGCTCGGCGATCTGCGCGACGATCGCCATCCCCAGCCCGGAGCCCGCCACGTTCTGCTGGCGCGGGCTGCGCCAGAACCGGTCGGTGATCCGGTCGAGTTCCTCCGGTTCGACCCCGGGGCCGTGGTCGCGGACCGCGATGGCCACCATCGCCCCGGTCCGGTACGCGCTCACCTCCACGCCGGCGTCACCGTCCGCGGGCACGTGCCCCTCGCTGAACTTCAGCGCGTTGTCCAGCAAGGCGTCCAGAATGCCGTCGACAGCGTGTGGCACGGCGTGCACGGACAGACCGTCCGGGATGTCGGCGCGCAACTCGACGTCCCGCGATGCCGCCACCGGGCGCCACGCCGCGACCCGTTCGCTGAGCGCCGCGCTGGCGTCGATCGTCACCGGGGCGCCGGACATCGCCTCCCGTCTGGCGAGCGTCAGCAGGGCGTCCAGCACATCGTTGAGCCGCCGCGCCTCGGTGCGGGCGGCTTCGTAGTCGGACAACGCCTCCTCGGCGACCATCTCGTCGAGGTTCTGCAGCCGGAGGTTGAGTGCGGTCAACGGGTTCCGCAGCTGGTGCGAGGCGTCGGCGACGAAGGCGCGTTGCGCGGCGAGCAACTCGGTCACGCTGGTGGCCATGGAGTCGAACGACTCCGCCAGCTTGCGCAGTTCCGGCGGACCCGAGCGCAGGGCCGCCTGCGGCGGGGTACCGCCCCGGACGGCCGCCTCGGCGACCCGCCCGGCCGCCTCGTCGAGCCTGCGGATGGGACGCAGGATCCACTGCACGACCGGCAACGCGAGCAGGGTCGCCAGCACCAATGCCACCACGCCGCCCGCCAGGACGAACGCCCACTGCACGAGGACCTTCTCGCCCAGCGCGTCCGTGGGCGAGACGGTGAGGACCGCACCCCGAACCTCGCCGTCGGCCATCACCGGTTCGGCCAGCAGCATCGGGCGTGAGTCCCAGGGCAGGAACAGGCTCGGGGGCTCCGGCTGCCGCCCGGCCAGTGCCTCGCCGAGGCGGGCCGCGATCGAGGCGTCGGTCACCGCCGGGGCGGTGGGACTCGACACCAGCGGGGTGCCGTCCCGGTCGACCATGGTGGACGAGAGGCCGTAAACCTCCTGGTAGCGCTGCAGCACCTTCCTCATGTGCGGCTCGTCCTGCCCGTTCAGCACGAGGTTCTGCGCCAGGGAGGCGAGCCGCTCGGTGATCGTGAGCCGGTCGAGGAACATGCGCTGCTGCTCGCCGCTCGCCAGGCTCAGCGCCAGCGGGATACCCAGGCCCAGCAGTACCAGCACCACCAGCGACAGCACGACCGGCAACAATCGGGATCGCACGGCGGCCTCAGCGGGCCGGCGAGGCGCCGGAGGCGGGCTGCGCCAGGCGGTAGCCCACGCCCCGGACCGTCACGATCAGCCCGGGCCGGTCCAGTTTCGTCCGCAACGTGGCCACGTGCACGTCGAGCGTGCGGTTCGCGCCCGCCCACGTCTTGCCCCAGACCTCGGCGATCAACTGGTCGCGCGGGCACACCGCGCCGTCGGCGCCCGCGATGATGGCCAGCAGCTCGAACTCCTTGCGGGCCAAGGACACCGGACGGCCGCCCACCGACACCTGGTGCCCGGGCAGGTCGATCTCCACGTCGGCGAACCGGATCCGCTCCGGTGGCCCCGGCCGCACGGTGTTGCGCCGCCGCAGCACGGCGTGGATCCGCGCGACGAGCTCGTCGACGTCGAACGGCTTGACCAGGTAGTCGTCGGCACCCGAGCGCAGCCCGAGGATCCGGTCGTCCACCTGCCCCTTCGCGGACACCACCAGGATGGCGACGTCGCCGCTGTTCCTGATGGACCGGCACAGGTCGAAGCCGTTCACGTCCGGCAGCCCGAGGTCGAGCAGGACGACGTCCGCCGCCCCGACCTTGGTCATCGCCGCCCGGCCGGTGGGTGCCCAGTCGGCCGCGATCCCGCGGCGCGCGAGCGCCGACCGGATCGCCGCCGCCACCCGGGCGTCGTCCTCTACCAGCAGCACTCGCACCTACGATCCTTCCGACACCGCAGATCTTTGCGGTACGGGCGGGCCGGGGCAACCCATCCGGCCTGGTCTGCCCAAGCAATCGGCGTTCGCTGTCCGTTCACCCGGCCAGTGCCCGGATCTGGTTGACGGCCGCGGTCACCGCGGGCAGGTCGGCCCGCCCCGATTCGCCGACCTCGGCGAGCGCTCGCCGGACCCGGGCCAGGCGCGCCGCCTCGGCGTGCTCCCACGCGGCGATGTGCTGGTCGGCGGTACGACCGGGCGTGGCGCCTGCGGCGATCGCGAACGTGATCGCGCGGAGGGAGTCGTACAGGTCGTCCCGCAGGGACAGCCGGGCCAGCGCATGCCAGCGATCCCCGTGCGGCAGCGCGCCGACGGCCTCGAGCAGGCGGTCCACGCCGAGGTGGTCGGACAGCGCGTAGTACAGCTCCGCCGTCGCCTCCGCCGAGCCGCCTTCGATCCGTTCGGTGACCTCGGCGATGTCCAGCAGCGGGTAGGCGGCCAGCAGACCGGGGATCCGGCCGGCCAGCGCCTCCGGGACGCCGTCGGCCAGCAGGCGCTGCGCCCCCTGCTCCAGTTCCGCGCGCACCCGGCCCCGGACCAGGGTGTTCAGCCGGGCGGCGAGCCTGCCGACGACGGGGCGGAACCGCTCGATCTCGGTGCCGACGTCCAGCGGCTGCGACCGGCGGCGCAGCATCCAGCGTGACGCGCGGTCCAGCAGGCGGCGGGATTCCAGCAGCAGCCTGTCGGTGGTCTTCGTGGGCAGTCCGGCGCCCTCGGCACCCTCGGTGTCGATCTGCTGCCACAGCGCGCCCAGGTCGTACACCGCGGAGACGACGGTGAAGGCGCGAACCGCGTCGGCGGGTTCGACGGCCATCTCCTCGGCGAGGCGGAAGGTGTAGGACAGGCCCGCGTTGTCGACTACCTCGTTCACCAGCAGTGTCGCCTCAATCTCCCGCCGCAGCGGGTGCCGCCGGATCGAGCCGCCGAAGCGCTGCCGCAGCGGCTGGGGGAAGTAGGCGGGTACCCGCCGGGTGAAGACCTCCTCGTCGAGCAGGTCGCTCGCCAGGATGTCCTTCTTGAGCCCGAGTTTGACGTGCGCCAGCAGCGTCGCCAGCTCCGGCGAGCTGAGTCCCTGCCCCTCCCGCTCCATCGCGGCCAACTGCCCGGGAGCGGGCAGGACCTCGAGGCGCCGGTCGAGGCCGTGGCGCCGCTCCAGATCCGCGATCAGCCGCGCGTGCACCGGGAGCATCGCCGTCGCGTGCGAGCGGCTGACGCCCAGCACCCGGTTCTGCCGCCGGTTGTTGGCCAGCACCAGTTCCGCGACGTCGCCGGTCAGTGCGGCCAGCCGGGCGTTGCGGTCCGTCCCGGACAGGGCGGCCTTCGCCACCGCCAGGTCCAGCATGATCTTGATGTTCACCTCGTGGTCGGAGCAGTCGACCCCGGCCGAGTTGTCCAGCGCGTCGGTGTTGACCTTGCCGCCCGCCCGGGCGAACTCGATACGCCCCTGCTGGGTCAGTCCGAGGTTGCCGCCTTCGGCCACCACGCGGGCGCGCACCTCGTTGCCGTCCACGCGCACCGCGTCGTTGGCCTTGTCGCGCACCTCGGCGTGGGACTCCGCCGTGCCCTTGACGTAGGTGCCGATCCCGCCGTTCCACAGCAGGTCCACGGGGGCCAGCAGGATCGCCTTGACGAGTTCGGCGGGGGAGAGCGGCCCGGGCAGGTCGCCGAGACCGAGCGCCGCGCGGACGTGGTCGTTGAGCGGGATCGCCTTGACATCCCGCGGCCACACCCCGCCGCCCGCGCTGAGCAGGCTCCGGTCGTAGTCGGCCCACGACGAGCGGGGCAGCCGGAAGAGGCGCTGCCGTTCGGCGAAGGACCGCTCCGCGTCGGGCTCCGGGTCGAGGAACACGTGCCGGTGGTCGAACGCCGCCACGAGGCGGATGTGCCGGGACAGCAGCATCCCGTTGCCGAACACGTCACCCGACATGTCGCCGATCCCGACGACCGTGAAGTCGTCGTGGTCCGGATCGAGGCCCAGCTCGCGGAAGTTCCGCCGCACGCTTTCCCAGGCACCACGGGCGGTGATCCCCATCGCCTTGTGGTCGTAGCCGACCGAACCGCCGGAGGCGAACGCGTCGCCCAGCCAGAACCCGTGGGCGGCGGCCACCTCGTTCGCCGCGTCCGAGAACGTCGCCGTGCCCTTGTCGGCGGCGACCACGAGGTAGGTGTCGTCCCCGTCGTGCCGCACCACGCGCGCGGGCGGGACGGTCCGCCCGCGCACCACGTTGTCCGTGACGTCGAGCAGACCGGACACGAACATCCGGTAGCAGGCAAGGGCTTCGGCCGCCAGCGCCTCCCGGTTGCCCGACGGCGGCCGCTTGAGCACGAACCCGCCCTTGGCGCCCACCGGGACGATCACCGCGTTCTTCGCCGCCTGCGCCTTGACCAGGCCCAGGATCTCGGTGCGGTAGTCCTCGCGCCGGTCGGACCAGCGCAGGCCGCCCCGGGCCACCGGGCCGTATCGCAGGTGCACGCCCTCGACCCGGGGCGAGTACACGAAGGTCTCCCGGTGCGGCCGCGGCTGGGGAAGCCCGGGCACCGCCTGGGGATCGAGCTTCAGCGTCAGCACGGGGTCAGCCGCGCCCGGCACCGGGGACCGGAAGTAGCTGGTCCGCACCGTGGCGTTGATCAGTGCGAGATACCCGCGCAGGATCCGGTCGGCGTCCAGTGTGGACACCTCGTCGATCAGCCGCCCGACCTCGGCGGTGAGTTCACCGGTCCGTTGTGGACGCTCCGGTTCGGGTAGCTCCGGGTCGAACCGCGCTTCGAACAACCGGACCAGCGCGACGACCGTGCCGGGGTGCGCGATCAACGTTTCCTGCAGGTAACTCTGGCTGTACCTGGTGCCGGCCTGCCGCAGGTACGCGGCATAGGCACGCAGGAGGGCGGCCTGGCGCCAGGTCAGGCCCGCGTACGGCACGAGCGCGTTGAACCGGTCCGATTCCGCGTCACCGCGCCACACCGCGGTGAAGGCGTCCTCGAACCGCTCGCGCGCCCCCGGGTCCTGCCACCCGCCCGCGCGGTCGATCGTGAGGCCGAAATCGAACACCCGCCGTTCGGCGCCGTCCCAACCGATCTCGTACGGCCGTTCGTCGACGACTTCGACGCCAAGGTGTTGCAGCATCGGCAGCACGGCCGACAGCGTGATCCGCCGCCCCGACAGGTAGAGCTTGAAACCCGCTTCGCCCGCGGCCGCCCCGGGCGGCAGGTAGAGCGACACCGCGAGATCGCCCTCACCGGACAGGTCACGCAACCGGCGCAGGTCCGCCAGGCCCACCCGGGCGTCGAAATCCTCCTTGTAAGCCGGGGGAAACGCGTCGGCGTAGCGGCGGGCGAGCTCTGCCGTCACCTCTCCCGCCGCCGGATCGTCCGCTCCGGCGAGTACGGCTTCGATGAGTTGGTCGTCCCAGCCGCGCACGGTGGCCGACAACCGCTCCTGGATCCGGGCGGTGTCGATGTCGGTGTCGGTGTCGGCCGCGGCCGCCGGATCGGTGTGCACGACGAACCGGATCGTGGTCATCGTCGCCGTGGCCGAGCAGGGCTGTTGCTCCACCGACGTGCCCCCCAGCTCGTCGAGCAGCGCGTCCCCCATCGCCGCCCGCGTCGCGGTCGTGCAGTGATCAGTGCCGAGGTGGACCAGGCAGGAGAAGAACCGCCGGTACGGGTCTCGCCGGACGAACAGCCGGAGCCGGTGCCGTTCGGTGGGGACGAGCAGCCCGGTCGCGGCGGCGTGCAGGAACCGCCAGTCCGCGGAGAACAGTTCGCCTCGCGGGAGGTCCTGCAGGATGTTCAGCATCCGACGGCCGGAACGGGAGTCGAGCGGCACCCCGGCGTGGGAGATCGCCCGCCGGACGCGGCCGGCGATCACCGGGATCGCCGACACGTCCTCGTGCCGGGCGGAGCCGGTGAACGCGCCGACGAAACGGTGCCGTCCCCTCGCCTGGCCGTCCGCCGCGAAAGCGGCTACGCCAATGTGGAACGGGGTGTCCGGGCCGTGCACTGTGGACGATCCCGACGCCGCGGCCAGTTCGAGGGGCGGAAGCACCGCCCCGGGTTCGGTGGGGTCCAGGCGGGCGAGCAGGGAATCCTCGCGGCGAAGCAGGCCCAGCCCTGCCCGCGACTCGGGCACCGGACCGGAAACCTCGTCGAAGCGGTAGCCGAGGAACATGAAGTTCCCGTCGGCGAGCCAGCGCAGCAGCGCGGCCGTCTCGGCGTCGGCCGTCTCGGTGGCCACCGCCACCGCGATTTCCCGCATCCGCTCGCCCGATTCGAAGACCTCGCGCACGTCGGCGAGAACCGTGTGCAGGCGCCGGCGCAGCTCCTCGATCTCGGTGGGACCGGCGATCCGGTCGACCTCGACGCTGATCCACGATTCGGTGATCGCGCCCGCGGGCGGCTCCTCCGGATCGGCGTCGGGCAGCACCTCGATCAACTCGCCCGTCCCGTCCCGGCGGGCCACCACGATGGGGTGCACGACGCGGCGGACCCGGGCACCGCCGCGGGCCAGTTCGTCGAGCACCGAGTCGACCAGGCAGGGCATGTCATCGGTCACCACCTGGATCGCGGTGACCGCCTGGGTGCGGCCGTCGCGGGACAGCGACCTGGTGAAAATCCTGAGCACGGGTTCGGCCGGAGTCCGTTGTCGCGCCAGAGCGCGATGCGAGCCCAGCAACGCGGCCAGCTCGTCCTCGCCGGCGGCCGCGCGCTCCTCGGCCGGTAGCCCACGGGAGTAGACCCCCGCCAGCCGGTCGCCCTCAGTATCCGGAATGGACAGTCCCTGGGTCAGGGTCATGACGTCATCGCCTCATCCCACAAGCTTTTCCCGCAAGATGCCAGCTCGGGGCGCCCGGCGACCAGCCTTGTTGGGGGAGACTTGACGTTCGCGGGAACGCGTGCCTAAGCCTCGATCAAGCCAATCTCAAGTCTGCCTCAAGCGGCATTGCCGGGGAGTAACGCCCGCCACACCATGATCGTCCATGGCGCACCGGTCGTCTGCGTCCCGCTTTCCAGTGCGGACGAAAAATCCCTGAATCGCAGAGGAAAGACCGCATGTCCCAAGTTTCCATTCCGGTCGGCGAGACCGCTGCCTCGCAGCGGGCCGCGAAGGACTTCACGCAAGAGGATTCCGGCTACCACAAGGGGCTGAAGAACCGCCAGGTGCAGATGATCGCCATCGGTGGCGCGATCGGCACCGGCCTGTTCCTGGGAGCGGGATCCCGGCTCCACAATGCAGGACCGGCACTGGCCGTGGTGTACGCCGTGGCCGGTGTGTTCGCGTTCATCGTCGTGCGCGCCATGGGCGAACTGGTCATGTACCGCCCGTCCTCGGGATCGTTCGTTTCCTACTCCCGGGAGTTCCTCGGGGAGAAGGCCGCCTACTTCGCCGGCTGGATGTACTTCCTCAACTGGGCCACCAGCGGCATCGCCGACGTGACCGCCGTGGCCAAGTACACCCAGTTCTTCTGGCCCGACCTGCAGCAGTGGATTCCCGCGCTGATCGCGCTGTTCGTGATCCTCGCCGTGAACCTGGTCTCGGTCAAGCTGTTCGGGGAGCTGGAGTTCTGGTTCGCCGCGGTCAAGGTGCTCGCGCTCGTCGGCTTCATGATCTTCGGCATCGTGCTGCTGCTCACCCGGCATCCGGTGGACGGCCACGGCACGGGGCCAAGCCTCGTCTTCGACCACGGCGGCCTCTTCCCGGCCGGTGTGCTGCCCGCGCTGCTCATCCTGCAGGGCGTGGTCTTCGCCTACGCCGGGATCGAGATGGTCGGCGTGACCGCGGGCGAGACCAGCAACCCGCGCAAGGTGATCCCCAAGGCGGTCAACTCGGTCGCGTGGCGGATCGGGATCTTCTACATCGGCTCGGTGCTGCTGCTCGTCATGCTGCTGCCCTGGACTTCCTACCGGAGCGGGGAAAGCCCCTTCGTCACCGTGCTGTCGAAGCTCGGCATGCCCGCGGCGGGCGGCATCATGGACCTGATCGTGCTGACCGCGGCCCTGTCCAGCGTCAACTCCGGGCTCTACTCCACCGGCCGCATCCTCCGTTCGCTGTCGATGGCCGGTTCCGCGCCCAGGTTCACCGCCCGGATGAGCAGGCGCGGTGTGCCCTACGGCGGCGTGCTGCTGACCGCGGGCGTCTACGCGCTGGGAGTCGTGTTGAACCTGGTCATGCCCGGCGAAGCCTTCGAGATCGCGCTGGAGTTCTCCGCCGTCGGTATCATCAGCATGTGGTCGATGATCGTGGTCTGCCACCTGGCGTTGCACCGCAAGGCAAAACGAGGCGAGCTCACCCGCCCGTCCTACCGCCTGCCCGGCGCTCCCTACACCAACTATGTGACGCTCGTGTTTCTGGTGCTGGTGCTGGGAATGAGCTATTTCAACGGTGAGGCGGGCCGGATCCTCATCTACGGCCTGCCCGGCATCGCGGCCCTGCTGGTCGCGGGCTGGTTCCTGGTGCGTGGCAGGGTCCGCCGGATCGCCGCGGCACGCGGGGTGCCTGCCGAAACCCCGGGAACCGCGGGCCTGGAGGGCGCCGGATGAAGGTGATCGGAGAGCATGCGGTGCGGGGAACGGGCGTGAGAAACCCCATCCGGCGGAAAAGAACCGGTCCGGCTCGGGCCTCGGCAGCGTATCATGTGGACAGTCCGTCGCCGGTTCGGCGAACGCCCGTACTCTGTTTCGTCGGCAGGCGGAGAGGGAGGAACTCGTGGAAACGATTCGAGTGACCGTCTGCGCCCTGGACCCGATCACTCGGGCGGGACTCGTCAACTGTCTGCGGCCACGAGCCGACGTGGTCGTCGACGAGTACTCCGACGGCGAGGGCGTCGATGTCTTCGTCGCGGCCTTCGACGAGCTCGGTCCGGCCGCCATCGCCGAACTGCGGGCGGTCACGGCCGAGTCGGGCAAGCCCGTCGTCCTGCTGATGGACGGGGTGGAGGAGGCAGACCTGCTGCCCGCGGTCGACTGCCGGGTGGTCGCGATCCTGCCCAGGGCCGCGGTGACCGACGACCGTCTGCCCCGCGAGATCAGGGCCGCCGCTTCGGGGGAGGCGGGTCTGCGGGCCAGCCTGTTGGGCCGGTTGCTGGCCCACACCGAGCGGCTGCAACGCGAGGTACTCGCGCCGGCCGATGCGGACGAGAACAAGCTCTCGCCGCGGGAGATCGATGTGCTCCGGCTGATGGCCGAGGGAATGGACACCAGCGACATCGCCAGGGAACTGCGGTATTCCGACCGCACCGTGAAGAACATCATCTACACCCTGACCAGCAGGCTGCGGTTGCGGAACCGCTCGCACGCGGTGGCGTACGCCATGCGGGCGGGGCTCATCTGAGTACCGGTCCGGCCGGCCCCGGGATTTCCCGTGGCCGGCGGAACCGGTTTTCCATGACGCGCGAAATCCCTCCGGCCGGAGAGACCACCGGCGCTGATTCAGATCAGGCCATTGCGAATTCCGTGGGCGACGGCGTGCACGCGGTTGTTCAGTCCGAGCCGGGTGAGCATTCCGTGGAGGATGTTCTTCACGGTGCGTTCGGAATACGCCAGAGTCGCGGCGATCTCGCCGGTGTCCAGTCCTTCCGCCAGCAGGCGGAGGACGTCGGTCTCCCGATGGGACAGGCCGCTGAGCGTGAGATCGCGCGGGGCGAGAACCTGTTCGTTCAGCTGGGACAGCGCCCTGAGCAGGCGGCCCAGTTGCTCCGGCGGCAGCGCCGCGTGACCGCGGTACGCGTCGTTGACCGCCCGCAGCAACCGGGCGGTGGTCGCTTCGGCCCGGGGCAGGAGGATGGTCAACCCGCGTTCGATCGCGGTCCACAGCTCCGCCTGGCGGAGCTGGTCGGCGACCAGCACGAGCCTGGTCGACGACGTCAGCAGCTCGCGCAGACCGGTCTCGGCGACGGCGATGACGACGTCTGCCCCGTCCTCGCGCAGCTCGATGCCGGGCTTGTTCCGCAACTCGCCGAGCAGGCCGGCCCGGATGATCGGGTCGATGGCCCGCACAGTCACTCCAATGGGCGAACGGCGCCGTCGAGTCGGGCCGGGACACCCCGGCGCCCATGCGGTTCGGGAGGACATGGCACAAGAAAAGCGGTACAGATCGGCAGGAGACAAGATCGGAAGGGAGGCAGGTTTTCGATGACCGAGTTCTGCCGGTTCAATGGGGCATAGTGGACGAGTCAGACGAGCAGTCTTCGGTGTTCGGTCAGCTCCTGCTGAGCCACCGGCGTGCGGCCGGGCTGAGCCAGTCGGCGCTGGCCCGGCGGTCCGGGGTCAGCATCCGGGCCCTGCGGGACCTCGAACGCGGGCGTGCGCAGGCGGCCCAGCAGCGTTCCGCGGAGGTGCTGGCGGACGCGCTGAACCTGGCAGGCGCCCAGCGTGAACTCTTCCTGAGGGCCGCGAAGGAAGGCCGCCGCCGGGTCCCGAAGGTCTCCGGGGCGGCGGCACCGTGCGTGCTTCCCCCGCGGGTGCCGTCCCTGGTCGGGCGCGAGGATGAGCTGGACCGCCTGCGCTCGGAAGCGGCGGCAGGTGGGGTCGTCGCCATCGTCGGGCACCCCGGCGTCGGCAAGACGGCGCTGGCGATCGCGGCGGCCCACGAGCTGAGCGGCCGGTTCCCGGACGGCTGCTTCGCCATCGACCTGCGTGGTATGG
The DNA here is from genome assembly GCF_007713715.1 of Amycolatopsis rhizosphaerae. Classification (GTDB taxonomy): domain Bacteria; phylum Actinomycetota; class Actinomycetes; order Mycobacteriales; family Pseudonocardiaceae; genus Amycolatopsis_E; species Amycolatopsis_E rhizosphaerae. Next base: position 30,323 of record NZ_VJWX01000004.1, read on the forward strand.
ACGACCAGCCGCTCGCCGCCCGCAACGCGCTCGGCCGGCTGCTCCGGGCGCTCGGCGTGGCGCCGACGGAGATCCCGGTGCCCGAATCGGAGCAGGCGAGCCTGCTGCGCATGCTGCTGCACAACCGCCGCGTACTGCTGGTGCTGGACAACGCCTCCGACGAGGCGCACGTCCGCCCGCTGCTGGCGACCGGCCCCGGCTGCCTGACCCTGGTCACCTGCCGCCGTGCGCTCGCCGGACTGGAGTACGCCCGGTGGCTGTGGCTGGACCTGCTGACCCCCGAACACGCCGTCGAGTTGCTGTCGGCGGCCATCGGCGCCGACCGTGTCGAAGCCGAGCGGGCCGCGGCGGCTGAGCTCGTCGAGCTGTGCGGCTGCCTGCCGCTGGCGGTCCGCATCGCGGGCAACCGGCTGGCGAACCGGCCGCACTGGTCGCTCGCCCACCTCGTCGACGAGCTGCGCGACGCCCGGACCAGGCTGAACTCGCTGTCCACCGGTGACCTGCAGCTCCGCTCCGCGTTCGGTATGTCCTACCGCCGCCTTTCGCCCGCGGCGCGGCTGCTGTTCCGCAGGCTGGCCGTCGTTCCCGGGCCGGACTTCGGCCTCGGACTGGCACAGGTCGTAACGGGGAAGAGCGAACCGGAGGTGCGGCTCCAGCTGGAGGAACTCGCCGAGGCAAACCTGGTGCAGGCCACGCAGCGGACCGGACGATTCCAGTTCCACGACCTGATCCGCATCTTCGCCGCCGAGCGCATGGAGGCGGAGGAGGAACCCGCCGAACGGGACCGGCTGATCAACGCCGTGCTCGACCACCTGCTCGGCACGGCGATCTCGGCGGGCCTGATGTTCTTCCCGGACGCCCAGCCGGGCGAGCGGTTCGCCACGCAGGACGACGCGGCCGAGTGGCTGGACCTGGAGGCGGGGAACTGGCTGGCCGCGCAGCACGTGGCGACGCGGCTGGGCCGGGATCGGGACGTGCTGGAGCTGGCCAGGGCGATGCACTGGTACTCGGACAGCCGCTGGCTGCACGGCCCGTGGGACCGCATCTTCGCCCTCGGCGTGGCCGCCGCGCGGGCACTCGGCAGCCGGCAGGAACTGGCGATGATGCTCAACTTCCTCGGCTGGGCGCAGCACGTGTGCCTCGGGGACAACGAGGCGGGCCTCGTGACGCACCAGGAGGCGCTGGCGGTCGCGACCGAAGCGGGGGACCGGCAGGAGCGGGCCTGGGCCCACGCCTACCTCGGCTCCGTGCTGATGCGGCTGGGCAGGCTCGACGAGGCGAGGGAGCACGCGCAGCAGTCCTGCCTGCTGGCCGGGGAGTTCGGGTTCTGGACCATGCAGATCTCGGTGCGGAACCGGCTGGGCCGCGTGCTGCGGGCGATGGGCCGCTACGAGGAGGCCATCGCGGTGCACCGGCGGCTGATCGAGGACGCCGAGCGGCACCAGGACGAGGCGCCGCAGGGGACGCGGCTGTGGATGACCGGGGTCGTCGTCGAGGAGATCGGGCACTCCTTGAAGGGCCTGAAGGAGTGGCGTCAGGCGGCCGAGACCTTCCGGGACGTGCGCTGGGTGTACACCAAGGGCGGTATGCCGAGCCTCGCGGCCGATGCCGCGCTGTACGAGGGATCGGCGTGGCGCGAGGCGGGGGAGTACGCGCGGGCGCGGGAATGCCTGCAACTGGCCCTGGACGCGCTGACCGACTCGATGGTGTGGACCCGCCGGGACGAGGTGCTGGCCGAACTGCGGCGGCTGCCCCCTGCCGACGGTGGCGCCGAAGCGGGCCGGAAGGGCCCATGAGCGAGATCACCCGGGCCGAGCACACGGATGAGTGCCCGAAAGCGCGGTTCCGGCGGGTGGGAATACGATAAGCGGCCGAACCGCCTCGGCCATTGTGACGGCACGCGCCGTGGGAAATGCAGGAATCGTTCCTCCGGGATGCGCTCGGGAATTGCCCGCACGGATTTCCCGGCCATCGGGTTCCGTCGCCGCCGGGGGATGGAGTCTTTCGTGCAGACAAACCGGTTCGTTCGCCTGGACCGCCCTTTCCGCTGTCCGTTCCGCTGTTAGCGTGCACGGCGCAGCCAGCATGATCCGAGCTGGAAGGACAGTCGGAATGGCACGTCAGCGCGCGGAGCTCGCAGGTCGGCAGGACGTGTTCGACGTTCTGCGCTGGGACGGCACGCGCCCGGCGTTCACGCTCGTCCGCGGTGTTTCGGGCAGCGGCAGGACGGCGGTACTCGCCCGCGCCTGCCGGGAACTGCGCGACAGCGGGTTCGTGGTGCTCGAGGTGGCCGGTGCCGGGGAACGTGCCGACTGGGACCTGTTCGGCGTCCGTCCGGTGCTCGGCTCGGTCCGGGAGCAGTTCGAGCAGATCGGTGCCGACCCCCGGCTGGTGGGCGCCATCGACCTCGTCAGCCGCCTGTGCACCGCCGAGGTCTACGCCTCCCCCTGGCAGCGTTCCTCCCTGCTGAGCGCACTGGTCACCCTGTTCGCCCGCATCCGCGCCACCCGGCCGGTCGCGCTGGTCGTCGACGACGCCTGCCGGATCCCGCAGCCCTTGTTCGTGCTCGCCGCGGCGCACCGCGCCGGGTACTTCGTCGTCGCCTCGGCCGAAGCGGACGCGCGCGGCGAGCCGGCGGAACTGGCCGCACTCGCCGACCGCGTGATCGACCTGAGCCCGCTGACCGACGAGGACGTGGACAGCCTGCTCAGGCAGGTCGCCAACGGTCCCGTCGACGAGGCGGCCCGGCGCGCGCTGCGGGACGGCCTCGGCCCCCTGTACGGCAATCCCGGCACGCTGGTGTCCACCGTGGCCGAACTGCGCCGCCGGGACCGGCTGATCGTGGCGGGTGGCAGGCTCTGCCTGCGCGACCCTTCGCGGCCCGTCGGGCTCCCCGCAGGGCACGCGCTGCTCGCCTCCGTCGAGGGCGACGTCGGGCGGAACGTGGTGGTGCTCGCGGCGAGTGAGACCGGCTTCGGCATCGACGACGTCCCGGTGCTCGCCGAAGCCACCGGGCACCCGGTCGCGGACTACGGACGCGCCATCGACCGGCTCGTCGCCGACGGGATCCTGGAGGGCGGGGCCACCGGACGGCTCCGCTGCCGCTGCCCCGCACTGGCCGTCACCGCGGTCGAGGAGATCGGCGAGGACGCGGTGCGGCGGTTGCACCGGGAGATCGCCGTCCGGCTGCTCGACGCGCCCGCTCCGGACGGCCGGGCCAGGTCCTTGCTCGCCGGTCACGTCGCGGCCGCGGGCCGTGCCCTGCCTTCCCGGCCCGGTCTGGTCGCCGTGCTGCGCGACGAGGAGAACCGGATGGGCCCGCTCGACCCGGCCCGGCTCGCCCGGTACCGGTACGCGGCCTGGTGGCATGCGACCGGCACGGACGAGCGAGCGCGGTTGCGGTCCGAAGTGGTGCGCGCGCTGGTGCACGCCGCCGAGTACGCGCGGCTGGCCGAGTTCATCGCCGAGGTGGTCGAGTGCGGCGGTCCGGCCTTCGATTCCGGTGCGCGGGCCGAGCTGTCGGCCGCGGCCGCGCTCGCCGCCATCCATTGTGGACGGCCCGTTCGCCCCTCGGTCCGGCGGGCGCTTTCCGGACCGGGGGACACCGGCGGACCCTTCGCCTTCGCCGACCGCTGGTTCGCGGGAGAGGCGGTGCTCCCGGAGCAGGTGGCGGCCTCGTTCGCGCCGGTATGGCTGCGGCACTGGTCCGCCACGCCGACCATCGACGGCCGGACCCGGCACCGGAAGCAGTCCGGGGCGTCGGTCGAGACCGCGTGCGCACACCGGGATCTCGTGCCGGTCTTCCGGGCCGTGCTCGGCTCCGACTACCGCTCGCCCACCGCGGGACCGGTCGCCGTCCACCACCGGGTCTTCACCGGGTACACCGACGGCGAGTGGGCCTCGGCGCTCAGCGCCGCGCGGGAGCTGGAGCTCACCGGACAGGCCGACGAGCGCGCCCTGTGGTGCGCCCGCATCCTCGCGGCGGAGATGTGCTGGTGGCGCGGCGAGGACCGGCAGGCCAAGGCGTGGCTCGACGCGGTACCTGAGGACTCGCCGTTCCCGGCGATGCGCGCCTGGGTGGCGCTCGGCATGAGGCACCACGCCGGGGACGACGGAGCCTTCGACGAGGGCTGGCGCCAGTACCGCGCGCACGCCGAGGGCGCGGACGAACCCGGCGCGGCCCGGCTGCTGGTGCGCCTCGCCTCGGTCGCGGTCGAGTCCGGCCGGAGCTACCTGGCCCGGACCGTGCTCGGCGAGGTCGAATCCCGGTACGCGGGGCGCGACCGCGGCGACCTGCCCGCCGAGCCGGTACTGCTGGTCCGCGGGCTGGTCGAGGTGGACCCGGTGGCGATCCGGTCCGCCGAGCGGCTCGTGCGCCGCCGCGGCAACCGGCTGGACCTCGCGCTGGCCTGCCAGCTGGTCGGCCGGATCGCCGGGGAGCCCCGGCCCTGGCTGGAGGAGGCCTACCACCTCGCCCGGTCCATCGGCGCCACCCGGCTCGTCGCCAGGACGCGGACCTCACTGAAGTGCACCCAGGCGCCGGCCCCGCCGACCGCCGGACGAGGCCCCGAACTGTCCGATGTGGAGCTGCGGATCATCGAGCTGATCCGGCAGGGCAAGACGAACCGGCAGATCGCGCTGACGCTGCGGGTGAGCGCGAAGACCGTGGAGAAGCACCTCACCAGGCTGTTCGCGAAGGCGGGCTGCCGCACCAGGCACGGGCTGGCCATGTCCGGACTTGGCGGAGGGCTGGAAACGATCGGCGCATGAGGGACGCGTGCACACGAGGCAGTACGGAGGACCCGGGAACGTGAGTCAGAATTCGATCGTGGTCTCCCAGGCGCCCGGCCCGGGATACCGGACCATCGGCGACGCACTCGCCGCCGCGTCCGACGGTGCCGTGATCCTCGTCGGTCCCGGCCGCTACAGCGAGAACCTGATCGTCACCAAGGCGGTCACGATCACCGCCGAGGACGGGCCGGGCACCGTCCAGCTCATCGCCGAGGACGGCATCGCGGTCGTGGTCGACGCGCGGTCGGCCGCCCTGTCGGGGCTCACCGTCGTCTCGTCCGATGAGGACAGTCCGGCCGTCCTCGTGGTACGCGGGCAGTTCAGCGCCACCGAGTGCCTCGTGCGGGCCTCCGCCTGGGCCACGGTGTTCGTCCGCGACCAGGGCACCGTGCTGATGCGCGAGTGCGAGGTCCGCAACGCGGTCGGCGCGGGCGTGGTGGTCACCTCGGCGACGGGCGGGGTGCTCGACTCCTGCCGCGTCGAGGAGGTCGGCACGTCGGGCATCGTGGTCGCCGACGACGGGGTGCTGCTGGCCCGCTCGTGTTCGGTGCGCACGGCGGGCGGCAACGGGATCTGCCTCAACGGCCGGGGCAGGCTCACGGTCGAGGACACCACACTCTCGGCCACCGCGAAACCCGCGGTGGCGGTGGAGCAGGAGGCGGCGCTCACCGCGACCAGGGTCACCGTGAGCGCGGCCGACACGATCGGCATGTACCTCGCCACCAGCGGACCGGTGCTGCTGGAGGACTGCTCGGTGCGTGGCGCCGGTGCCGAAGGGGTGTTCGTGGCCGAGGGCTGCGCCCCGGTCCTGCGGGCCTGCTCGGTGACCGGCACCCGCGGCCGCGGGATGCACTTCGCCGGGCGGTCGGCGGGTACCGTCTCCGGCTGCGACGTGTCCGATGTGGACGGTATCGGGGTGGCGGTGACCGAGCGCGGGGTCACCGAGTTCGACGGGATGACCGTCTCGGGCTGCACCACCGGCGTACGCGTCGAGGAGGGCGCCGACCCGCTGTTCCGCCGCCTGCGGGTGCTCGGCTGCGACGGCGCCGCGATCGAGGTCGACGGGGCCAGGGGCACGCTGGAGAACATCGAGATCGACGGTGGCGGCACCGGGCTGTCCGTGACGGGTTCCGCGCGCGGATCGGTCACCGGCCTCAGCTTGCGCAAGACCGCCGGGGCGGGGGTCAGCGTGACGGGAGCGGCGCTGGCGCTCGCGGACGGTGCGATCGACCGGGCGGGTGCGGACGGCGTGCACGCGGGGGCGGGCGCCGACGTGTCACTGGTGCGCTGCAGGGTGCAGGGCAGTGCGGGCGTCGGCTGCCTGTTCGCCGAGGGCGCGTCGGGATCGGTCACCGACTCCGAGTTCTCCGGCGGCTCGGCGGACGGCATCCGGCTGGACACCGAGGAGTCCGTGCGGGTGTCCGGCTGCACGGTGCGCGACAACCACGGCAGCGGCGTGCGGCAGACCCGGCCGGGCGGCGCGATCGAGGTGCTGGACCTGGTGACCAGCGGCAATCTCGCCCCCGACGCCTACGGCACCGCGGCCACCGCCCCGGCGCCCGCGCCTCAGCGGTCCGAGGCGGCGCAGATCCGGCTCCCGGCCTCCGACCCGCTCGCCGAACTGCAGGCCCTGGTCGGGCTGGCCGGGGTGAAGGCCGAGGTCACCTCCCTGATCAACCTCAACAAGATGGCCAAGCGCAGGCTGGACGCCGGGCTGTCCGCCCCGCCCATGGCCCGGCACCTGGTCTTCGCCGGGGCGCCCGGCACCGGCAAGACGACGGTCGCCCGCCTCTACGGGCAGATCCTGGCCCAGCTCGGGGTGCTGCGGCAGGGGCACCTGGTCGAGGTGGCCAGGGCGGATCTGGTCGCCCAGATCATCGGTGGCACGGCCATCAAGACCACCGAGGCGTTCAACACCGCGCTCGGCGGCGTGCTGTTCATCGACGAGGCGTACACCCTCAGCACCGGGGGTGGCGGCACCGGGCCGGACTTCGGGCGGGAAGCGATCGACACGCTCGTGAAGCTGATGGAGGACCACCGCGACGACGTGGTGGTGATCGCGGCCGGTTACTCGGCGGAGATGAAGGAGTTCCTGGAATCCAACCCGGGCATGGAATCCCGCTTCAGCCGCACGATCGAGTTCGCCAACTACACCGCCGAGGAACTGGTGACCATCGTGCGCGCGCAGTGCGCCAAACACGACTACCGGCTCGACGACGCCGCCGGTGAAGTTCTGCTGCGGTACTTCGAAGAGATCCCCAAGGACGGGACGTTCGGCAACGGGCGAACCGCCAGGCGGGTGTTCGAGCGGATGACGGACCGGCAGGCGTCGAGGCTGGCGGCGGCGACCGCCGTGGCTCCCGCCGACCTCACGCTGCTCACGGTGGATGACGTCCAGGTCAATGTCTGACGAGGAATCGGTGCTGGTCGCCGACGTGCTCGACGGCGGGAGTGAAGATGGATCGCAATGCCGACCGGCAGTCGCTCGACGAGTTGGTCGCCGAGCCCCAGGGCGGGCACCTGCTGGTCCGCCACCGCACCGAGCCCGCCGCTGACGCCGGTCCGCGGCATCCCGCTCCCGCCCAGCTGATCGTGCTGATCTCTCCGCGGGCGCGGCAGGTGCCCTCGCTCGTCGCGGCCCTGCCCGCCCTGCTGCGCCCGCTGCCGGAGGGTGTGCGGTCGCTGTGCGTCGCCCTGCCCGGGCTGGCCGCCGATCCCGCACCGGTCCAGGTGCTGGCGAAGGAACTCGACATCGAGGTCCTCGCCCCGGACGGCGAATTCGTGCCGGAGCCCGCCGCAGCCTGGTACGCGGGGCACGGCAGCGGGGGCACCGGCTGGTGGCGTTTCCGGCCCGACGCACCCCCCGCCTTCGCCGGGGCCCGCCTCCCGGCGCCCCGGTGGGAAGGCGCCGTCCCCGTCACCGCCGTCCCGCTGGACGCCGCGACGGTCGCCGAGCCGGTGGCGGCCGGGATCCTCCTCCGTTCCGTGGACGCACCGGCTGCGGGCGTGGGGCATCCCGCGTTCACCGTGCCCGTCGACGAGCACTTCCCCAAGGTTCTGGTCGGTGGCGCGGGTCCGGTGCCGACCCCGGCCGCGGTGGCGGCCGTGCTCGACCGGCTCGCCCCGGTGGGGCCGGTTCTCGTTCCGGTAGACCCCGGGGCCTCGTCGCACGTGTGGCAGGCCGAACTCGCGTTGCGCACCGGACGGGAGGTGCTGTTCACCCCGGGAGTGCCGCTCGGTCCCGCACTGGCCACGGCACTGACACCGGAAGGCGAACCGCTGTTCCAGCCCTTCCCGGCCCTGCTCCGGCAGACCGCGCGCGGCGGAGATCAGCAGGTACTGGAGGTCGGCCCGCCGCCCACCGGCTGGACGCGCAGCGGACCGCGCACCTACCGCCTGGGTGCGGGCGAGACGGCGGTGTACGCGGATGTCGTTCCGTCGGGGCTGGTGCTGAGACCGGCGTCGCCGGAGTGCGCCGCGGAGATCGCGCCGTTCGACCCGACGGGGTGGACACTGACGCTCGGCACCCCTGGGGACGTGGTCGGGCTGCGGCTCCTCGTCGCGGCGGAACGCCTGGTGGCGGGGCTGGATCCGGGCCGCCGCGCGGTGGTCCGGGTGCGCGTCGGCGGGGAGCTCGACGAACAGGCCGGGGCCATCCTCCACCGCATGGCGGAGGCCTTGCCGTCGCCGCGGGTCCCGCCGACGGGACCGGCACCCGCCGTGCCGCCGGTCGAACCTGCCGTACCGGTGGCTGAACCGGCCGTGCCGCTGGCTGAACCTGCCCCGCTGCCGCGGCCACCGGTCTCGTACGCGGCGCCGCCCATCGCGACGATGTCGAGCGTCCCGGTGTCCACCGTCTCCGAGCCGCGTCGTCCCGCCGAACAGCCGGTCCCGGAGCCCGAAGCCCCGGCCGCGGGAACCACCCCCGAAACCGGGCAGGTACCCGCCGAGCCCGTGGTCCAGGCCCCGGTGCCCCTCGAGAACACCGAGGACGTCCCGATCGCCGAGGTTCCCGAGGCAGAGGCGCCGGAGGAGCCGCACCCGGTCCAGCAGGCCGAGGACGAGTCTCCGGCCGCGCCGGTCGAACCCGCGCCGGTCGAACCGGCGGAAGCCGCCGCGGCAGGCGGTCCCGCGAAACCGCTGGTGCCCAAGGACCGCCCGAGCACCACGGCCGAACAGAACCGGTTCGCCGTGGCGGCCGGAGAGGCGTTCACCGAGGCGCTGGCCACGGTGAACGCGGCGCTGGCGGCGTGGCCGTCGATGCGGCAGGGTGACGCGAACGAGGCCAAGGCCGACTACGTCGCGGTCTGCCTTTACCTCGGCCGCGGCGAGACCGGTGCGACGCAGGTCAACGGCGCCGTCCGCGCCGGGCGGAAGGGACCGGTGGACGCGCAGCTGCCGTGCCTGGTCTCCGGTATCCGGCGGCTGCCCACGCACCGCCGGGCCGTGCTGCGCCAGGGCAGGGTGGGCGAGTCGCTGGAGCATCAAAGCAGCCCCGGAACCGTGCTCACGGAGCCGGGTTTCCTCACTGGCAGCATGGATCTCGACGTGACCGTGCCCGGGGCCGACCTCGACGTGCTGATCTGGCCCGCTTCCGCCCGGCGCACCTCCGAGCTGATGATCAGCCGCCCCATGAACGAGGTCGTGTTCGCCGCCGGAGCCCGGTTCAAGGCGCTCGCCGTGCGCACCGCGGAGGACGGCGATGACGACGGGGAAGGCGGCGACGAACGCGGTGAGGGCGTGTCCGCGCCGCGCGTGGCCGTGTTGTTCCGGGAACTGACCCCCGGCGAGTCGCCGGGCACCGAACTCGACGAACGCGACCTCATCGTGCTCGCCAAACTCGACCGCGTGCTGGCCTCGCGGCAGCAGGGCGGGGTCCGGGTCGTGGAGGATCCGGAGGTGGCCGCGCGCCTCACCACCTCGCTGCTCGAATGGCAGCCGGAGGCGGCCGAGCCGGAACTGGCCGGGCACGCCGCGGCGGCGACCCGATGAGGGCCCGCCGGTTCTCCGCCGCGACGGGCAGCGCGCTGCTGCTCGCGCTCGTGGCGGCGCCGCAACCGGCCCTGGCGCAGCAGGCCGCGACACCGTTGCCGAACAACCAGCAGACCTGCCTTCCCGCACCGCAGGGCATGGCGACGGCTGTGCCGTGGGCACAGCAACAGCTTGCGCCGCAACGGGTCTGGCCCCTGACGAAGGGCGCGGGCGTGATCGTCGGCGTCGTCGACACCGGGGTCGACGCGAGCACCCCGCAACTCGCGGGCAAGGTCCAGCGCGGGGTCGACGTGACGACCACGGACCGCGGGCCTGCCGACAGCGACTGCTACGGGCACGGCACCTTTCTCGCCGGGATCATCGCCGCGTCGAGCGTGCCGGGTACCGGCTTCGCCGGCGTGGCCCCCGACGCGACCATCATGCCGATCCGGTGCGCCACCTCGGCGGCGGGCAGTACCCCCGGCGCGCTGACGCCGGAGGGGATGGCGCGGGGGATACGCCAGGCCGTGGACTCCGGTGCGCAGGTCATCAACGTCTCCGCCAGCACGACGCTGCCGAACGCGGAACTGGCCGCGGCGGTGCGGTACGCGGCGGACCACGACGTGGTGGTGGTGGCGTCCGCGGCGAACAGCGCCCAGCAGGGCGACCCGGTGACCTATCCGGCGTCGTACCCCACCGTGATCGCGGTCGGCGCCGTGGATGCCAACGGCCAGCGCGCGGACTTCTCGCAGACCGGGCCGTTCCTGGCGCTGATGGCACCCGGGGTGGACGTGGTCAGCGTGGGCCCGGGCGGCCCCGGGCACTGGCAGGGCAGCGGTACCAGCTACGCCGCGCCGTTCGTGACGGGCGCCGCCGCGCTGGTCCGGTCCTACCGGCCGTCGCTGACCGCGGCCCAGGTGAAGCACCGGCTGGAGGTCACGGCGAACCACCCGGCCGCCACCCTGCCGGACCCGAGACTGGGCTGGGGCACGGTGAACCTGATGGCGGCGGTGACCGCCGTGCTGCCCGAGGAGTCGGCCTCCGGCCCGGCGAAGGTCGTCGCCCCGCCGCCCGCGAAGCTGCCGCGGGCCGAGCCGCGGGACGAACTCGGCCCGGTGCTGGCCGCCGTCGGTGTCATACTGGCCGGGATCTTCGCGTTCGGTCTGGTGCGGATCACCCGCCTGTCGCGGGCCGGGCGCCGTCGCGGCTGGCGGCGCGCGCGGGTCGTGGAGGTCGTGTCGTCCCCGGCGGACCCTCTGCCCTGAGGGGCCCCCTCACGGCAAGAGCCTCAGTTTGTGTCCCACGCTCCTGCGGTTGTGTCCCACCTTCGTGCGCGTGAGTCCCACGCTCCTGCGCACGAAGGTGGGACACAAGCGCCGGAAGGTGGGACACAAGCGCACGAAGGTGGGACACAAGCGCACGCGCAACGCCTGGCCCCGGTTCACTGTGCGGGTTCCCGCGGCACCAGCGGGGTCTGGACCAGCCGGACCGACCGGCGGCGGTTGACGAACTGACCCCGCCCGGGCGGCAGGGTGCGCGGCTTGAGGTTGCCCAGGAACGCCCCCTCCGACTTGGGGCAGGACAGCAGCAGCGCGGGCGTGCCCAGCTCCCACATCCGGCGGATGGCCGGGTTCATCATCGACCGGCCCGCGCCCGCCGTGCTGCGCGCGACGATCACGTGCACACCCACGTCCGCGGCGTGCGGCAGGACCGGGAGCAGCGGCTGGAGCGGGTTCACCCCGCCGCCGGTGCCCTCCGCGAGCTCGAAGTCGTCGATGATGATGTACAGGCGCCCGCCCTTCCACCAGTCGCGCTTCGGCAGCCGGCTCGGGCTGATCTCCGGGCCGGGGATGCGCTGTTCGATCGCCGAGGCCGCGCCCGCGATGGACTTGGCCAGTGCCTCCACCCCCACCGCGTACTCCAGTTGGTGCGTGGCGGGAATCGAGTCGTGCAGTTCGCGGCGGAAGTCGCCGAACATCACGCGCGCCTCGTCCGAGCTGTGGTGCGCCGCGACCGAACGCGCGATGTGCCGCAACAGGTTCGTCTTGCCGGTTTCGGCGTCGCCGTAGATCAGCAGGTGCGGGCTCGCGTCGAAGTCGTGCCACAGCGGGCCGAGTTCGACGTCGTCGATGCCCAGCGCCATCCGCATCTCCGCCGTCGGGGACGGCGCGTTCGGCGGGGGCAGCTCGGAGACCTCGAGCTTGTGCGGCAGCATGCGCACCTGCGGCGCCCTCGGCGCTTGGCGCAGGTCCAGCGCTTCGGCCAGTTCCACCGTGGCGTCGGCGAGGTCGTCCGTTGTGGACTGACCGTCGATGCGGGGCAGGGCGGCGAGGAAGTGCAGCCGGTCCGGCGTGATGCCGCGGCCCGGGATCGCGGGCACGGTGGCCGCGAAACGGCTGTTGATCTCCGAGTCGACCGGGTCGCCGAGCTTGAGCTCGAACCGGGTGCCCATCACGTCCCGCAGCCACGGCCGCATCTCCGACCACCGGTTGCTCGCGATGACGAGGTGAATGCCGAAGCTGAGCCCGCGGGCCGCGAGCTCGGTGAACCGCTCCTCGATGTCCTCGAAGTCCTGCCGGACCGTGTACCAGCCGTCGACCACCAGGAACACGTCGCCGTAGGGGTCGATGTCCTTGTGGCGTCCCTGTTTGCGCGCCCGCCGGTAGGAGGCCATCGAGTCGATGTTGTGTTCGGCGAAGATCGCCTCCCGCCGGGTCATCAGGTTGGTGACCTCCAGCACCGTCCGCGTGACCCGGTCGCGGTCGAGCCGGTTGGCGATGCTGCCGACGTGCGGCAGCTTGGCCAGCGCGGTGAGAGTGCCACCGAAGTCCAGGCAGTAGAACTGCACCTCCTCGGCGGTGTGGGTGAGCGCGAGCCCGCACATCAGCGTGCGCAGCAGCGTGCTCTTGCCGCTCTGCGGACCACCGACCACCGCGACGTTGCCCTTGGCGCCGGCCAGGTCCGCGGTGAGCAGCTCGCGCTTCTGCTGGGCGGGCAGGTCGATCAGGCCGACGGGCACCGTCAGGTCGGCGGTGTCCAGGTCGCCGACCGGGCGCGGGCCGAGTTGCGGGTGGTCCACCAGCGGCGGCAGGAGCTGGTCCAGCGTGGCCGACTCCTTCAGCGGCGGCAGCCAGACCTGGTGGGCCCGGGGGCCGACCCCCTTCAGACGTTCGATCAGCACGTCCAGCATGGTCAGCTGGCTTTCCTGCCCGTCGTTCTCCGGCTCCGGTTCCGGCTCCGGCTCGACGGTCGCGGGTGGTTCGATGTAGCGGGTGCCGAAGGGCACGATGTGCTGCTCGACCGAGGTGAGCGCGCGCTGTTGCCGCTTGGGGCGGTAGGGCGCAGAGGAGAAGGCGCCCTTGAACCGGACGAGCGTCTGGGTGTCCGGGCGCAGGTAGCCGTTGCCGGGGCTGTTCGGCAGCTCGTAGGCGTCCGGCACGCCGATGACGCTGCGGCTTTCCATCGCCGAGAACGTGCGCAGGCCGATCCGGTACGACAGGTGGGTCTCGACCTTGTGGATCCGGCCCTCGTCGAGCCGCTGGGAAGCCAGCAGCAGATGCACGCCGAGGCTGCGGCCGAGCCTGCCGATCATCGCGAACACGTCGATGAACTCCGGTTTGCTCGACAGCATCTCGCTGAACTCGTCGACCACGATGAACAGCGCGGGCATCGGCTCCAGCGGCACGCCCTGCGCCCGCGCGGCCTCGTAGTCCCGCCGGGACGCGTAGTTGCCCGCCGCGCGCAGGTACTCCTGCCGCCGGTTGAGCTCGCCGGTGAGCGCGTCCTGCATCCGGTCGACCAGTTCGAGCTCGTCGACCAGGTTCGTGATCACCGCCGAGGTGTGCGGTAACTGGTCGAAACCGAGGAACGCCGCACCGCCCTTGAAGTCGACCAGCACGAAGTTGAGGTCCTCGGAGGAGTGCGTGGTCGCCAGCGCCAGCACGAGCGTGCGCAGCAGCTCGCTCTTGCCGGAACCGGTGGCGCCGATGCACAGCCCGTGCGGGCCCATACCGTCCTCGGCGGCCTCCTTGATGTCCAGCTCCAGCGGCGTGCCCGAGCCGGAGATGCCGATCGGCACGCGCAGCCGCCGCTTGCTGGTCATCCGTTCCCGGCGGTACTTGGTGGGTTCGAAGTTCGCGACGTCACCGAGGCCGAGCAGGCCCGCCAGGTCGTAGTCCGCCGCCATCGGCTCCTGGTCCTCCTCGGTCACCTCGCCGACGCGGAACCGGGCCATGGTCCTGGCCAGCGCCCCGGCCGAGATCTCGCTCAGCCGGTCGGGCCTGCACAGCGGCTTGGCCTTCGGCTTGCCGAGCCGGTCGAAGGTGACCGTCCTGACCTCCTCGGCGTCCACTTCGAGGAAGAGCACGCCCGGTCGCGCCTGCCACGGCAGGGAACCGGACACGTCGAGCACCACGGCGTTGCGGTAGCCCTCGTCCGCGACGCGGTGGTCCTCCGGCACCCGCACCCCGTCCACCACGAGGATCACGAACGGTTCCGACGCGGTGATCGGGGTGTCGGCCTCGAACCTTGGCCTGCCGGTGAACGCCGGGCCGCCCAGCAGCAGTTCGAGCTCGGCGATGCCGTCGGCGACCAGGCGGCGGGCACCCGCCGCGTCGCGGCTTTCGGGATCCTGGTTGTGGGGCAGCCACTTCAGCCAGTCCCAGCGGTCCATCCGCTCTTCACTGGCCCAGACCGCGATCCGCGCGTCGCCGGGCGCGTGGGCGGTGGCGAACTGGCCGATCATGGCCCGGACCATGCCCAGCACGGCCTCGTCGTCGCCGCTGAACTGGATCTGCCCGAAGCCGCGCAGGTACACCGCGATCGGGGCGTTCGGCAGGGTCGAGTAGGCCCGCAGGAACCGCCGCAGCGCGTGCGCGGCCAGCGGTTCGAGGTCCTCGATCGGCTTGGTGTCGGGCGGCAGCAGCTTGAGCGTGGCACGCTGGACGCCCTGTCCGATGCGGACCTCGCCGAAGTCGTCGTGCGCGGGTCTGCGTTCCCACAGCCGGTAGCCCAGCGCGAGCGACCAGAGCGCGTGCGGGTCCGGGTGGATCCAGCGGGCGGCGCGCTGCTGCGCGGTCAGCGCCTCCCGCACCCGGCCGCGCAGCTGGGTGAGGTAGCGGATGTAGTCGCGCCGGTGCCCGTGCAGCTTCTGCTTGTGGGTCACCGAACTGCGCAGCAGCTGCGCGACCAGCATGCCGATCACCGAGAGCACCATCATGCCCCCGCCGATGTAGGACATCGTGCCGGAGCCGGGCCGGACGAACATCATCACCATGGCCATCGAGCCCAGGCCCATCGGCGCGTACAGCAGCACGTTGCTGATGCCGCCGCCGGTGTCCTCCGGCACGGCGGGCGGCTCCTGTATCTCGATCTCCGAGGCCGGGGCCGACGGCTTCGGTCGCCGAGACCGCCGGGCGAACAGGATCGTGCTCAAGGCTCTCCTCCGGTGAGTGGACTTCCCCTATTTCGCGCCGGCAGCCTTCGGCACACGGATGTTCGTGTTACGCGGAGCTACCTTTGCGCCGGGTCACGGTCTCTAGCCCTGGCAGGAAGGACCTGGACACCTGATGGAAGAGCAGACACAGCATCGCACAACTACCTCGGCGAGGCTACGGTTCGTGCTGGGGAAAAAGGCGACGGATGTGGCGCTCCCGGCCGAGGTTCCCCTCGCCGAACTGCTGCCCGCCATCCTGCCCCAGTTCGGGGCCGAGTGGATCGAGCAGGGTGCGGATCACGAGGGCTGGGTCGTGCAGCGGCTCGGCGAGGAGCCGCTCGACGAGGATCTCTCGCCCGCCGAGCTGAACCTGCTCGACGGTGAGACCGTCTACTTGCGACCCCGGGCCGACCGGCTCGCCGCGATCGACTACGACGACCTCGTCGACGGTGTCGGCCAGCAGGTCCGCGAGCATCCGGGCGTGTGGACGCCCGCGCACAGCCGGTGGATGTTCCGGATCGGCGCGGGGGTGGCCCTGCTGCTCGGCCTGTTCCTCGTCCCCGGTGCGGGTCCGGTTTGGATCCAGGCCCTGTTGACCGCGGTGACGGCGTTGCTGCTGCTGACCAGCAGCGCGCTGGTCGCCCGCGGGGCGGGAAGACCGCAGGTCGCGACGATCCTGGCGGGCGCCGGTGCCTTTTACGCCGCGGTTTCCGGTGCGCTGTGGGTGGACGCGCTAGATCCCGCCGCCACGTCGATGGTCCGCCTGACCGGCGGTGCCGTGGGCGCGCTGGTGGCGCTCGCGGCCGGGCTGGTCGCGGTCGCCGACGCGGCACTGCTGTTCACCGGTGCCACCCTGTTCGCGCTGGTGCTCGCCCTGACCGGTTTGCTCGGCGCGGTCACCCCGGTCACCCCGACCCAGGCGGCGGCGATCGTGCTGGTGGTCACCCTGATCGTCGGGGTTTTCCTGCCCGCCACGGCGTTCCGGCTGTCCGGGCTGACGCTGCCGATGCTGCCGACCGGGGCGGAGGAACTCGGCGAGGACATCGAGCCGGTGCCGCACAGGCTGGTCGTCGAGCGGGGCGCCGCCACCGTCGGCTACTCCACCGCGCTGCACATCGGGCTCGGGCTCGCCCAGACGGTGTTGCTGCCCATGCTGGTCTTCGACGGCTGGATCTGGATGCTGGTGCTGTCGCTGGTGATGGCCTTCCTGCTGTTCCTGCGCGCCCGGCACCCGGGCGCGACGGTGCAGCGGTGGTCGATCCTGGTGCCCGCGATCGTCACGGTGGTGGGAGCCCTCGTGCACGTCGGTGCGGGACAGGACCCGTTCGGCAGGCTGCTGGTCGTGTTCCTGCCGGTGTTCGCCGCCGGGATCGTGCTCCTGCTGCTCGGTGAGCGCCTGCCGGGCCGTCGCCTGCGGCCGTACTGGGGCCGGGCGGTGGAGATCCTCGAATCGGTGACCGCCGTGGCCATCCTGCCGATCCTGCTGCAGGTTCTGCACGTCTACGCGTTCATGCGGGGGTTGGCAGGCTGATGCAGTCCCGCAAGGATCAGGTCCAGGCCTATTTCTTCGTCGTCGGCAGGCTCGCGGCCGCCGTGACCCACGGCCGTCCGGACGTCCTGCAGCCGCCGAACAGGAGGCTGAACAGCGGGATGGTGCTGGGCGTCCTGCTGGCCTGTGTGCTGGCGGGGGTCTTCGGCATCTACGGTGTGTTCAAGCCCGGCGGCGACACGTCGTGGCGTCAGCCCGGGGCCATCGTGATGGACAAGAACAGCGGCGCCCGTTACGTCTACCTCGACGGACAGCTCCGCCCGGTGCTCAACTACTCCTCGGCCCGGCTCGTGTCCGGGCAGTCCGGCGGCGGGCAGGTCATCTCGGTCTCGCAGAGTTCGCTTACCGGTACCCCGGTCGGCCAGCCGATCGGCATTCCGGGCGCGCCCGACGCACTGCCGTCGGCGAACCGGCTCGACACCGGGCCGTGGACGGTCTGCACGGAGCCTGCGGGCAGCGCCCCCGGCTCGGCCGGGCCCGCCGTGACGCTGTTGCTCGGCCGGTCCGAAGGCGCGGTCCTGCAGCCGGACCAAGCCCTTGTCGTGTCCACATCGGACAGTACGAACTGGTTGGTCTGGCAGGGCAAGCGGCACCGGCTGGGCGACCGCACGGTGCTGGAGACGCTGGGCTACGGCGACGCCCGGCCGGTGCTCGTGGCGCCGAGCTGGCTCAACCCCATCCCACAGGGCCAGGACATCTCGGTGCCGGTCACGCCCGGCGCCGGGCTGCCCGGTCCGCTGATCGACGGCGTGGAGAGCGTGGTCGGCCAGGTCTACGAGGTCCGCAACCCGGCGATCGGCACGGATCAGCTCTACCTCGTGCGCCAGGACGGGATCGCGCCACTGAGCCGGACGAGCGCGGCATTGCTGCTGGCGGCACCCTTCACCAAACAGTCCTATCCGGACTCGCCGGTCCGGCCGATCGAGGTCGGACCGGCGGCGATGGCGGGAGTTCCCGCATCGGCCGGCGCGGATCTCGTCGGCGGCCTCCCGCAGGTACCTCCCCGAGCGGTCACCCCCACGGCGGACTCCTACCCCTGCGTGCTGTTCGGCCCCTCGGTGGGCGGCGAACTGAAAGCGACAGCGGAGTTGTTGCCCGCCAAGCAGGTGCGGGCGGAAGCGGTGCCGGTGGGGGCGCATGTGGCCGGCACGACCGCGGACGAGGTCGTCATCCCGGCGGGTGGCGGGGTGCTGGCGCGGGACCAGCCCGCGCCGGGGGCGACCCCCGGTCCGGCGTACCTCATCACCGAGGTCGGTACGAGGTTCCCACTGGCCGACGTGAACGTGATGGCCGCATTGGGTTATTCGGAATCCTCCGTCGTGAGGGTGCCCGCCGAACTGCTGCAATTGCTGCCCACCGGTCCGCTGCTGATTGTCCAGTGCGCACTGCAGGTATCGGCGCCGCGGTCGTGAAATGCGGTTTCCCTCATGAGGGGAGTTCCTCCCCTCCGCGGCAGGTGCGCCGGAAAGCAATTTCCGGCGCGAGGAAAAACCTATCGTCTTCAGTTGTAGCCAACCTGTGGCTCGGCACCGCTAGAGCCCGCCGAGCACACGCCACCGACAGCAGGAGGCCCACCAGTGTCCCACTCAACCCAGCTGAGCGTTGAGCAGATCAACCAGCAGGCGACGCGTCACGAAGACACCGCCAACAACATCAGCCAGCAGCTCGACCAGCTCAAGGCCCAGGTCGACGCCACGCTCCAGGCCAGCCCGAGCGCGGCGACCCGTGCACTGAGCACCACCTGCGACAACTGGATCGAGTCGGTCCGCAAGTCGGTGCTGGCGCACCTGCAGACGATGGCCGAGAACATCCGCCGTGAGGCCCACAACCAGGACGGCACCGACCAGACGAGCATGCAGACGATCATGAACCTGCCGATGGAGACCGGAAACTTCCTCGGCGTCTCCTGACCGGCCTGTTCCCGCGCGGCATCCGGACTCCCATTCCCGAAAGGACCACGATCATGTCCAGCGATCTGATCAAGTACGACTACCCGGTCATCGAAGAGTGCATCTCGATGATGAGCAAGAAGGCCCAGGAGATCCAGCAGCAGACGGACGAGCTCGAAAACGACGTCAAGCGGATCATGCAGGACTGGCAGGGTTCGACGGCCGAGTCCTACAACGCGCTCGCCAACGACATGAAGAACGACCTGGAGCAGAACCGGGCCAACCTGGACAACCTCAACTCCGCACTGCACCGGGCAGCGGACGACATGCAGCAGCAGGACAAGCGCGGCGCGGGCAACCTGCTCTAGCAGCCGCCACCGCCTGGTGTGCCGGACCGGGATCCGGTCCGGCACACCAGGTTTCGGATCCCTCGGGGCGAGACCTAAGGAGCTGCCAGTCATGTCCACCAATTTCGATGCCAACGGAATCAAGAACTCGGCGAAGAGCATCGGCGCGCTGCTCGACGACATGTCCGCCTTCACCGCACTCAAGCCGCAGTGGCCCAACGCCGGACACTTCGCGCTCGCGGAGTGGCTGGAACGGATCGTCGACGACCGCCGCAACGCCATCGTCGCGCACGCCGAGCACCTCAAGCTCGCGTTCGAGCAGATGGAAACGACGCTGACGAAGATCGCGGACGACTTCCAGAACGCCGATGGCGACAACGCCGCCAAGATCAAGACCAGTATCACCGAGCTGCAGACGCACATCATCGACGACGTGTCCAAGATGGACAAGAACACCGAGAACGACCAGCACAACTTCACCGGCGACAAGAAGTCCGGTGACGGTGACGGTTACAGCGACAACCTGACCACCCCCGTCTGACGTTCCGCCGCTCGGCCCCAGCTCGTACCGAACATTCGCCCGGTGAGGATTAGTTGCCATGCCCGATTCGTCTTACGACGGCCAGCTCGTCGGCGAGTACAACGCATCCGCGCCGGCGTTCCTGCCCGACCAGTACAAGTCGTACGGTGACCTCGAGGCGGCCGTCGGGGACCTCCTTTACACCGCTGCCAAGAACAACGGTGTAGAGGGGAGCCTGAGCAGCAACGTCACCGCGGAGGCATGGTACAAGCTCGAGTTCACGATCAAGGACGCGACGAAGAAGCTCGGTGACGTCAACACCAAGTTCGCCGCCGAGATCAAGTCGATGAAGGACCACCTGCAGGGTGACGCGGGCGACGCCTTCAACAAGTACGCCACGGATCTGCTCAACGAGAGCGAGGAGCTGTACACAACGCTCGACGGCAAGCAGTACGGCACCACCGTCGGCAACATCGGCCACACCATCCAGTGGTTCGCCAACGAGTGGTGGCGGCTCGTGCAGCAGTACGACAAGGATCGCAAGAGCCAGGAAGAGCGGATCAAACAGGCGGGCATCGACGGCATCAACTCCCTGGCCGATCTCGCCAACGACCTGTATGACTCCGATATCCAGGCCCTGATCAAGAAGATCGAGCAGGCCACGATCGACGAGATCGACAAGCTGGACAAGACGACCCAGGAGAACCTGCTCCGCGATCTGCGGAACCTCAGCACCAGCCTGGCCAACCAGTACAACGACCGCGGTGCGGAACTCGTCCCGCTGCGCATCGTCAACGGCAAGCCCAAGTCGGATGACGCGCGGTACAAGGGCAGCGGCAACAACGACGGTAAGGGCGGTAACAACGACGGCAAGGGTGGCAACAACGACGGTAAGGGCGGTAACAACGACGGCAAGGGTGGCAACAACGACGGCAAGGGCGGCAACAACGACGGCAAGGGCGGCACCGACAGCGGCAGCGGCAGCGGCAGTGGCAGTGGCAGCGGCAACGACAGTGGCAGCGGCGGCAGCGGCAGCGGTAACAGCGGCGGGAGCGGGAACTCCGACTCCGGCTACTCGAAGGGCAAGGCCGACGCCAAGAAGGCCGCGGACGACGCGATCGACAAGCTGGCAGGCCAGACGTCCGACCCGAAGACGAAGGATGCGCTGAACAAGGCCAAGGGCGCGGTCGACGACGCGATCGACAAACTCGGTGACGGTTCGAGCGGCAACGCGGGCAACCAGGCGACCGACTCGAAGGGCCAGGGCTCGCAGGGAGGACAGGGTTCGTCGAGCGGCCTGCCGAAAACGGAGAGCGGCGGTTCGCCGGGCAGTTCCGGTTCCGGTTCCGGTTCCGGTGGCGGGGCGGGCGATTCGCAGCGTCAGCAGGCGCTGGAGGACGCGAAGAAGGCGGCGAACGGCGCCATCGACGGCCTGAAGTCCCAGGGCGGCGACCCGAACACGCAGGCAGCGCTCGACCAGGCCAAGCAGGCCGCGAACAAGGCCATCGACGGCCTGACGGGTTCGGGCTCCTCCGGCGGCAGCGGCGGTTCACCCAGCGGCGGCAGTTCGCCCACCGACGCCGGCGGGGCGCCCACGCCCACGGCGTCGACGGGGGGCACCACCGGCGGCGGGAGCGGCGGAACCAGCGGAAGCGGCGGGGGTAGCGGCAACGCCGCCCGGCAGAAGGCACTGCAGGACGCGAAGGACGCCGCCAACAAGGCGATCGACGGCCTCACCGGCGCCGGAGGCTCCTCCCCGGGCACGGGCGGCGATCCGGGCGGCACCGGAAGCGGCGGCAGCGGCGGGCAGGACCCGGCACTGTCCACTCCGGAGGGTCGGAAGGCACTGCATGACGCCAAGGACGCCGCGGGCAAGGCCATCGACGGCATCGCGGGCCAGTCCGGCGATCCGGGTACCAACGCCGCGCTGCAGAAGGCCAAGGACGCCGCGCAGAAGGCGATCGACGGTCTCAGCGGTTCGGGTACCGCGGGCGGCGGCGGCAATCCGGCGACCAGTTCCAGCGGTCCCGGCGACTCCACGTCCGGCCAGACCGATCCCGGTCGGCAGCAGGCGTTGCAGGACGCGAAGAACGCGGCGGACAAGGCGATCGACGGTCTCACCGGCACCGGCACCGGCACCGGCACCGGCACCGGCACCGGCACCGGCGACGGCACGACGGATCCGGCCCACCGGCAGGCGCTGCAGGACGCCAAGCACGCGGCGGACAAGGCGATCGACGACCTGCTGAAGCAGACGTCCGACCCGAACCGGCAGAAGGCGCTGGAGGCGGCGAAGGGCGCGCTCGACAACTCGATCGACAACATGATCGACCCCAAGCACCACCAGGCCGTCGAGGACGCGAAGAACGCCGCCGCCAAGGCGATCGGCGACATCAACGCCCCGAGCGACGCGCTGGCGAAGGCCAGGGACGCGGCGGGCAAGGCGATCGACGGCCTCAACGACCAACTCGACCCGAACGCGCCCGGCCACACGCAGGCCGTTCAGGCCGCGAAGGACGCCGCGGACAAGGCCATCGACGCGCTCGCCACGCCGAACGACTCACCCGAGCAGAGGCAGGCCCTCGAAGCGGCGAAGCAGGCCGCGCACAAGGCCATCGACGGCATCGACCGGGTCGGCGCCAACGACCCGCTCGGGAGCTCGGCGCTGCGAAGCTTCCTCAGCCCGACCGATGCCACGGCCAAGGCGGCCGACGCCGCGGCCCTGAGCGGCCACGCCGGCGGCGGTGGTGGCAGCGCCGGTGGCGTCGGTGGGCTCGGTGGGCTCGGTCACCTGAGCTCGAAGCTCGACGCCGGCTTCTCGCCCGCCAACCCGGCGCAGTTCGACACGGAAGTGGCCCAGCAGCGCGGGTTCGCGGTGCCCGGCACCACTCCCGCGGTCCCGGCGACCACCGCGGCCCTGCCGCTGTCCAACGCCCAGGCGCTGGCCCAGCAGAGCCCCGGCATGCCGATGGGTGGCATGGGAGGCATGGGCGGGATGGGGGCCAATCAGCAGAACAAGGAACGGGAGCCGCAGATCTGGCTGCAGGCCGACCGGCGGGACTGGGACGACGACGACGCCGACTCGCCGCCTTCGCCGGTGCTGGGCAGGAGCTGATCCATGGCCGCCACCGACCCGGCTCCGCCGATCTTCGACCCCGAGCTGGAAAAGCTGACCTCCGACCAGATCGCCCAACTGATCAACGAGCTCCCGCCCGAGCTCTTCTACCAGCAGGCGCGGCTGTTCGATGCCGCGGCCGCGCGGATGGAGACCGTGCTCGGCGATTTCCGCCGCGAGAGCAGGCAGATGCACGAGTACTGGGGCGGCCAGGTTTCGG
>NZ_VJWX01000500.1 GCF_007713715.1 Amycolatopsis rhizosphaerae
GCTCAGGGCGGAGTACGGGCGCGGTTCGCCCACCGCGGCCGAAAGCGGCTGGTTGAGCCCGAGCGCGAGGAGCATCCCCAGCGGGGCCCAGAGCGCCGCCGCCATCCGCGCCGGGTCCGCCCGCCGCCGCGCCGACCACCATCCGGCCAGCAGCAGCGCCGCGAACAGCGCGATCCCGTAGGTGGCGTAACCGAAAACGGCCCCGTGCAGCCAGGCGGTCGCCTTGGCGAAGTCGTTGACGGTCAGGAACAGGTGTGTGTCGAGGTTCATTTCCGGTCCAGGGGTTCGACGGCGGGGGAGGTCACATCTGGTGCAGGGCCTGGAAAACCCGCTCGGTGTAGCCGGCCAGCCGCTGCGCGCAGCGCTCGAGCCGCAGCTCCGCTTCGGCCGCCGACGGCGCGCCGAACACGTCGCGCGCCTTCAGGTCGCGGTGCCAGCGGCGCAGCCGTTCGAGGCTCTGCTCCTCTTCTTCGAGTTCGGCCAGGGTGAACTTGGCGGTGCGGATTTCCTTGTCGATCTCGGCCTCGAACTTGCCGCAGTCGGCCAGGAACTCCGTCCACTCCTCCTGCCGCTCCGCGGTGAACAACTGCTCCAGCCGGGTGGCGTCCCTGTCGTCGCGACCGGCCGCGTCCAGCACGACCACTTCGCCCGAGCCGCGCTGGGCCAGCTCGATCACCCGGTCCACCCCGGCGGTGAATCCGGGCACGTCCGGCACGGTCCAGATGCCCTGGCCCAGCGACAGCGCGCCGACGCGGCGAAGTTCCCGCCACACCGCCACCCGATGTCGCGAGGGTTCGGCGGGCACCCGCACCACCAGCACCAGCCAGCGGCCATGTTTCGCGTCGGTCACACGGCTGAATGTAGCAACTGTTACTTCCAGGGTTGTATCCGGTGCTATTCGCCCCGGAAAAGGGGGCTCCGTCCGATTATGCTCCGGGCATGGGTACCGAAACCCTGGTGACAGCGGGGAGTTTCACCTCTGGGCAGATCGCCGTCACGGCGGTCGTCACCGGAGTCCTCGCGTTCGCCGCGGCGCTGTGGCGCCTGCCACGCGGGGCGTGGGCAGACCGGGTGGCCGTCGGCGTCCTCGCGGGAGTCTCGGTGTTCCTGTGGCGGATTTCGGCGAACATGCCCGAGCTCAACAGCGATGGCCTGCCGGGTTTTTCCGCCGCGGACTGGCTCGCTCCGGTGATGACCTACCTGTTCCTCTCCGTCTACGCCGACCTTCGCGTCCCTGCTGACGCCCGGCGCTACCGCCAGACGCGCGCCCTGGCGGTGATCGCGAGTCTCGTCGTCGACGTGGTCACTCTCTGAGTCTTCCTCCAAAGGGCTGGACGAAGAAGGTTTGTATACATAGTATCCGTCGCATGCAGACAGCGACGGTCTACGACCGGGTGCGCGAGCTGATCGTTTCCGGGGTGTACCTCCCGGGCAGGCCGGTCACCGAACAGGACCTGTCGGAACGCCTCGAAGTCAGCCGGACGCCGGTGCGGGAGGCCCTGCGGAGGCTGGAAAGCGACGGCCTGGTGCGGGGCGCGCGGCGCGGGGTGACGGTGGTGGAACTGGACCGGAAGGCGTTGCGCGACGCCTATCACGTCCGGGCTTCTCTAGAGGGTCTGACCGCGGAACTGGCGGCGGTCCGTCAGCGGGCGGGGGAGTTGTCCCCTGCCGCGCTGAACCGTCTCGTGGCCTGCGCGGACCGGGCGGACGAGGCGAGCAAGGCCGGTGACCTTACCGAGGGGATCCGGCACAATCGCGCCTTCCACCGGGCGATCGCGCTGCTGGCAGGCAATCCGCTCGCGCTGGATCTGCTCGACCGGGTGTGGGACCAGATCATCGTGTCCACGCGGGCGGTGCTGACCGCCCCCGAGGGGCCGGGCAGGGTGGACGGCGAACACCGCGCCCTGATCGCCGCCATCACCGCCGGCCGCCCGGAGGCCGCCGCCGAGAGCGCCCGCGACCACATCGCCGCCACGGCTCGTGCCGTGCTCGGCCCGAACGAAGGGGAAGCGCCGTGAACAAGGAACACCAGTACGAGGTCACGGTGACGTGGACCGGCGACACCGGCAGCGGCACCTCGTCCTATCGCGCCTATCGCCGGGACCACGATGTCCGGACCGGTGACAAGCCCGTCATCGAGGCCAGCTCCGACCCGGCCTTCGGCGGCGACCCGCGACGGTGGAACCCCGAGGACCTGCTGGTCGCCGCGCTGTCCCAGTGCCACATGCTGACCTACCTCTCCCTGTGCGCCCGCAACGGGGTGGTGGTCACCGGTTACCGGGACGCCGCGCGGGGCACGATGCGCGAAACCGCGGGCCACAGCGGGCATTTCACCGAGGTGGTGCTGGCACCGGTGGTGACGGTGACCGAGGCCGCGATGGTGGACAAGGCGACGGCACTGCACCACGACGCGCACGAAACCTGCTTCGTGGCGAATTCGGTGAACTTCCCGGTGCGGGCCGTGCCCGAAATCCGGCTTCCCTGAACCGGGAAGCCGGATTTCGGGACCTCCGGAATGCTTTACCGGGGCCCTGGGCGTGACCTCACCACGGGTTGTTGTTGTCGTCCTCGTCGGGAGCCGGTGCCGCCTTCCCCGTGGCCGGGGGCTCGTCCTCGCCTTCGTCCGGTTCCTCGTCCGTCTCGAGGTCGGGGAACCGGACGCGGAGGTTGTCCACCATCATGGCGTGCGTCTGCGGGTCCTCGTCGCCGATCTCCTCGGTCAGCACCTCGCCGACCCGGTCGGCGATCCGGGCCTGCGCCCGCCGCATGGTGGTGAGGATCTGCGCGGACAACTCGTCCAGCGGCATGCTCCGGGCACGCCCGGTGAGCGCCAGATCGGTGATGCTGCCGTCCGCGCGTACCGTGACCCGCACCGAGCCGTCATTGTTGGCCGAGGACAGCCGGATCTCTTCGGTGCGCTCCTGCGCGGCGCGGTAGCGGTCGGCCTTGGCCGCCAGTCCCTCCGCCCAGGCATCGACGCTCGCCGCCGCCTGTTCCGGGTCGCGCATCAGGCCGTCGAGTCCTCCTGCCGTCATGCTTCCGCCTCCCGGGCGACCACGCCGAACCGCAAGTGCGGGTTCCGGGCTGGCGTCGACGCCGTGGTGTCGTCTTCCCGCAACTGCGCTTCGAAGGGAGCGGCGTTGGTCTGGTCCTGTTCGTCGTAGCTGCCCGCCGCCGTCCTGACGTTGTCCGCGGTGGTCTTCATGCCGTCCACCGCGGCCTTGAGCGCGTCGGTGGCGTCGTTCTGCGTGACGGCACGCACGATGGGCGGCAGGAATGCGCACAGCACACCGTAGGCCTTGTCGTCCATCGCTACCTGATTCGCCGCCGCGACCGCGGTGTCGAGCCGGTCCACCAGACCGTCGAGATGGCTGGCATGCGCGCGTAGTTCGTCGGGTACCACCGTGAACGACATCGCGCCCCCCTTTCCTTCACTGCCGATTTTCTGGGACTGCTCAGTAGACTTCGGAGATCAGCCGTTGCACGGCGTCGGCCGTCTGGGCGCTGGTCGCCGGGCTGTAGCGAGCGGTCATCGTACCGCCCTGATCGGTACTGGTCTCGACCAGATAACGCCCGTCCTCGGTGTCGAGCCAGGTGAGCGGAGTGCCCGTCCGGCGCTCCCCGTGGCGGGTGCGGCCGGTGGCGACGAAATAGCCTCCGCCGAGGCGGGGCGCGGAGAGGACCTCGGTCAGCAGTTCTTCATCACTGGCCCTGAAGCCGCGCGGGGCGGTTCCGGGCTCGACGAGCTCGCCGACCTGAAGGGAACCGAACGCCTCGGTCTCCTCTTCGTCGAACTCCTCCTCGGCCTGACGGCGGGCCGCCATGGCGGACAACTCCCGGGTCGCCTGCTGGCGCACGGTGAGCGGCCCGCCCGGGGCGGCCGGGGTTTGGGGCAGGGCACTGACGAGGACGTTCACCAGTTCGTCGTCGGGGAACAGCACCCAGCGCAGGACGTTCTCTTCGTCCAGTTGCGCGATGAGCAGTGCCTGGGCGCCGTCGGTGACGGCCAGCAGCGCGATGTCGCCGGTGCGCTTGTCCGTGCCGCTGACGGCGACCGAGAGATGGTGCCGTCCCAGTAGTTCGAAGGCGAGTCTGACCTGGCTGTGCAACTCGCCGGAGACGGACAGCCCCCGCTCCTCCATCGCCAGGTACACCTGCTTGCCCAGCCTGGCGTAGCGCGCCGGATCCAGCGTGGTGTTGCCGATGCGGAGGGGGAACTGGCGGACGTCGACATCCATCGCGCGGCCGAGGATGCTGGCCTCGACGGTGTCCAGTGTGAAGTCGAACCGATTCGCCATCGGCGGAGAGGTTACCTTCCTGCTACCCGGAGCGCCCGCGGGGCCTTCCGGTCACGGTGTCCGAAAAGGACCGATCGGGTCCGCGCGCGGATTGCGGGCCGCGGACACGATCACTATCCCGCCCCGCGGCGGGTGCGGGCCACCTGGGGGTGCTCCCGCGGCGCAGTGGTGTCGGGCACAGGGCGGAAAGAATGTCCGCCCGGACCATCGGAGAGGGCATTTTCGGGCAAACACCGGGACGGCTGGTGCGGGGCGGCGGCGGACGGTGGTCCCGGGGGCCCGGCCACCTCGACGACGTCCAGATGGGTCTCGAGCAACTGGAGACCCGGCAGGAAGCGGTCGTGGAACAGCGGATCGGGCAGGACGATGAGACGAGGTTCGCTCGGGCAGCTTTCGAGGGACTTCCGGACGATCTTGATCTTGGCTCGTGTCGTTCATCTGGGTGAGGCGCTGCTGTCCCCTGGCGTTCAACAGTCGGTGCTGTACTCACGCGCACCAGTCATCTTTCCCTGGGGACAAGGCAGAAATTGACACAAATCGATCAGCCCGGCGGTGCGGACCCGATCGCCGAGTTCGCCGCCGAGCTGGAACAGATCAGGGCCAAGGCCGAAGAGGTACAGGAGCTTGTCCGGACCGCGTCGGCGACCGTGCGGTCCCCGGACGGCGCGGTGACGGTGACCGTGGGCGCGACCGGAGCGCTGACGAACATCGCCTTCGGGCCCCGCGCCTACCAGCGGCCGCCGGAAGCGCTTTCCGCGCTGGTGCTGCAAACCATGGGTGCCGCGCAGAAGCAGGTCGCCACCCAGGTTTCGGGGGCCTTCGGTGGCCTGGTCGGCGAGAATTCGGCCGCGATGGAGGTCCTGGAGGAGTTTCTGCCGCGCGATCCCGGAGACGGTGACGACGGCACCGACTCCGAAGCGGCTTCCTTCGCCCGGCC
>NZ_VJWX01000501.1 GCF_007713715.1 Amycolatopsis rhizosphaerae
GCGCTGGTTTCTCGACCAGGACCTGCCCGCGCCCGGGCACTACAACCAGGATCTCCTGCTCGGCGTGCGCGAGCCGCTCGCACCGGAAGCGCTCGAAAAAGCGTTGAAGGCGATCGTCACCCACCACGACGCGCTGCGGCTCCGGCTGGGCCGCGACGGCAGCGGCGACCGGTCACTCGGCAACGCCGCCCCGGACGACCTGCCGGACCGGATCCTGACCGTCGCCGACTTCTCCCGCCTTTCCCGTGCCGAAGGCGTGGCGGCGTTCGAAAGGCTCGCCGCGGAAACGCAGGCGAGCGGTGATCTCGCGAGCGGTTGCCTGCTGCGTGCTGTCTACGCCCGGCTGGGCGCAGCGGGCGACCGGCTGCTCCTGATCATCCACCACCTCGGTGTCGACGGGGTTTCCTGGCGCGTTCTCCTGGAGGACCTCACCACGGCATACGGGCAGGCCGCCGAGGGGACCGGGCAGATCCGGCTGCCCGGCAAGACCACCGCGTTCCGCACCTGGGCCCGGCGTCTGGAAGAGTACGCGGTATCCGGCGGTCCGGACACGGAAATCCCCTACTGGACAAGCATTCTCACCGGTGCGGACGCGGCCGTTCCGACGGATTCCGAAGTGGACGTTCACGCCGCCAACACCTACGGAGCCGCGAAGTCCGTGACGGTGTCCCTGACCCGGGAGAGCACGGACGAGCTGCTGCGTTCGGGCCGCCAGGCCTCCGCGCAGGAAATCCTCCTCACCGCGCTCGGCCGGACACTGACGAGCTGGACCGGGCGACGATGCGCCGTCGTCGAGGTCGAGGGGCACGGCCGCGAGTCGCGCTGGGACGACGTCGACGTGTCCCGCACGGTCGGCTGGTTCACCACGCTCTACCCGGTGGCCCTGGCGGTGACCGCCGAGGACGCACCGGGCGACGCGCTGCGGCGGGTGCGGGACCACCTGGCCACGGTGCCGGGCAACGGCCTGGGCTACGGGCTGCTGCGCCACACCGCGGCCGCGCCGCTGCGGGCTCTCCCGATACCGCGGGTCCGCTACAACTATCTGGGCCGGGTCACCGGCGACGGCCCGGCGGAAGGGCTGTTCACCGCCGCGCCGGAGAGCGCGGGCCCGCCGGCCGACCCTCGGGGCCGTCGCCCCTACCTGCTCGACGTCTCCGCGCTGGTGGCGGACGGGCAGCTGCGGGTGAGCTTGATCTTCTGCCCGGCGGTGCACCGGCACGAAACCGTCGAAAAGCTGGCCGTGGCCCTGCTCGACGAGATCCATGTCCTGCTCTCGCCGGCGCAGAAGACCGGCTACACACCGGCAGACTTCCCGCTGGCCCAGCTCGACCAGGCGCAACTCGACGCGATCGCCGGCATGCTCGACCAAGACTGACCCACCAGCCCCGGCCGGAGACCGGCCGGGGCTCTGGCTCTAGGCGGTGTATCGAAGTCGAGCGTTGGTCAACGCAAGTCGGGTTTCGCGTCTTGAAGCGGCGTTAGCCGCTTGCGCCACGCTGTCAACTGGCACCGCCGCGGGTTCTCAGGCGGTTCCTGGCAGAAACGACACTGCCAGCTCCGACAGCGTTCAACACAGCGAATTGGCATTCATGAGGAGGAGATCCCACAGCCAGGGACCGCCTGAGGTTCCGCCACCCGCACCGCTACCCAAGCCACTTTGATACACCTAGTTCGGGAATCCGGGTGCGGGTGACTGGAAGGCGGCCCCCAGCACCGTCGAAGCCCCCTTGGACACCGGCATGGCGAGCAACTTCTTCGCCTGCACCTCCGCCTGGTACATCAGGCCGACGGTGTTGTCGAACTCCCCGGGATGCCCGTTGACCACGCGGTTCAACGCGGTGAGGATGTTGGTGTAGACGGTGTCGAAGGCCTGCGACTCGCGGCGTTCGGCGCTGTTCGCCGGGAGCCGGTAGGTGTCGGGGTCGTCGGCCATCGGGTACACCCCGCTCGGGTCGAACGGGATCGGGTCACCCTCGAAAACCCACTTCCCCTGCGCGTTTTTGATCAGCGCCCGGCCGCGCACGATCTCTTCGAACCGGTAGTAGTGACCGAACTCGTCCGCGCTGGTGATCTTCTCGCTCACCTCGGGATCGTGCGGGCTCCCCTCGCCCTGTTCGATGATCTGGTACACCGCGAGCAGCGCCGAACGCAGATCGGTCACCCGGTACAGCGTGCCCGGCGCGCCCGGCCAGCTGACCTGCAGGGCCGGGTCGCCGGTGAACAGCGTGCCCTTGCCGTTCAGCCGGATCAGCGCCCGCGCGATCTGCGTGTAGAACCAGCCGATCGTCAGCGGTTTGTGCTCGGCCTTGACGAACCAGTCCGTCAGCGTCCGGATCGCGCTGTCCTCCGCGGCCATGACGTTCCCGGCGCGGTCGGTCGTGACCTGCGCGGGGTCGATCACCGCGCCGCGGAACTCGGTGCCGTCCACGGTCGGGTACTCCGGCTGCTCGATCGCCATGAACACGTCGCGGACGTGGTCGATCGACAGCCGCCGCAGCCGTACCCGCAGATCGGGCAGCACCGGGCCCGGCAGCCGCCCCGGGTACGTCGGCACGAGACCCGGCCTGCCGATGACCGGGTGGCCGCCCACCGCGTTCAACAGGTTGCACGCCTGGGCCATGTGCTGCATCTCCTCCAGCACGATGCCGCGGATGATCTCCCCGATGGCGACGTTGTGGCCGGGCATGATGGAGTACAGGGCCGAGAGGTACGGCGGCACGGTGGCCTGTTCGAGGAGCGCGGCCTGCTGCAGCGCCGCGCGCAGATCCTCGACGGTGTCGATCTCCAGAACCGGCGGTGCCGGCTGGGTGTCCAGCCATTTCACGAGCATGTCTCGCTTCCGTGGTGAGAGGTCCCGGGTGACGGGCATGTGGTTGGGCGACTCGACCGGGGCCAGCAGCGCCTTCTTGATGTAGAGCGCGTGCGCCACCACCTGGTGGTAGTTGCCCAGGTCGAAGACGTCGCCCATGGCGGGGTACAGGTTGGCGTAGCGCTGGAAGATCGGCTGCACGTCGCGGGCCCAGGTCGGCCGCGCGGGGACCTCGTAGTCGTCGAACACCAGCGTGCTCAGCACGCCCTCGGGCTCGTCGGGCCGCTCGGCAAGGCCGTAGAAGTTGAGCAGGGCGACACCATCGAGCCCCGGCCGCGGGTGACCGGGGTCGGAGGCGGTGAGCTTCACCTGGGCGCGGCCGTTCGCGTCGGTCCGCACCCGCGCGGGTACGTCCAGCGGCGGCCGGGGCTCCGGGTCCCCGCTGGGCAGTTCGCTGGGCCTGATGTACAGCTCGACGCCCGCGGCCGGGCGACCGTGGCTCATCGCGAGCAACGTCGTCGTCGCGGTGTTGTCCGGTGCCGAAGGGCTGAGCCGGAACACGCTCTCCTCCGCGTGCACCGTGGTGGCGCCTTCGTTCTCCGCGAGCAGGATCGCGGGTTTCGCGTCCGCGGTCACCACGGCGAGCCGGGTCCTGGCCACCGCGGCGAGCTGCTCCGGCGTCAGCTTGGCGGTGACGATGCCTGCGAGCCGCTCGTAGAAGGTCGCGTCGATCCCGTCCAGCGGCGCGAGCACCTGAGGCGTCCCGTCCGCGGCGAGTGCCGCCAGGCGCAGTGCGCCGACCTCGGCCAGCGGCCCACCGGGGGTGGTCGCCATGACGCTGTTGCCGAGGTCGACGAAGACCAGGCCGGACTTCTCGTCGACCCGGCAGGGAGCGTCGAAGAGCGGGCTGTTGGCGTTCGCCTTCCGCAACCGCCGCGCGGCCAAGATCCGCCACGGCTCCCCCGCGAGGTACGGGCCGAGCGAGCCGACCATCCGTCCGAACGTCACCGCGCCCGGGTAGTCGGCGTCGGGGACCCGCTGCACCACACCGTCCACATTGAACTTGATGGACAGCATGCCGTCCTGTGTGGCCTCCCGCAGCGCCCGCATCACCGGCGAGCCGGGCGAGTCCGCCCAGGTCAGGTCCCGGAGCACGGACTGGTACATCGCCGCGGGGCTCGGCCCCTGCGGGGTGACCGTGCGCAGCCAGATGTCGTCCACCGCCACCGGCACGAAATCACCGCGCACCAGTTCGGCCCCGGTCGCGTCGAGGATCCGGGGCCGCAGCCCGAAGATCGTCGAGACGAACTGGTTCTCCGGGTCCATGTCGACGAACCGGGCGCTGGTGCGCAGGTTGTCGTCGGCGAGCCTGCCCTCGGCCACCACGTCGTCCGACCGCGAGGTGACCATCCTGCCGTCCGGGAGGCACGCACTGGTGATCCGGATGTCGGTCAGCCGGCACGATCCGGTGCCCCGCGGGTTCCATTCGCCGAACCGGTCGACGTCGGTGGTCAGCCACTGGAACCGAGGCTCGAACGTGTTGATCTCGTAGTACTGCAGGGTGTTGTTGACCGTCGGGACGTCCGCTTGGAACGTCCCGGCGAAATTCAGCCGGGGATACCCCAGATAGGACACGGGCCAGGACCTCTCAGCTCGCGGAAGCGGGTGTGGGCGCGCCCCAGACCGTCGCGGGGCCCTGGGCGGGGACGTCGCGCGCGGGTTCCGGTGTCGTACCGCGCCGCGCGACGACCACGGTTTCCCCTCGGGCCAGCGGGATCGTGGCCGCGCCGGCGCCTTCCGGCTGCCAGCCGACCGGGCGGCCCCGCCCGTCACGCACCTCGAGTTCCCCTTCGATCCCGTGCACGAGCACAAGCGGGCGGCCGGCCTCGCTGCGTACCCGCACCCAGTCCGTCCGGCCACGGCTGCGGGAAGCATCGACGACGAACGCCCCCGGAGCCCGCACCGACTCCACCACGACGTCGCGCCAGTCCCCCGGCACGGCGGGGAAGACCTCGAGACGTTCCCCGGCGCCGTCCACCAACATGTCCAGCAGCACCCGCGCCGCGTCCAGCGGTACCTCCGCGTCCGATGCGGTGCCCTGGCGGTACATCGTCGTCCCAGTCAGTACGGTGTCCGCGAACTCGGTACGGCTCAGGAATCGTTCCCAGTGACGCCAAGCATCGCCGGGCTCGCGCAGTACCGCCGCCATCGCCGCGGCCGTGACGTACGAGCGTGCGTGCCAGGCCTCGGTCATCCCCGCCCAGTGGCCGAAACTCTTCCGGGCCAGCTCCGCGGAGACCTTTTCCCGCAGGGGATGCAGCCACAGCAGATGCGCGGGCTCCGGCTGCGACGCGGCGAGCCGGGTGCCTGCGCCGAGCAGCACCCCGTCACCGCCTACGTGGTACGGGAC
>NZ_VJWX01000502.1 GCF_007713715.1 Amycolatopsis rhizosphaerae
CATAATGTTTCGGTGGTCATGGCGGTGGGGAAACGCCCGGTCCCATTCCGAACCCGGAAGCTAAGCCCACCAGCGCCGATGGTACTGCACTCGAAGGGGTGTGGGAGAGTAGGACACCGCCGAACACTCTTTATGGCCCTCGAGGCCCTGGTCGAGAATCCTGAAAAGGGATCTCCCAGGGCCTCGAGGCTTTTTCATGCCCGGAACCCGGGGTGGGCACTTCGTGGTGAAGTGCCCACCCCGGCGGGACTACCGCGTGGCCGGTAACAGGGCCGCGAGGCCAGCACGCAACACCGCCAGCCGTTCGGCTGCCTTCTTCCGTGCCGGCTCCACCGCATCCGGCACCGGTTCCGTCACCTGCAGGTAGGCCTTGAGTTTCGGCTCGGTCCCCGAAGGCCGGATCACCACCCGGAACCCGTCCCCGGTCAACCGCAGGGCATCGGTACGGGGGAGCAGATCCTCCGTCCGCACCGGGAACCCGCCGAGCTCCGCGGGCGGTTCGGCGCGCAGGCCGGCCAGGAGCCGAGCCGGTACCCGGGCATCCGGGAACCTCAGGGAGAGCTGGTCCGTCAGGTACACACCATGCCTGCCCGCCAAGTCATCCAGCAGGTCCAGCAACGAGCGCCCGGCCGCCTTCGCCGTCGCCGCGAGATCGCAGGCCACCACCGCGGCCGCGATCCCGTCCTTGTCGTGGACGAAATCCGGATTCACGCACAGGCCGAGCGCCTCCTCGTAGGCGAACACCAGACCTTCCCCGGCACGGGCGAGCCACTTGAACCCGGTCAGCGTTTCCGCGTACCGGGCCCCGTGTGCGGCCGCGATCTCCCCGAGCAGTGACGACGAGACGATCGTCGTGGCCACCAACGGGTTCTCACTGTCCGTTGTGGACAATACGTGTTCACCGAGCAGGGCTCCGGTCTCGTCGCCCCGCAACATCCGCCAGGAACCGCCGGGTCCCGGCACGCCCACCGCACAACGGTCGGCGTCGGGATCCAGGGCGATCGCGAGATCGGCCCCCACTTCGGCCGCCAGTGCCAGGAGCAGGTCGGTGGCCCCGGGCTCCTCCGGATTCGGGAACGACACCGTCGGGAAGTCCGGATCGGGCTTCGACTGCCGGGCCACCAGATGCACATCAGTGAACCCCGCCCCGCGGAGCGCTTCGATCAGCACTTCGGCGCCGACCCCGTGCAGAGCGGTCGCGGCGATCCGCAGCTCCCGCGATTTCCCGTGCGGCAGCGCGGCGACCTTCGCCAGGTAGCTTTCGAGCAGTTCGGGGCCGACGACCGGTACCCCCGGCTTCCGGGCGATCTCCTTCGCGCCGGGAGCGCGGCCGATGGCGGCCTCGATCTCCTCGTCCGACGGCGGCACGATCTGGGCACCGGTGTGGTCGTAGAGCTTGTACCCGTTGTCCGCGGGAGGGTTGTGTGACGCCGTGATCTGGATCCCCGCGGCCGCACCGAGGTGCCCGACCGCGTAGGCGAGCACCGGGGTGGGCAGCGGGCCCGGGAGCGTCCGCGCGTCGAACCCCGCCGCATGGAGGACCTCGGCGGCCGCGGCCGCGAACCGTTCGGAACCGTGCCTGCCGTCGCGGCCGATCACCACGAGCTGCCCGGCACGGCCGTGGGCGGTGAGCCATTCGGCGACGCCCGCCGTCGTGCGCACCACGACGGCGGTGTTCATCCCGTTCGGCCCCGCGCGCACGGGCCCGCGTAGCCCGGCGGTACCGAAGGTCAGGGAGCCGGTCATCCGGTCCGCCAGTTCCGCCGCGGCGCCCGGCTCGCCTCGATCCGCCCGGTCGAGCAGTTCGCCGAGTTCTTCGCGCGAATCCTCGTCCACCTCACCGGCCAGCCAGGCGACGGTCCTGTCCCGTAGCCCGGGGTCGAGCCGCTCAGGCACGGGCCACCAGATCCCGCAGCAGGGTGCCCATCCGCTCGGCGGAGGCGCGACCGGCTTCGAGGACCTCCTCGTGGCTGAGCGGTTCGCCGGTGATCCCCGCCGCGAGGTTGGTCACCAGTGACAGCCCGAACACCTCGATTCCGGCCGCGCGTGCCGCGATCGCCTCCAGCACGGTCGACATACCGACCAGGTCGGCGCCGAGGGTGCGCAGCATGCGGATCTCCGCCGGAGTTTCGAAATGGGGGCCGGGCAGACCGGCGTAAACGCCTTCTTCCAGGCTCGGATCGATCTCGCGGGCCAGTTCGCGCAACCGGTGCGAGTAGAGATCCACCAGGTCGACGAAGTTCGCCCCGACGATCGGGGAGGTCGCGGTCAGGTTGAGGTGGTCGGAGATCAGCACCGGCTGCCCCACCGCGAACCCGGCACGCAGGCCTCCGGCGGCGTTGGTGAGCAGTACCGACTTCACCCCCGCGGCCGCCGCCGTGCGCACGTTGTGCACCACGCGGGCGACCCCCTTGCCCTCGTAGAGGTGGGTCCGGCCGAGCAGGACCAGTGCCCGCTTGCCTGCCACGTCGACCGAGCGCACGGTGCCCCCGTGGCCGATCGCGCTCGGGGTTTCGAAACCGGGCAGCTCGCCGAGCGGGATCTCCGCGTCGGGCTCCCCGAGGATGTCGGCGGCGGGACGCCATCCGGAACCGAGCACCACGGCGATATCGTGCCTGGCGAATCCGGTTCGCTCCCCGATGGCCGCCGCCGCGGCGGCGGCCACGTCAAGTTCACTCATGGCCTGAGATTAGCCGCCCGTTTCGGTGCGGTGGCGGAACGGACGGCGAGGAAGACGACCACGCCGATCGGGGAGAGGAAGATCGTCAGCAGCAGGATCGGGCCGACGACCAGCGGGTGGATGCCACGGGCACGCGCTTCGAAGTACATCCACCGGCCCAGGAACAGATCGAAGGCGACCAGGTGGGCCCAGATCGCCGCGGCGCCGTAGGGCTGGGCCAGGAACGCCTGCAGCACCGGGAGATCGGGGCGGCTCACCGCCGTCCACAGCGCCCCGAAGTGCGGTCCCACGACGAGCGCGTACACGGCGAGTGGCAGCAGGGTCACCCATGGCGAGGCCAGGATCCGGCTCGTCCACCGCCAGGACGGGGCCAGGATCATCAGCGCCCAGAAGGGCGCGGCCAGCCAGAAGGTCAGTTGGAACAGCTGGTTCATCGCGCCATCTCCGTGCGCCGGACCGGTTCGGGAACGGTGGTGCCCGCGGGGCCGCGCGCGATCACCAGGGTGCCGGCACCCAGCGTGGTGGCGACGAGGAGACCGAAGGCCGAGAGGGTGAGCCCGTCGGGGTGGATGAAGGGCTGGCCGCGTTCCGCCTGCCAGGTCACCAGCGCGACCAGGCCCGCGTAGGCCGCCGTGGCGATGGCGGTCAGGCGGCCCCGGGTGCGGTCGGGCCGCAGACGGGGGAAGCGCCGGGCGAGGAAGCCGAGCAGCATGACCAGCAGGGGCAGCACCTGCAGCGCGTGCATGCCGACGAAATGGGGGATCCGCAGGTCACCGCCGGTGGTGCTCCAGCCGGTGACCGCCATGACCGGCCCGCCGTCGGGGACGCCGACACTGTGGGCGCCGACGACCTGGTGCACGGCGGAGGCGCGCTGCTGGGGGGTCGGGATGAGCATGAGGCCGCCGAGCCCGATGCCGATCAGGGAGATCACCGCGCCCCAGCGGATCGCGAGCCTGCTCGCGGTGTCGGCGATCGGGGTGCGGAACAGCAGCACGGTGAGCACGAGCGTGCCCGTCCAGATCACCGCGATGCTGCCGCCCATGATCAGGTACAGCAGCCGGTCGAAGGTGGTGGACACGTTGAAGTGGCTGGCCCGGCCGCGGATGACCTGGGTGATCAGGATGGCGTACTCGACTCCCAGCAGGCCGATGACGACGGCCGAGATGCGCGCGACGAGCCGCTGCCTGACGGTGAGCAGCGAGCTCAGCCATCCCCAGGTCAGGAAGTAGATCCCGATCGAGAGGGCGAACTTGAGCGGTTTCAGCCAGATCGGTGCGCCCAGCAGGATGCGGTCGTCGAAGACCAGTCCGCCGAGCGAGACGACGGCCATCACGGCCATCACCCCGGCGGAGATCATCATCGGCCGTCTTGGTGAGGTAGTCACGGTCCCTCCTCAGATGGATAGTCCCTCTATCCATTATGGGAACATAAACTATCCATGTTGAGAAGATTCACAGGAAAGGACGCTCGCGATGCGGATGGCCGAGCTGAGCAGGGAATCCGGCGTGCCCGTCGCCACGATCAAGTACTACCTGCGCGAAGGCCTGCTCCCGCCCGGCGAGCGGACCAGCCCCAACCAGGCCCGTTACGGCGAGGAGCACGTCCGTCGGCTCAGGCTGGTCCGGGCCCTGCTCGAGGTCGGCGGCCTGACCGTGGCGGCGGCGCGCGAGGTCGTCGAAGCGATCGACCAGCGCGCTCCCACCCACAGCCTGCTGGGCGTCATCCAGTGCGGGCTGCCGGTGCCGAAGACGGAACCGGACCCCGAGGCCCGCGCCTGGGCGCTGGAGAAGATCGAGCCCGTCGTGCGGAAGCACGGCTGGAAGGGCGGCCCCGGTGACGTCGTGTTCGAGGCGCTCGTCGGAGCGGTGGCCGCCTTCGCCGGCCTCGAAAGGGTCGAACTCGTCGAGCGGCTGGACGAGTACGCGGCACTGGCCGACCGCATGGCGGAACTCGACCTCGCCGCCGTCGGCTCGCTCACCTCGCCAGAGTCCATTGTGGAGGGAGCGGCGATCGGGACCGTGCTCGGCGACGCGATGTTCACCGCGCTGCGGCGGCTCGCGCAGCGACGCGCCTCGGCGGAGCGGTTCAGGGATTGATCGAGAACGTGGGCATGATCCGCTGGTAGAGCTCGGCCTTCGCGGTCTCTTCCTGCTCGGTCGGCACGGTCACGCTCACCGCCCACAGGCCGTTGCCCTGCCGGAAGATCTGGGCGAAGGTGGTCCGGCTGATCTGGGTGTTGCCGCCCCGGTCCAACGTGCGGTACGACAGCGCCCACCCTTCCTTGCCCACCAGCGGGGACTTGTCCAGCGCCCGGAAGTTGCCCGTCCCGCGGCTGGCGGACAGTGCCTTGATGTACTGCTCGATGTCGTGGTCGGCGGAGTAGCCCGCGATGTGGTCCACGGCGAACATCTGCGAGCCGTCCGGCGAAACCCACTCCACCAGTGTGGAGGGGGGCAGACCGTCTCCCGACGCCGAGCCGGTGAACCGGGTCCAGTCCTCGGGCACCTCCTCCG
>NZ_VJWX01000503.1 GCF_007713715.1 Amycolatopsis rhizosphaerae
GCGCGGGTCCATCCCGACCCGGGCCGCGAGTTCGTGTACGGCGGCCTTGCCCAGGTCGGCCAGCGCGGCGAGCAGGCGGGCATCCACGGGATCGGTCACGGCCACAACCCGGAACGCTACCGCGTGCCCCCGGGCGCGGGACTCATGTGGTGCCGCTGGGGCGTGGCGAACCGCCGCGGCCCGGGGAAAACCCCGGCGGCATGGCCGCTCCGCGCTCTAGGCTGGCGCCATGACCGAGGTTGCCGAACTGGCCGACGAGTTCGTGGAAGCGCTTTTCGACGCCGAACCGTTGTGGCCCGCCGTGCTGGGGATCGACTCCGACCGGGAGGGGCTCGCCGAACTCACCGAAGCCGCCGAGGAGGAGCAGCGGGCGACGCTGGAGGAGTTCCTCCGCCGGGCAGGCGCGCTGGAGCCGGAAACGGCGCAGGACCGGGTGACCCGCGACGTGCTGGTGGCCCAGGCACGCGGCATCCTCGACCGGCTCGCCACGCACGCCGCCGAGTACACCGTGACCGACCTGTTCGTCGCGCCCGCGGTCAGTCTGCTCACGATCCTGCCGATGGTCGGCGTGACCACCCCCGAGCAGGCCGAGCGGCAGCTCGGACGGCTCGCCGCGATCCCGCGGCACCTGGAACAGGCCGCCGACCGTCATCGCGCCGGAGTGGCCGCCGGGCGGGTACCCGTGGCGCATCTGGTGGCCGCCGCGATCGCGCACCTGGACCGCTATCTCGCGGGCGCCGCGGATCCCGCCGCCGACCCGCTGCAACGCCGGCCCCTACCGTCCGACGAGCTCACCGCGCGTCGCGCGGAGCTGATCAAGAGCGTGGTCCACCCGGCCTTCGCCGCCTATCGCGACGTCCTGGACCGGGAAATCGCGCCGCACGGCCGCCCGCTGGACAAGCCGGGCCTGTGCTGGCTGCCCGGCGGCGAGGAGATGTACGCCGCCGCGGCGCGCGTCCACACGACCACCGACCGCACCCCGGAGGACCTGCACGAGACCGGGCTGCGGCTCATCGACGACCTCGCCCGCGAGTACGCCGAGATCGGCTCGCGGGTCTTCGGCACCAGCGCCCTGCCGGAGATCTTCGAGCGGCTGCGCACGGATCCCGAGCTGCGCTGGAAGGACGCCGGCGAGCTGCTGGACACGGCGCGGTCGGCGATCGAGCGTGCCGCCGAGGCCGCCCCGCGCTGGTTCGGCCGGATCCCGCCGCACCCGTGGGTGGTGGAGCCGGTCCCGGCCGCCGAGGCACCGGGCGGGCCCGCCGCCTACTACCTGCCGCCCGCCATGGACGGATCCCGGCCGGGCACCTACTTCGCCAACACCCACCAGGTCTCCGAACGGTTCCGGCACACCGCCGAGGTGATCGCCTTCCACGAGGCCATTCCCGGGCACCACTTCCAGCTGTCCACCCAGCTCGGCCTGACCGACCTCCCGTTGCTGCACCGGATCGGCGAGTTCAACGCCTACACCGAGGGGTGGGGGCTCTACACCGAGCGCCTGGCGCACGAGATGGGCCTGTACTCCGGGGACCTGGCCCTGCTGGGCATGCTCACCGTGGACTCGATGCGCGCGGGCAGGCTGGTGGTCGACACCGGGCTGCACGCCAAGGGCTGGAGCAGGCAGCAGGCCGTGGACTACCTCACCGAGCACACACCGATGCCGAAGGTGGAGATCGAGTCCGAGGTCGACCGCTACATCGCCTATCCGGGGCAGGCGCTGTCGTACATGGTGGGGCGCCTGGAAATCCTGCGGATCCGGCGGAAGGCCGCGGACGCGCTCGGCGAGAAGTTCGACATCCGCGCCTTCCACGACGTGGTGCTCGGCGGTGGCGCCCTGCCGATGTCGGTGCTCGACGCCGTGGTGGAGGACTGGGTGCGGAGCGTGGCTTCGTGATCGACGATCTCGCCGAGGAGTTCCTCGGGATCGCCTTCGACGCGAACCCGATGCGGGCGTCCGTGCTGGGGCTGCCCGGTGAGCACGACCGGCTGCCGGATCTCGGCATGGAGACGGAGGGGCGGCTGCGCGCCCGGTATTCGGACCTGGCCCGGCGCGCGGCCGGGGCCGAGGGTGATGCGGTGACGCGGCAGGTGGTGATCCAGCAGGCCCAGGCGGCGGTCGACCTGCTCGACGCGCGGCTGCCCGAGTTCCTGGTCAGCGATTCCTTCGACGCGCCCGTGCAGCGCGTGCTGCTGGACCTCTCGCTGACGAAACTGACCGATCCGGACCGCGCCAAGGGATTCCTCACCCGCCTGGCCGCGCTGCCGTCCTTTGTGGACCAGGTGATCGAGAGGCAGCGCGGGGAACTGGTGCCGCCGGGCTTCCTGGTGGACATGGCCATTGCCTACTTCGACCGTTTCCTCGCCGATCCGGCCGCGGGTCCGTTGCGGCTCGACGCCGACGTGCCCGGATTCGCCGCGGAGCGCGACCGGTTGCTGACCGGGGCGGTCCGGCCCGCGCTGCGCCGCTACCGGGACTTCCTGGCCACCGAGGTGAAACCCCGGTCCCTGCCCGCGGAACGGGCGGGACTGTGCTGGCAGCCCGGCGGTGAGCAGCGGTACCAGGGTCTGATCCGGGTGCACACCACCACCGGCCGGAGCGCGCGGGAACTGCACGAAACCGGGCTGGCATTGATCGAATCGCTGGGGGAGGAATACCGGGAACTCGGCTCACGGGTGTTCGGCACCACCGAACTGCCGGAGATCTTCCACCGCCTGCGGACCGACCCGGCGCTGCGCTGGAGCAGCGGTGAGGAACTGCTCGCCTCGGCGAGGACGGCGATCCGCCGGGCCGAGGAGGCGGCCCCCCGCTGGTTCCGCACCGTGCCGGAGCGGCGATGCGAGGTCAGCGCCGTGCCGGAGGGCGACGCCGACGGCGGCACCATCGCGTACTACATCGAACCCGCGCTGGACGGGTCGCGCCCCGGCACCTACTACGCCAACACCTTCCAGGCGGAACAACGGTTCCGGCACACGGCCGAGGCCATCGCCTACCACGAAGCCGTGCCGGGGCACCACTTCCAGATCTCGCTCGCCCAGGGGCTGTCCGGGCTCCCGCTGCTGCGCCGGATCGCCGACGTCAACGCCTTCGTCGAGGGCTGGGGCCTCTACGCGGAACGGCTCGCCGACGAGATGGGCCTGTACACCTCCGATCTGGCCAGGCTCGGCATGCTGACCCAGGACTCGATGCGGGCGGGCCGCCTGGTGGTCGACACGGGCCTGCACGCGCTGGGCTGGAGCCGCCGGCAGGCGGTGGACTACCTCACCGAGCACACGCCCATGGCCCCGATGGAGATCGAGGCGGAAATCGACCGCTACGCGGGCTGCCCGGGCCAGGCACTGTCGTACATGGTGGGGCGCCTGGAGATCCTGCGGATCCGCGACGAGGCGGAACGGGCGCTGGGCGGGAAGTTCGACATCCGGGACTTCCACGACATCGTGCTCGGCGGGGGCAACCTGCCGCTGTCCGTGCTCGGCACCGTCGTCGAAACCTGGACGCGCGGGCAATCCTGACGCCTCTCGCCTCACACCCGGGGGGCGGGCCCGCGCCCGGCCGGACAGGCGCGGGCGGCTGGGGCGCGCGATATGCGCCGCGGCCGTGTAGGGTGAGCATCGACTAAGCGGGCGCTCACCTGTGGGAAGGCGGCAATGATGCGCATCGGCACCCAGATCTCCTACGCCGGAGGTTTCGCGGAGAGCGTGGCGGACATCGTCGAGCTCGAAAAGGCCGGGCTGGACATCGTGTTCGTGCCGGAGGCCTACTCGTTCGACGCGGTCAGCCAGCTCGGCTATCTCGCCGCCAGGACCGAACGGGTCGAGCTCGCCTCGGGCATCCTGCAGATCTACACCCGCACGCCCACCCTCACCGCGATGACCGCGGCCGGGCTCGACTTCGTCTCCGGTGGCCGGTTCACCCTCGGGATGGGCGCCTCGGGTCCCCAGGTGATCGAGGGCTTCCACGGGGTGCGCTACGACGCGCCGCTGGGCCGGACCCGGGAGATCGTGGACATCTGCCGCCAGGTGTGGCGCCGCGAGCGAGTCGTCCACGAGGGCCGCTACTACCAGATCCCGCTGCCCGCCGACAAGGGCACCGGGCTGGGCAAGCCGCTGAAGCTGATCAACCAGCCGGTGCGGGAGCGCATCCCGATCGTGCTGGCCTCGCTCGGCCCGAAGAACGTGGCGATGACCGCCGAGATCGCCGAGGGCTGGGAGCCGATCTTCTTCCACCCGGAGAAGGCCGATTCCATCTGGGGTGCCTCGCTCGCCGAGGGCAAGGCCAAACGCGACCCCTCGCTGGGCGAGCTCGACGTGGTGGTGGGCGCCCCGGTCGCGATCGGCGAGGACGTCGGCCACATGATCGACTGGATCCGCCCGATGGTGGCGCTCTACGTCGGCGGCATGGGGGCGCGCGGCAAGAACTTCTACAACGACCTGGCCTGCCGTTACGGCTACGAGGCCGAGGCCAAGAAGATCCAGGACCTGTACCTGGACGGCAAGAAGGACGAGGCCGCGGCCGCGGTGCCCGAGGACCTGCTCAAGGCGATCACGCTGATCGGCCCGGCGAGCTACGTCAAGGAGCGGCTCGCGGCCTACGCCGAGGCCGGGGTGACCACGCTGCAGGCGACCCTGCTCGAGCCGGGCGTGCAGCGCCGCGTCGAGGTGGTCAGCCAGCTGCGCGAGATGCTGGACTGACCCGGTCCACGTAGAGAAAGTCCGTCACCCGCGCCAGGCCCAGGACCTGGCGCGGCATGAACGGCATGGCCGACCGCGCCTCGTCGTGCACGACGCGCGGGGCGGTCAGTTCCTCGGTGCGGCCCCGGGTTTCGAGCCCGCAGCCCCCGGCCGCCAGCACGTTGCGCACCCAGTCGCTGTCCGGCCCGTAGGTGAGGGCGACGACGTACCCGGTGGGCGTGCCGAAGACGTTGACGGGGGTCCGGTAGACGCGCCCCGAGCGCCGCCCGCGATGCACGATCGTGCCGAATCCGGGCATCCTGCCGGTGATCAGCCTGGCCACCCGGTTGGTGGCCACCCGGTTGAACCGGGCCACTTTCCGCGAAAGCACCATGCCTTCAGCCTGCCCGTCCGCCCACCGGAAATCAACGCCGGGTGAATTATGGTGCCCGTGAGGGGCCCCTCACGGCCGATTCGGCCAGGGGCCCCGGCAAAGTCGGTCCTTGCATGGGCGAGTCCCACCT
>NZ_VJWX01000504.1 GCF_007713715.1 Amycolatopsis rhizosphaerae
GGCCCGAACCACCCCGCAGGCCCGAACCGCCCCGGGTGCCGCCGCCCGCACCGCGGCGGAGGCTGATCCCCGTGGACGACACCCCCACGGACGTGATCCCGGTCGGTGGCGACCCCCGGGCCTACCAGTCGGGTTATCAGTCCGGGTACCGGTCCGGCTACCAGGCGCCGGTTCGCGGAGAGGGCGGAGGCGGCCCCGAAGGCGCTTACCGTGAGGACGCCCGCCAGATCGGTCACGAGGAGGCGGCGTACGCCGGCGAGCCCTACGAGCAGGACGGCTACGACGAGTACGACGGGCACGAGTACGACGAGCACGACTACGACGGGCACGAGTACGACGAGCACGACTACGAGGAGGACCTGGCCGAGGAGGAGCGGGCCGAACCCGAGTACATCGACCCGCCGGACGACGCCGATCCGCCGAAGCGGCGCCGGGGCGGGGACAGGAAGCGCCGTCCCAAGGTGTTCCGCTGGGTCGCCGCGCTCGCGGTGATCGCCGTCATCGGCGGCGGGGCCTGGTACGGCATCCAGGCGATCTTCGGCTACGCCGACTTCAGCGGCGACGGCGACTCCGACGTGGTGATCCAGATCGCCGACGGCGACTCGACCAACGCGATCGGCGCCGAGCTGACCAACGCGGGCGTGGTCGCCAGCGCGAAGGCGTTCGTCAAGGCCAGCGCGGGCAACGCGAAGGTGCTGAGCCTGCAGCCCGGCTACTACGTGGTGAAGACCAAGATGTCCGGCGCCGCCGCGGTCGCCAGGCTGACCGCGTCCGACGCGCGCGTGGGCGAGCTCCAGATCCGGGCGGGCACCCAGCTCGACGACGTCACCCAGCCCGACGGCAAGGTCACCCCCGGCGCGTTCACCCTGCTGTCGAAGGCGTCCTGCGCGACCTTGAACGGCCAGAGCACCTGCCTGTCCACCGACGATCTCCGCAAGGCGGCCGCTTCGGCCGATCTCGCGGCCATGGGTGTGCCGGACTGGGCGGCGAGCCGGGCGCCCAAGAGCGGCGACGCCCGCCGGGTCGAGGGGCTGATCGCCCCCGGCGTG
Organism: Amycolatopsis rhizosphaerae; assembly: GCF_007713715.1. Lineage (GTDB taxonomy): Bacteria > Actinomycetota > Actinomycetes > Mycobacteriales > Pseudonocardiaceae > Amycolatopsis_E > Amycolatopsis_E rhizosphaerae. Next base: position 1,050 of record NZ_VJWX01000504.1, read on the forward strand.
TACGACGTCAAGCCCGGCTGGAGCACCGCCGACCTGCTCGGCTACGTGCTCAAGAGTTCGGCGACGAAGATCCAGGCCGCCGGGCTGGGCCCGTCCTCGACGTTCCAGGGGCAGAATCCGTACCAGCTCCTGGAGATCGCCTCGCTGATCGAACGCGAAGGCGTGACCCAGGACTTCACCAAGATCTCGCGGGTGCTGTACAACCGGCTGGCCCAGCACTGGAGGCTGGGCCTGGACTCGACGGTGAACTACCTGCTGGACAAGCCGGTGGTGACGACCACGGACGACGACCGCGACCGGCCGGGGGTGTACAACACCTACTCCTTCTTCGGACTGCCGCCGACCCCGATCGGAGCCCCGAGTCCCGACGCGATCAAGGCTGCCCTGCAACCCGCCGACGGCGACTGGATGTTCTTCGTCAAGTGCGAGAAGAACGGGTTGTCCTGTTTCGCCGTGACCTACCCCGAGCACAACAAGAACATCGATCTGGCGAAGGAGCACGGTGCCTACTAAAGCGGCCGTGCTCGGCAAGCCCGTGTCCCATTCGCTGTCCCCGGTGCTGCACCGCAGTGCCTACATGGCCCTCGGGCTGGCGGACTGGACCTATGACCGGATCGAGGTCGACGAGGTCGGCCTGCCCGCGCTGATCAAGCGCCTTGGCCCGGACTGGGTGGGCTTCTCGGTGACCATGCCCGGCAAGCGGGCCGCGCTCGAATTCGCCACCGGAGCGTCCCCGCGCGCGCTCGCCGTCGGCGCCGCCAACACGTTGGTGCGCAGGGGGAGCGGCTGGTTCGCCGACTGCACGGACGTCGACGGCGTGGTGGGCGCGCTCCGGTCCGCCGGGGGATTCACCGCGGCCCCGCCGGGGGCGGCCGGGCTGGTGCTCGGCGCCGGCGGCACGGCGGCGGCCACCGTGGTCGCGTTCGCCGCGCTCGGCCTGTCCCGGGTGCGCCTGGTGGTGCGCGACCCCGCGCGGGCGGGGGAGACGGTGGCGGCGGCTCGCCGGGCCGGGCTCGACACCGAGGTGCTCACCTGGGCGGAGGTGGATTTCGGCCGGGTGGCCGCGGAGGCCGCGGTGCTGGTCAGCACGGTGCCCGCGGAGGCGGTCGCCGGGCTGGCGTCCCGGCTCGCGGCCGTGCCGTGCGTGCTCGACGTCATCTACCACCCGTGGCCCACCCCGTTGGCGCAGGCGCTGCTCGACCGCGGTGTTCCCGTGGCCACCGGGCTGGACATGCTGCTGCACCAGGCCTTCGGGCAGGTGGAGTTGTTCACCGGGCGGGAAGCGCCGCGGGAGGCGATGCGGGACGCACTGCGCGACGCGACCGGGAACGTACTGCCGCTGCCGCTCGGCTGAGCGGTGACCGGGGTACCGTTCGTCGCGTGAAGATTGTCATCCTCGACGACTACCAGAACGTCGCGCTGAGCTTCGCGGACTGGGATTCCCTCGGTGCCGAGATCGAAGTGATCACTTCCCCGATCGGCGACTCCGGCGAGCTGGTGCGCCGGCTCGCCGGGGCGGAGGTCGTCGTCGCGATGCGGGAACGCACCCGGTTCCCCGAGGAGCTGCTGGTCCGGCTGCCCGATCTCAAGCTGCTGGTGAGCACCGGGCGCCGCAACGCCGCCATCGACCTGAAGGCGGCCGATCGCCTGGGCATCCTGGTGTGCGGGACCGGCTACTTCCCGCACCCGACCGCGGAGCACACCTGGGCGCTGATCCTCGCGGCGGTGCGCCACCTGGACGTCGAACTGCCCGCGATGCGGACGGGTGGCTGGCAGAGCACCGTCGGAGGGGGGCTGCACGGGCGGACGCTCGGCCTGCTGGGACTGGGGCAGCTCGGTGCGCGGGTGGCGAAGGTCGGCCAGGCGTTCGGGATGGAAACCATTGCCTGGAGCCAGAACCTGACCGCCGAACGCGCCGCGGAACACAGCGTCACGGCTGTGTCCAAAGAGGACCTTTTCGCCCGGTCGGACGTGCTGTCGGTGCACCTGGTCCTCAGCCGCCGCACCCGCGGCCTGGTCGGCGCCGCGGAACTGGCGCTGATGAAGCCGGACGCGCTGCTGGTCAACACCTCGCGCGGCCCCATCGTGGACGAGGCCGCGCTGCTGGCCGCCCTGCGGGACAAGACGATCGGCGGGGCGGCCCTGGACGTCTTCGACGTCGAGCCGCTGCCCGCCGACCACCCGTTGCGCTCGCTGCCGAACGCGGTCCTCACCCCGCACCTCGGGTACGTCACCCGCGAGGTCTACGAGGTCTTCTACCGGGACGCGGTCGAGGACATCGCCGCCTACCAGGCGGGCGAGCCGGTGCGCGTGATGACTATCTGACGACCGTCCCGCCGGAGGAGATCCGGCTGGAGATGTTGGCGGAGAAGGACTGGATCTCGGCGTAGACACCGTAGTAGTCCGGTTCGGCGCAGCCTTGGCCCCAGCTCACGATGCCGACCTCCACCCAGGTGCCCGCGGAGGTCTGCTTCACCATCGGACCACCCGAGTCGCCCTGGCAGGTGTCCACGCCGCCCTGCGGATAGCCCGCGCAGAGCTCGTAGGCCGGGTGCAGGCTGCTGCCGTAGGACTGCTGGCAGGTCGAGTCGGGCACGAACGGCACCGTGGCGTACCGCAGGTACCGCGACTGGGGGCCGCCTTCGTAGGTCGAGCCCCAGCCCATGATGGTGAAGGTGCCGCTGTTGAGCGAGGTGTCGCCCTGGTCGGCGAAGGGCAGCGTCGGTGCGGAAGGGGCCGACGCCAGCTCGATCAGCGCCCAGTCCTGCGCGCCCGTGGAGGCGTACTGCGGGCTGCGGTAGACGTAGGTCGACCGGATCGACTGCCCGCCGCCGCCCTGCAGGTCCACCTTGCCGAGGGTGGCGGTGATGGTGGTGGTGGTCCCGGTGCCGCTGACGCAGTGCGCCGCGGTCAGCACGACGCGCGAGGCGACGAGCGCGCCGCCGCAGCCCATGGACAGCCGGACCATCCAGGGGAACTGGCCCTGCGCCGCGGTCGTGCCCCCGACCACGAAGGGAGTGGCGCCGCTGCGGGCGGGCGCGGCCTGCGCGCTGCCCGTGACGACCGCGGACAGTGCGGTGGCGAAGGCGACCGCGGCGAGCAGACCACGGCGCAGAGTGCTGGCGAGTGACATCGCTTTTCCGTTCGCTCGAAGAACTGGAAACGTTTTCCGGCCCCGGGCCTGCCGGGATACCGGATCGCGCTTTCGGTACGCGACGCGGAAAAGTTAGCGCCGGGAAACCCCGACGAAAGTCGTGGAACCGCCAATAATCGGACAATAAGCCCCGAATGGGCTACGCCATGAGTTCGGTGAGCACGGCGTCGGTGAACGGGGGCCACACCTCGGCGGCCCAGGGCCCGAAGTCGCGGTCGGTCAGCGCGACGCAGGCGGCCGCGGCATCGGGGTCCACCCACAGGAAGGTGCCCGACTGGCCGAAGTGCCCGAAGGTGGCGGGCGAGCTGTGCGTTCCGGTCCAGTGTGGACTCTTGTGGTCCCGGATCTCGAAGCCCAGGCCCCAGTCGTTCGGCTTCTGGTGCCCGAAGCCGGGCAGCACCCCGTTCAGGCCGGGGAAGGCCACGGTGGTGGCCGCCGCCAGCGTCGACGCATCGAGCAGCGAGGGCCGCTGCAGCTCGGCGGCGAAGGAGATCAGGTCGTCCACGCGGGACACCGCGCCCGACGCGGGCGAGCCGGCGAGTTTCGTGCCGGTCATGCGAAGGGGCGTGAACAGCGCCTCGGACTGGTAGTCGGCGAAGGGAATGCCGGAGTGTTCGGCGAGCGCGTCGGCGAGCTGCTCGAAACCGGCGTTGGAGTACAGCCGCCGGGTGCCCGGCTGGGCGACGACCTTGTGCTCGCCGAAGGCGAGGCCCGCCGTGTGCGCCAGCAGGTGCCGGATCGTGGCGCCCTCCGGGCCCGCCGGGGTGTCCAGTTCCACGACGCCCTCTTCGATGGCGATGAGCGCGGTGTAGGCGGTCAGCAGTTTCGTCACCGACGCGAGCCGGTAGGGCCGGGCCCCGTCGCCGTGCCGTCCGAGCACGGAGCCGTCCGCGCCCACCACCGCCACCGAAACGTTGCCCACCGGCCACTGCTCTGCCAAACGCACGCTGTCCACCCGGACACCCTACGGC
>NZ_VJWX01000505.1 GCF_007713715.1 Amycolatopsis rhizosphaerae
GTCCAGGCCCGTTCGATCCGGGCCGCGTTCGCCCGGGACACCTCGTCCGCGGCGGCCCCGATCACCACGCTCACCGGCCGGGGCCGCATCGCCCGCAGCAGAGCCAGCAGGGTGCCGAGTTCGGCGGAGGTGACCGGGGTGGCGGCGCCCTCCGGCGGCCGGAACCGGGGCAGCGGAGAGCGCTTCACGCGGCGTCGTGGAAGACCAGGCCGAGGGTGTGCCGCAGCCCCGAGCGCACCACCGACACCCCGTGCCGCACCGGCGCCGCCGACCAGCCCCGTGTCGAGGGCACCGGCCGGTCCCGGGTGGTGAACACCAGCCCGTGCCCCTGCGGGATCACCGTCGCGGTCCCCCGCGACTGGGCCCGCAACCGCTGTTCCACCAGCAGGAACTCGCCGCCGGTGTGATCGCGGCCGGGATCGTTGAGGTTGAGCACCACCTGCAGCGGGAACACCCGGTCGCCGTAGAGGTCACGGTGCAGCGCGTTCCAGCCGCCCGCCCGGTACCGCAGCAGGATCGGTGTCGGCTTGTCCTGGCCCGCCGCGTGGCAGTGGTCCAGCCATTCGGCGAGCGAATCGGGCCAGGCGTCGTCCCGGCGCAACCGGGCGGCCCAGTCCCGCGCGACCGGCAGGAGCCGCGGGTACAGCTCCTCCCGCAGCCGCCGCACCGGCTCCGGGAACGGCTCGCGGAAGTACCGGTAGTCCCCGTGGTCGCCGAACCGGTGACGGCGCAGGTTGACCGTGGCGCGGAATCGTTCTGGCTCGTCCCAGAGGGCGATCAGCCCGGCGCATTCGGCGGGCGTGAGCAGGCGCGGGAGCAGCGCGCACCCGGTGGCGTCCAGTTCGGCGGCCACCGCGTCCCAGTCGGCCCCCGCCACCCGTTTCGCGTAGTCGTCGTTCATGTGGCGGCTCCCCGTGCCGTGAGGGGACCCCTCACGGGAAATGCCCGGTTCATGCGGCCTCCTCGAGGGTGAGCAGCGTCTGCTTGGCCTCCGCACCGCCGACATACCCGCCGGGCGAACCGTCCGAACGCACCACGCGGTGGCAGGGGACGACCACCGGCAAAGGATTGGTCGCGCAGGCCGTGCCCACCGCGCGGACCGCCTTCGGGCTGCCTGCCGCCGACGCCACCTGGGCGTAGCTTTCCGTTCTGCCGTAACCGATCCGCGGCAGGTGGGCCAGCACGGCCCGGCGGAAACCCTTGGACAGACGGAAATCCAGCGGCAGCTCGAACTCGCGGCGGCTGCCCGCGAAGTACTCCTCCAGCTGGCGGACCACCTCGTCCAGCCTGTCCGGCGCGTACAGGATCCGCGGGCTCACCGATCCGGCCAAAGTGGACAAAACAGCTTCGTGGTCTTCCCTGGCGTAGGCCACGCGCACCAGACCCTGCTCCGTCGCCGCCAGCAGCAGTTCACCGACCGGCGTGGCGAGGGTGCGGTAGGCCACGTCGAGCACGCCGTCGCGTTCGGCCGCCGCCACCAGCCGCCGGTGCAGCCTGAGGTTCGCGTCCTCGTCGGCCTCCGGCAGGGCGGCGAACAACCGCCGCGCCTCCTCGTCCCTGATCGTCATGATCTCGTCCCTCCCACCTTCGCGGCGTGCCCGTAACCGGCACGCAGGGCCTTGATGCCGTCGGCCGCGGCCCGCCGGGCCGCTTCGGCGGTTCCCCCCAGCAGTCCGGCGATGTCCTGGTAGGGCAGGCCCGCCAGGTAGTGGTAGGCCACCGCCGCGCGCTGCTTGTCCGGAAGGCGCGCCAGCGCGGCCCACAGGTCGCCGTCCCAGGCTTCGGGCCTGCCCGAAGCGCTCGCGCGATCCGGCACCGTCTCCACGGGCACCGGGCGGCGCGCTCTCCGGCGGATCGCGTCGATCGCCTTGCGGTGCGCGATGGTGACCAGCCACGCTTCCACGTTCGCGTCGCCGGGCAGGTCCGGATAGGCCTTCAGCGCGGCCAGGAACGTCTCCGACCAGGCGTCTTCGGCCTCCGCCGGACCCAGCACGGCGCGGCAGACGCGCAGCACCACCGGCCCGTAGGCGCCGACGATCTGCTCGAAAGGTTTCACGCTCACCTCCGGTAGACGCCCCGGACGGCCGGAACGTGAGATCCGGTGATTCAGCGGTTGAACACGTCGCGGCCGAACCCGGTGACCCCGGGGCTCGAGGCATACCCCAGATGCGGCAGGCCGAAGGCGTTCTCGATCGAGGCCAGCAGGCTGTAGTGGTTGTACGGCTGGTCGCTGGTGGTGCCCGGGGCGGTGAACTTCGACAGCACCAGTGCGCCGACCCGGCCGCCACCCGGGCCGAAGATACCCGGCAGGAGCGTGTCGGGGCCGGGTCCCTCGCCGCAGCAGGCGCTCGAATCGGAGCCGGGACCGTCCGACTCGTCGAAGGTGATCACCAGCGTGCCGTCCTGCCGGAACGCGGGGGAGGAGGTGATCACCGGTACCCAGCGGCGAAGCCACGCGTCCGCCGAGACCAGCCCGCCCGGTTCGCCGTCCACACACGGTGCGTCGTGGCCGTCGTGGCACAGGTTCGGGGTGAGGTAGGTCAGGTCGGCGGTGGTGCCGATCGAGGCGAGGTCCGCGGGCAGCACGGAGAGGTCCACGTCGCTGCTGGTGCAGGACGGGCCGTCGAGGATCGAACGGAAGTAGACGAACGGGTTGTGCCGCGCGGCGTACTGGTCACCGGGCTTCGCCTTCTGCGTGTCGTCGAAGGTGCCGATCGCGGGATGGCGGCACGGGGTGCCCATGTCCTCCAGATAGGCCCGCCAGGTGCGGCCCGAGGCGGTCAGCTGGTCCGCCACGGTCGGTACGTCCGCCGGGTACACGCATCCCTGCCCGAGGGCTTGGCCGGGGGCGACGGTGCCGATCCTGGCGAAGTCGCCGTAGAACACGCAGTCGGCCTGGGTGGCGAGATTGGGGCCCTGTCCGGAGATCTGGGCGAGGTAGTTGCCGAGGCTGTTGTGCGCCGTCCCGTAGTACCTGGTGAGCAGCGCGCCCTGGGCGCGCAGCTCCCGGCTCAGATAGGGCGCCGCCGAGCCGGGTCCCCAGGTCTTGTCGTAGCCCTTGTTCTCCAGGTTGACGACGAACAGGTGACCGGCCGCGCCGACGGTCCTGGTGGCCGATGCGGGTGCCGCGGGTGTGGCCGAGGCGAGGGAGAAGGTGGTCAGCAGAGCGGCGAGCGCCATGGCGGTCCGGCGGATGATCACCTCGCGGAGTGTATTCCGTTGTGTGCCCTGCGAAAGGGCCCTGGCACCCTTGACGCCGCACGGCGCGGCGCCACGGAGGCGTCAGGCGGAGGCGTCAGGCGAAGGCGGCGGCACCGCTCGCGGCGGGCCGCGGCTTCGTCGCGGCGACGAAGATTTCCTGCACGACACGCACGATGACGGCCTCAAGCAGCATCATCCCCGCCTTGGCGAGGATCGTGGCGATGAGGTCTGGCATGAGAAAGACTCCTGAACTGCGGCTTTCGTGGCTTGCGGCCCCAGCCTCACGCGCCGGGATGAGAGGCAGGTGGGATGCAGGTGACCAGAAGGTTAACCCGTTCGGAAGCTCTGGTTACTCCGTTCGCCGGACCGGCCGGGGCTGTTGCCCGTGCCACAGCAGCTCCGCGACGGCCGCCGCCACGGTGGTTCCGCCCGCGATCGCCCACTGGTGGGGCAGCAGGGGGCGGCAGCCGAAGAAATGGCTCAACCCGGGCACCTGCACCACCACGGCGAGCGCCCCGAGCGAACCGAGCGCCGCGCCGACCACCAGCGGCGTGCGCCCGCGCAGCGCGATCGTCTGCGCGAGCTGTCCGCCGACCAGGCTGACCAGTGCCGTGGTGGCGGCCTGCCCCGGGGTGCTCACCGGGCGGGCCAGCAGCCAGCCCGCTCCGGCCGCGCCCGCGGTGACCGCGGCCCGGCGGTAGACGTCGCGCAGCAGTGCGCTGCCCAGTGAGGTCTCCGGCCCCTCGGTGAGCAGCTGGTCCGGCGAGACACCGGGTGGCGGGCGGACCGCGACCGCCATCGCGGGCAGCACGTCGGTGAGCAGGTTGACCAGCAGCAGCTGGCGCGCGTTGAGGCCCGCGGCGCCGCCGAACAACCCCGTGGCGACGGTGAAGCCGATTTCGCCGAGGTTGCCGCCGACGAGGATGCCCACGGCTTCCCGCACCGAGGACCACATCGCCCGGCCTTCGATGAGCGCGCTGGTGATGGTTTCGATCCGGTCGTCGGTGACGATGAGGTCGGCCGCCTCGCGGGCGGCGGGGGTGGCCCGGGTGCCGAGCGCGATTCCCACGTGCGCCAGCCGGATCGCGGGGGCGTCGTTGGCCCCGTCGCCGGTCATCGCCACCACCCGGTTCGCCTTCCGCAACTGCCGCACCAGCCGTGCCTTCTGCGACGGGCTGACCCGTGCGAACACGGCGACCCCCGGCAGCACCGCCGCGAGCTGCTCGTCGTCGAGTTCCTCGAGTTCCGCCCCGGTCAGCACCCCGCGCCCATTGATCATGCCGAGTTCCGCGCCGATCGCGGCGGCGGTGCTCGGGTGGTCCCCGGTCACCATCAGCACGTCGACCCCGGCGGAGTGCAACTGGCTCACCGCGGCCGCCGCGGTGCCGCGGATGGGGTCGGCGAGCGCGAGCAGGCCCCGCAGTTCCAGGCGCCCCACCCGCTCGTCGTCGAGGTCGGCCCGGTCGGAAGCGGGCCGCTCGCCCACCGCCAGCACCCGGTGGCCCTTCCGGGCCAGCCGCTCGATCTCGGCCTCGACCCGCCGCCGGGCGGCCCCGTCGAAGGGGGCGCCGCGCCAGTGGGTGCACCGGGCGAGCAGCACCTCGGGCGCGCCCTTGACGCTGAGCAGCAGGCCGTCCGCGTGCCGGGTCAGCGTCGCGTGGTAGCCCCGTGCCGGTTCGAACGCGATCTCGGCCACCCAGGACAGGCCCGCCACCTCGTCGTGCGGGCCGATGCCGATGCGGCGCGCCCCGTCGAGCACCGCGCGGTCGGTGGGGTGCGGCACCCCGCCTTCCCCCTCCCGCCACGGGCTGGCCCGCACCGCGGCGGCCAGCACGGCCCGCATCCCGTCGCCCAGCGCGCCGATCTCTTCGTCGGTGGCGCCGTCGGACACGCGTCTGAGGGTGATCCTGCCTTCGGTGAGGGTGCCGGTCTTGTCGAAGCACAGCACGTCGACCCGGCCTAGCGCTTCGAT
>NZ_VJWX01000506.1 GCF_007713715.1 Amycolatopsis rhizosphaerae
GCCCCGGCCCGCGCGGGCAAGGGCCGCCCAGCGGCCGTCGCCGGTCAGTGGCAGGGCAAGAACGCCGCCGAACACGCGCGCGACGCGGGCAAGTTGATCGGCCGCGCACCGGCCAAACCGAAGAAGCGCCCCATCCGGGAGGTTCGTTCGCTCGAAGAGTTGGACGAGTTGTTCGCCGCCCTGTCGGCGGGTGGTCAGAAGATCGAAGCACCGACCTACGCGGGCTCCGTGCTGTTGTTCCCGGACGGAACTAGGATCGGTTACCGAGTGAAGTCAAAGACTACAGTGGAACCGACCATCGACATCACAGCGCCAGGCGGGTGGTCGTTGAAGATCCACGTCAACGCACAGGGGTGGGACTAGCGATGCTGGAGGAGTTGCGAACTCAGCTTCTTGAAGCCGCCGAGGACGACTGGATCTACTTCGCCGAACTGTTGGGCATGGTGCGAGAGGTCACCGGATCAAGTGATGACCTCCTGACCACGGCGGGACAGGCCGCGGCGCAGTTCGTGCGGGAAGGTGTCATCGTGCCCGGCACGCTCACCGAAGCGGACGGATTCACACCCTGGCCGACCAGCCTCACGGAGTCGGCACAACGGATCGAAACGGAAGTAGCCGCGATGCTCCGCGACGGGGTTGAACCCTCGCTCGGAGACGTGTGCTGGTTCGATCTACCGAAAGACACGACTTCGACGTGAGCCCGGCGGCGTGCTGAGCAATACGCTCGCGAAAGCGCCAATGATCAGGGCCAAGGGGTAGTTCACACTTTGTACTCGGGCCACCGAGCGACACGACGCACGAGCAGTGCCACCGCCGTAACCATGCCAGCCACCCCGCGGCAACGGATGGCCACCAGGGGGCTTCGGCAGCGCGGGATAGTGGCACCGCAACGGTGCTCTCTCAGCTATCAGCCGTCTCGTTGATCGCCGCGTAGAGCACGGAGTCTCGCCAGGTCCCGCGAAGGAACACGTGACTGCGCAGCCTGCCTTCACACTGCATACCGATCCAAGCGCTCGAAGCCGAACAGCAGAAGCAGTCGGCCAGCCTCGGTTGCGTATCCCCGTGACCAGACCTCTCGGTGGAAGACGTAGCCCAACTCGCCACGAGCATGCTCGCGACTCGTCACCCGCAGCGCGGCGGACCCCACCACTCGACCACAGCGAGATTGAACTCCGACCGCTCCGCACTGCGCGCCTGTGCCAACACGCCACGCAGGAACACTCGAGTGTCCTCAGCGCTGTTGGGACCCCAATCGGTGTAGCGAGTCACTTCACGATTGCTGGCGAACGCATGCACAGACAACTCATCCGAGGCGACGAAGTTGCGCAACAACAGCCGTTCGCCCGTCAGGCAAAACCCGTCGCGCTCGCACGCCTCGAACATCCGACCCCCAGCCGCTCACAGCGCCCTCAATCCCAGCTAGTCTGCACGACCCGGCCAACCAAGGCAGAACGATTAACGACCCCCAGGGCTCCGCCCCGGCCGTGTCCCGGCCCCGTCGACGTTCACCAGCGAGCCACTGATTCCGGCGGCGAAGCCATTTCCGCAAGGCGGTGGGGACCCGTGGCGGATACGCGGCTGCAGGGAGAACGGGAGTGGTTCGGAGACAGAACGGCATGACCTGGTCGGCACAGCGAGCGACGCACGCAGAGCCGCCGCAGAAAGATTCTGCCAAACAACACCCAGCCGGGTGACCAGGCTGGAGCAGTTTTGGTGACCCCATTTGAAACGGGGTCAGGCGCTGCTCCAGTTTTGCTCCACCTACTGAACGGTAACTTGACAGCGGTCCACAATGGACCAATTTTCGGTCCACCAAAAAACAACGCCCGACCTGCGGAAACCGCAGTGCCGGGCGATCTTGAAAACTGTGGAGCTAAGGGGACTCGAACCCCTGACCCCCTCACTGCCAGTGAGGTGCGCTACCAGCTGCGCCATAGCCCCGAGACCGGAGTGGACTCCGTGTCCGTCTGCGTATACGTTACAACACCCCCCAACCAGGGTTGCAGCGGGGGTCCGCAACCGCGGACCCCCGCTCGCGTCACGCCTGGTTCACCAGGTTGGTCAGCCAGTTCGGGTCGGTCCAGTCGACCCGGGCGCCGTTGTGCAGGACGGTGGGTGTGCCCTGGAACGACGGGTCCTGGGACAACTGCTGGAAGGCCGCGTTGATCTGCTGGTTGTAGGTCCCGTTGTTGACGCAGGTGCCGAACTCGGGTGCGGTGATCCCGAGGTCCTGGCCCAGCTTCGTCAACTGTGCCTTGTCGTAGCCACGCTTGCCTTCTTCGGGCTGGCTGGCGAACAGGCTGTCGTGGAACGGGGTGAACTTGCCCTGGTCGGCGGCGCACAGAGCGGCGTTGGCCGAGTCGAGCGAGTAGCCGGGCGGGTCGGAGCGGTTGTTCAGCAGCGGGATCATGTGATAGCTGACCTGCAGGTTCCCGGACTTGACCTGCTGCTCGATCTGGCTGCCGTAGGCCTTCTGCAACTGTCCGCAGTACGGGCACAGGAAGTCGGCATAGATGTCGACCTTGACCTTGGCGTCGGCCTTCCCGGACACGACCACGACACCCTGCCGCTCGGCCGGGTTGTCCAGGGAAGTGCCGGTGGTCTGCGGCGGGATCGCCTGGCCCGCGGTGTTGTTCTTCGACGCGTTCGTCCAGAGCACGCCGCCGATGACGACCGCGGCCAGCACCACCACGGCGACCGCGGCCACGATCACCCTCCGGTTGCCGCCGGCGGAACCGCGCGCCTGGGCCACCGCCCTCGCCCCCGCCGACTGCTGCCGGCGCTTGCGCGCGGAACGTTCCGCTCCACCCACTTGATCAGATCCTTTCTGCTTCGCTCACCGGTTCGTCCGGGGCGGGCTCCCGCTCTCCGGCACGGAGCCAGCCGTCGACGGCGAGCCGTGTCCTGGACCGGAGGATCAGCCAGCCGGCCAGCACCAGGAAGCCGACGTCACGAGCGATCTCCTGAGGATATTGCGTCTGCCCTTGCGCCACCTTGCCGCCGCCGCCGAAACAGCCGCAGTCGATGGCCAGCCCGCGCGCCCAGGACTGGGCGACCCCGGCGATGAACAGCACCAGAAGGACCGCCGAGGCCACCGCGGTGATCCGGGTGAGCAACCCCGCCAGCAGAAGCACACCGAGCGCGAGCTCCAGCAGCGGCAGGGCCGTGGCCACCGGGTGCACCAGGGCGGACGGCAGGATCTCGTAGGCCTTCACCGCAAGGTAGGTCTGCCCGGGGTCCGAGATCTTGATCGACCCGGACACCAGCCAGACCGCGGCGAGGCCGAGGCGGACCAGCGTCCCGGCGATATCGAGCACGGGTTGGGAAGGGCGGAACACACTCCTAGGCTATCCGCGGGTCCTTCAGAGCGCGGTGAAGTATCGCCGCCCCAGCGGGAGGGAGTCGCCCGTGCCCCTCGTCCGGGTGATGATCGTTGTCGCGCTCCTGTGCGGGCTCACCGCCTGTTCCCGGCACGCCCCTGGCACCCTGCTGGGCAAGGCCGACGACGGCCGTCTGGTGATCGGGATCCGCTTCGACCAGCCAGGTTTGGCCGAACGCACCCCCGATGGCCGGTTCGTCGGATTCGACGTGGAGGTCGCCACCTACCTCGCCGGGCAACTCGGCGTGAAGCCCTCGGAGATCGTCTGGCGGGAAACCATGTCTTCGACCAGGGAGACGGATCTCACTTCAGGAGCGGTCGATCTGGTCGTCGCGACCTACTCCATCACGCCGCAACGCGAGCAGCTCATCGCCTTCGCCGGGCCCTACTTCGAGACGGGCCAGGACCTTCTGGTGCGCCGCTCCGACACCACGATCGGCGGCCCCGAATCGCTCGACGGGCGCCGGTTGTGTTCGGTGGCGGGCTCGACTCCCGCCCAGGAGGTCAAGAACCGGTTCGCGAAGGCCGTGCGGCTGGTCGAGTACCCGCGCTACCCGGACTGCGTGACGGCGCTCCTGGCGGGCCAGGTCGATGCGGTGACCACAGACGGCGTCATCCTCGCCGGCTACGTCACCCAGAACCCGGAACTGCTGAAGGTGGTGGGCAAGCCCTTCTCTCAGGAGCGGTACGGCGTCGGCCTGCGCCGGAACGATCCGGAGGGCCGCGCGGCCGTGGCGGCCGCGATCCAGCGGATGATCGACAGTGGAACCTGGATGACCGCGCTGAAGGCCACGATCGGCCCCTCCGGCTATCCCCTTCCCGCACCACCTACCGTGACCGAACGATGAACCTGCCCGACCTTCCCGTCCGAGCGGTACTCGGCGAGCTCGAGGCTGCCCTGTCGGCCCACGGCACCGCGGTCCTCGTCGCACCGCCGGGCACCGGCAAGACCACCCTCGTCCCGCTCGCGCTGGCCCAGCACATCCAGGGGCGCATCGTGGTGGCCGAACCCCGACGGCTCGCGGCGCGCGCCGCGGCGGCCCGGATGTCCGCCCTGCTCGGCGAACCCGTCGGGGAGACGGTGGGCTACTCGGTCCGCGGCGATCGCAAGGTGTCCGCCCGCACCCGGGTGGAGGTGGTGACCTCGGGGCTGCTCGTGCGGCGGGTGCAGGGCGATCCCGAACTCGACGGCGTGCACACCGTGGTGCTCGACGAGTGCCACGAACGACACCTCGACGCCGATCTGCTGCTGGCGCTGCTCCTCGACGTGCGCGCGGGTCTTCGCGAGGACTTGCGGCTGCTCGCGACCTCGGCGACCGTGGCCGCGGACAAACTCGCCTCGCTGCTCGATTCGGCGCCGGTGATCACCGCGCACGCCCGGACCTTCCCCGTCGAGCTCCGCTATCAGCCCCCGGCCCGGGATGAGCGGATCGAAGCCGCCGTCGCCCGCACGGTGCGCCGGGCGCTGTCGGAGGCGGACGGGGACGTGCTGGCGTTCGTGCCCGGCGCCGGTGAGATCGGCCGGGTTTCGAGACTGCTGGACGATCTGTCCGAAGTAGACGTGCTGCCGCTGCACGGCAGGCTTCCCGCGGCACGCCAGGACGCCGCGCTGCGGCCCGGCTCCCGGCGACGTGTCGTGCTGGCCACCGCGGTGGCAGAATCCAGCCTCACCGTGCCGGGGGTGCGCGTGGTCGTCGACTCCGGCCAGGCCCGCGTTCCGCGCGTGGACCATCGCCGTGGCCTGCCAGGCCTGGCCACGGTGCGGGTGTCCGCGGCGGTGGCCGAGCAGCGG
>NZ_VJWX01000507.1 GCF_007713715.1 Amycolatopsis rhizosphaerae
GGAGGCCCAGGCGGACCGGGCTTACAGCACGGCTTGGGCGGCGGGAAAGTGGGCATGGGCGGCTCGGGCGGCTTGGGCCTGCAGTGGTGATGCGCCCCTGGGCAATGGCAGTGCGGCGACCAGGGCAGGCACCGGCCGTCGTCCCCGCGCGGGTCGACCTGCTGTGCGGCCGCCGCACCCGGCTGGGAGCCCTGCGCCTGTGCCCGCGGTGCGGTCCCGATCAGCACCAGGCCGACCAGCGCCGCGGAAGCGACCGCGACGAGCGCCGCCAGCCAGGTTCGCCGCCGGCCGAAAACGTGTAAGAAGGCTCGAATATTTCGTGTGATCATCTGATTCTCCGGAAGGCAGGGAGGAAATCGCTTTCACGACTCTTGTTGATCGCTCGAAAACCTTTCTGGGGGATAGTTTTTTCTACGGAATTCTGCTTTTCCCGCTTGCCGGCCCTGTTGCCCCCGGGACTGCTGGGGTTCAGTCCTTCTGTTGTGACAGCTGGGATCGACGGGGCTGGCGAGTCGACACTATCCGGGCCTTCGGGCGGCACCGGTTCGTCCGTGGTCCGAACACCCGAAAAGGTGGCCACGGTTGGTCTGATGGAGTAGTTTTTCCCGGCGCGATCGGCGGACTGGTGCCGACCGGCGTTTAGAGCGGAATCCGGTCACGGGGCAACGCGAAAAAATGGTGAATCCGATGCCGCTTGCGGCGGGCGCGACCGAGGGCTGCCGTTCGGGACCGGCGCCGGGTCAGTCGAAGAACCGGGCCAGTTCGGCCTCGCCGGGAAAGTCCGCGGGATCGGTCAGCGGTCGCAGTTCGGCGAAGACGCCGGCGCCGTCACAGCCCACGTGCAGCGGGTTCCACAGCCGCCGCGATCCCGCGCGCCGGCAGATGCCCTTGATCGTCTGCACGTCGAGCAGGCGTACGTGCGTCGGGTCCGCGACGGCGTTGACGTAGCGCCACCAGGGGGACAGCACGAAGGCGATCCCGTCCGGCCGCAGCACCCGGTGCACCTCGTCGACCAGGGGCAGGAAGTCGATCAGGTGTTCCAGGATGTGCACGAGGAACACCCGGTCGGCCGAGCCGTCCGCGAAGGGCAGGGGAGCGGACACATCGGCCCGGACGTCGACCTCGGAGGTGAGGTGGAGATCGACGCCGAGGTTGGCCGGATACTGCTTCTGCGCCCCGCAGCCGAGATCGAGGACCACCGGGTCCCGGCCCGCCACGCGCACCTGGTCCCACACCGCGAGCACACCGTCCAGCCGCCCGATCACCGACCGCGCCGTGTCGAGCCGGCCCGCGTCGTCGACCTCGCCGGTCAGGTGCGCGACTCCGCGATCGAACCGCACGTCGATGCCGAGCCCGCGCACCCGGTCGTCGTACTTCCACAGTTCGCGCACGGCCTGGTCGAGGAACCGGTCGCGCATCCGGAGCCGCTGCTCCGACAGGGGCACCATCCGCACCTCCGCTCGTCCTCGCGGGGAACGTGCCCGATTCGCCGGAGGTCAAACCCGGAGTCAGGCAGGGAAAGGGCTTACCGGAGAACGGCTCGCGCCCACGGCGGGCGGTGGCGTCCGCCGGGGGTTAGGGTGAAGGCATTCCTGCCCGGGAGGTGTTCCTTGACCGGCGCCGACGAGTTCGCACCCCTGCGGATCACCTACAGAACCGATGTCGCGACCACGGCCACGAACAGCCAGGAGGCCGCGAGGATCTACGACGACTGGGCCGAAGACTACGAACGGCGCATCCTGAGCTACGGGTACTCCACGCCGGCCGTGGCGGCCGGGTTCTTCGGCCGTTACGTCGCACCCGGCGCCGGATCGGTGCTCGACGCCGGGGCGGGCACCGGGATGATGGGGCAGGTCCTCGCGCCGCTGGGCTACCACGACATCACGGGCATCGACATCTCGGAGAACATGCTGAAGGTGGCCCGCGAAAAGAGGGTGTACCGGGACCTGCGGCGGATGGAGCTGGGCAGGCGGCTGGATTTTCCCGACCACACCTTCGCCGCCGTCGTGTCGACGGGCGTCTTCGCCGCCGGTCACGCCCCGCCGGAGTCCCTCACGGAACTGGTCCGCGTGAGCAGGCCAGGCGGGTGCGTGATCTTCAGCGTGCGCACCGACGTGTACGTGGAAGGCGGCTTCCGGGACCGGCAGGACGCCTTGGAAAGGGAAGGGAAATGGCGTCTGCTGCAGACGAGTGAGCCCTTCTCGCATCTGCGGTACGAAGATCCCGGGCTCAAGGTCCGGATCTTCGCCTACCGCGTGCGGTGAGCGAGTCCCGCCAGGACGGTCCGCAGCGCGGCGGTGAACCGGTCCACCTCGGCCGCCCCGGCAGCGGTGGAAACGCACCCCACCCCGCGGGGGTCGATCAGCACGCCTTCGGTGAACAGGCCGAGAAAGATCCGGTGACGGCATCCGGCGTCGGCGCCGAGCGTGTCCCGGTAGGCGCGCACCGGGTGCGCGACCGGGTGGATCGCGAAGAGCGAACCGAGGCCGGTGACCTGCGCGGGAAGACCGGCCTCGGCGAACACGGCCCGCATCCGGTTCCGCAGGCGGGCACCCCGGGCGTTCAGGCCCCGGATCGCTTCCCCGGTGAGCACCTCGAGGGTGGTCAGGCCGCCCGCCAGGCTGACCGGGTTGGCGTTGTAACTGCCGGGATGGGGGATCCGCGGCCCGCCGCCGGAGGGGTCGAACAGGGCCATGATGTCGCCGCGGCCGCCGAAGGCGCCGAGCGGGAAGCCGCCGCCGATGAGTTTCCCGAGGCAGGTCAGGTCCGGTGACACGGCGAAGTGTTCCTGTGCACCCCCGTGGGCGATCCGGAAGCTGACGACCTCGTCGAAGACCAGCACGATGCCGAGCCGTGCGGTGAGTTCGCGCAGCATGACGAGGTAGTCCCGGTCGGCGGGGATCATGCCGGCGGAGCCCAGGACCGGTTCCACGACCACGGCGGCGAGCTGTTCGCCGTACCGCTCGATCAGCCGCGCCGCGGCCTCCACCTCGTTGAACGGCAGCACCACCGTGGTGGCGAGTGCGCCCGGCGTGAGGCCAGGGGACGCCGGAACCGCGGCCGGACGTGCCCGGTCTCCGGCCTGCCGGACCGGACGGGTGCTCACCATCACGTCGTCCCAGCTGCCGTGGTAGCCACCCTCCACTTTGGCGACCCCGGGCCGTCCGGTGAACGCCCTGGCAGCCCGGACGGCGTACATCACCGCCTCGGTCCCGGAGTTGGTGAAGCGGACCCGGTCGACGGAGGCAATCCTGTCGCACAGCAGTTTCGCCATCCGCACTCCGAGCGCGGTGGCTCCGGGAAAGCAGGTTCCCCTGTCCAACTGGTCCCGGACCGCCTCGCGGACTCGCGGATGACCGTAGCCGAGGACCAGGGACGTGTGGTTCCCGGTGAAATCCAGCAACTCGTTACCGTCCACATCGGACACGTGGCAGCCG
The DNA here is from genome assembly GCF_007713715.1 of Amycolatopsis rhizosphaerae. Lineage (GTDB taxonomy): Bacteria > Actinomycetota > Actinomycetes > Mycobacteriales > Pseudonocardiaceae > Amycolatopsis_E > Amycolatopsis_E rhizosphaerae. The sequence continues at coordinate 3,438 of NZ_VJWX01000507.1, forward strand.
TGTCCCTCGGCCAGCACGAGGGGATACGGAGGGTGGAAGAGGGTGCTGCGCGAATCGGCGCCCGGCAGGTACCGGCTGCCTTCCAGGAAGTACTCGTGCGACGTCGGGGTGAGGCGCCGGTAGAGCCGCTCCACATCGGACGCTTCAGCGGAAGAGGCCGACGACCCGGTCGAGGGTTTCGTCACGCTGCAGTTCCTTCCCGTCGATTTCGAGGGCGACCCTTGCCGCGCGCAGTTTCGTGCCCCGATGCTGCCTGCGGCGTCCGCCGCCGGTGATGTTCAGCAGGATCAGGGCTCTTCGGTCGATCCCGCCGTAGCGGGCCGTCTTGATCAGTGTGGCCAGCGCGACCGCGCCCGCCGGGTCGATGTCGATTCCCTCGACCTCTTCGAACAACCGTTTCGCTTGCAGGGTCTCGAGGTTGTCGGCGGTGCGGGTGTCGCCTCCCGAGCCGGTGAGGACGTCGTAGACACCGCCCCGGACCGAATAGGCGGGCCGCCGGTTCGACAGCACGTGCGCGGTGATCTGCCGGATCTGGTTCTTCCCGACCTCGTCGTCGATCTCCACCAGCTCCCGGCGGTGCGCCCGCCAGGACCGGTGGACCGGCACGAACGGCTGGTTCTGGCTCAGCACGAGCCTCGGGGGCCTGCGGCCGAATCGCCCGTCACGGGTGAGCCGCATTGTCGCGTCGTAGACCGCGATGGCTCCCGCTCCGCTTCCTATCGACTGGAAGTAGTAGTCGGGGATCCGCCCGATCGTTTCGACCGCGTTCAGCACCGTCGTGCCCAGCCCCTCGCGCTTCGCGATGTTCTTCACGCCTCCCTCGGCGACGAAACCGTCGACCCGCGCGACGCGGTTCGCCAGCGCGATCGCGTCGGAGTAGTCGGCGCACCCGGTCAGGGAGACGATCTTCACGCACGGGTGGAGGGCATCGGGAAACCTCAGGCAGGCGGCCCCGGCCACGGGCAGGATGATCAGGCAGGGAATGGTGTTCAGCGAACAGGCCCTGGCGAAGGCGGCGGCGGTGTTGCCCGCCGAGGCCACGACGAGAACCTGCTCCCGTGGCCGGGGGATCCGGGAGAGGACCGGCCACACCTCGAGCTCCTTGAAGGTCGCGGTGCCGAGGGTCGCGCCCCTTTCCGGCCAGTAGCCGTTGAACGCGACCCACAGGCCGGGCAGCCCCAGTACGCGGTTCAGCCGTTCGCTCCGGTAGGTCGCGCCGCTGCCCGCACCGGCCAGGACCCGGGTGCCGGGCAGCCACCTGCGGTACCGGAACACGCCTTCGACGCCCGCGTCCGGTTCGAAACGGGTGTTTCGGTATTCCGCGACGACGAGGGCGGGTTCGTGGCGGTTCGGGCACTCGAGGAGGAACCCGTCGTCCTCGAACAGTGCGTCACAGCCCTGACATCGCAGACGGTAGTGCGGTTCCGTCGCCGTGCGCCGGGTATGAGCATGCGCTGCCCCGTGGGCCATTTTCCTCCTGTCCCGACCCGTCCCGACGCTGTGTCGCGACATCGTTTCGGGCAGATTGGGAAGGGATTTTCCTGGAGTCGCCGCGGCTTCTTCCAGGATACTTATTCATCGCGACGGCGCAGCGCGAGTGAGTGGCTCACGGGGGAAGGGCACCGGGCACCGCTTCGGCGAGAGCGGTGCGGCGATCGGGGGGAGAATCCCGGTGTGGCCATCAACCCGCCCCATCCCGGGGTGCGGCGTCCCCGGACGGGGGCGCGCAC
>NZ_VJWX01000508.1 GCF_007713715.1 Amycolatopsis rhizosphaerae
GTTCATCGCCTACGCCCCGAGAGTTCCCCTGAACGGCGCAGCGGCACGGGCGCGGCCGTGAGGGGTCCCCTGAGTGTGGGCCGTGAAGGGTCCCTTCACAGTCGATACGACTGTGAAGGGACCCTTCACGGCTTTCACGGGTCGCCGAAAGGCAGGTCAGGGGTGCCAGCGCAGGAGGGGCAGGCCGGAGCGGGTGCGGATCTCCAGTGCCTGGATGTCGTCGGCGGGCAGGGCCGTGTCGAGCGACAGTTTCGCGATGCGCTCCGGGTCGGCCCACCAGGTGGCGAGCTGGGCCTCGGTGCCGTCCCGCCGGACCGCGACCAGCAGGTAGTCGGCGCCGCGGCCTGCCCCGTGGTACTGGCACGACAGGTCCACCCGTGAACCGCCGGAGACCGCCGCAACCGCCGCCGTGGCCTGGACCGGGAACGCGCCGAGCGGGGTCATGGCGGCCCCGGAGGACCCGCCGTCGCCCGGCGGCAGCAGGATCGCCACCAGGACCACCGCGGCCGCCACGAGGCCGACGCCGCCGGTCACCAGGGTCCGGCGCAGCCGCAGGCGCCGCACGCGGCGCAGGACCGAGGGCAGCAGCCCCGCGGGCGGCTGCTCCCCCACCGGTTCCGGCGTGACCTGCGCCAGCAGCCCGGGCAGTCCCGCCAGTTCCCGGACCGAACGGGCGCAGTCCGCGCAGCCGTCCAGATGCTCCTCGAAGGCCGCGCGGTCGGCCGGTGACAGTGCCCCGAGCACATAGGCCGCGTCGTAGGTCCGGAACGGATCGGCCCGGCCGGTCACGGGGTCACCCCCCGTTCCTCCAGTGCCAGCCGCAGTGCCCGCAGGGCGTAGTGCGTCCTGGACTTCACCGTCCCGGCCGGGACTCCCAGCCGCTGGGCCGCCTCGGCCACCGAATAGCCCTGGAAGAAGCACAGGCCCAGCACCTCACGGTGGGCAGGTGAGAGCGCACCGAGCGCCTCGGCGACGAGCCAGCCCTGCAGGGCGCGCTCGGTGTCGTCCGGCAACGGCAGTTCCGGCGGCGCGTCCGTGCTCACCTCCGCCCGGGACGCGGCCGAGCGCCAGCCGTCGATCGCGATCCGCCGCGCAACGGTGAACAGCCAGGCTCGGGCCGAACCCTGGGACTGGTCGAGCACCCGCGGGTGTTTCCAGGCACGCAGCAGGGTCTCCTGGACGAGGTCTTCGGCGCGGGCGCGGTCCCCGCCTGTCAGACGGAGCGCGTAGGACCACAGGGCCGCCGCGTGCTCGTCGTGCAGCGTCCGCATCAACTGGTCTTCCGCGGTCTCCTTCATGTCCGGCGAGCCCCCGCTCGCCTCTGGACGGCCAGCAGTGCGAGGCCGAACACGACACAGCCCGCCTCGGTCACCACGCCCCAGACCTCGGCCGCCGTGCGGAACTCCTCGTGCACCCCGAGCAGGCCGTTCGGCGTCAGCGAAACGAGGTACGCACCCAGGGTGGCGGCACCGAAGCCGATCGCGGCCAGCACCGGCAGCCAGTGCCGCCACAACAGGACCGCCACCGCGATCACCACCCCGGCCACCGCGTTGACCAGGAACAACGGGCCGACCGTGGGGATATCGGCAAAGCCCTCACGCGACCACAGGTGGTAATGGACCCAGGCCGAGCCGAGCAGGCCCAGCACCACCAGAACCCGCAGCGCCCACGCCACCTCGGCCTCCCTCTCTCGCCCGCAACCCTCCCACCGTTGCTCACGAAGAGCGACTCGATCCGGTTCAATCCCGGCCGGATCGAACCGCGTGGCACCCTGTTTCGTGTCCGTGGACATGACTGCTGAACTTCCCACCCGGCGCACCGTCATGACCACCGGAGCGGCCGTCGCCGGTGCCGCCGCGCTCGCGGCCTGCGGCTCGGGCACTTCGAACACCCCCGTCACCTCGGGCGGCTCGGCCCCGGCACCGGCGGGTACCGCCGTGGCATCGCTGTCCGACATCCCGGTGGGCCAGGCCAAGTCGGTCACCATCGACGGGCAGGCAGCCGTCGTCGCCCGCCCGACGGACACCACCGCCGTCTGCTTCAGCGCCATCTGCACCCATCAGGGCTGCACCGTCAAACCCAGCGGGGACAAGCTCGACTGCCCGTGTCACGGCTCGGTCTTCAACGCGATGACCGGCGCGGTCGAACACGGCCCGGCCCGCAGGCCGCTGCCCGCCATCCCGGTCAAGGTCGACGGCGGCAAGGTCGTCACCGCGTGACGTCCGGGCCCGCACCGGGTGGTTCCGGTGCGGGCCCGGACATCCCTACCCCCAGACGAACAGCCGATCACCGGCGACGGCCTCGCCGCCGGTGAGCATCTCCGACAGCGCGGTCTCCGCCGCGTCGAGCGCCACCACCGGCACCACGGCCGAATAGCCCGCCGCGCGCACCGAATCCGGGTTCCAGCCGATCAGCGGCTGGCCCGCCCGCACCGACTCGCCCTGGACCACGTGCGGGGTGAATCCCTCGCCCTTCTGCTTGACCGTGTCGATGCCCAGGTGCACCAGCACCCCCCTGCCGTCCGCCCCGGCGATGACGAACGCGTGCGGGTGCAGCGTGACCACCGTGCCGTCGATCGGGGCGAGCGCCTCCTGCGGGCCGCCCTCGGGCTCGATCGCCACGCCCGGGCCGACCAGCCGCTGGGCGAACACCGGGTCCGGCACGTCGCCCATCGCCACCACCTTGCCCGCCACCGGGCTCGCCACCCCGGTGCTCACAGCAGGTCCTGGATGTCGCTCGCGATGGTGTCGGCCTCCGGTCCCACCACGACCTGGACCACCGCCCCCATCTTCATCACCCCGAGCGCGCCTGCCTTCTTCAGCGCGGCCTCGTCCACCGCGGAACCGTCCTGAAGTTCGCACCTCAGCCGCGTGATGCAGCCTTCGATGTCGATGACGTTCCCGGCACCGCCGAGCGCGGCGAGAATTTTCTGCGGCCTTTCGTCTGCCACGACGGCCTCCCTTCCTGCTGGTCCGAACACGAACCCGTAACGGCGGTTGACACCCCGACGGGCGGCGGAGCATCCTGCCCCATCAAGAAATGGTCTAGACCGGAACGTACCAATCTTCGGCGACGGGGGCGAGCCCCCGAAACCGAGCCGGAATCAACGGGGGTGGCGAACTGGCCGCGTCTGAGGTCACCACCGGGAAGGTGGTCGACGGCCCGGTGCCCAAACACGCGCAGCTGCGGGAAATCCTGCGCCGCGCGATCGACCGCGAACTGCCGCCCGGCTCCCCCATCCCCTCGGAACGGGAACTCGCGCAGCGCTACCGGGTCTCCCGGCTCACCGTCCGCTCGGCGATCGGGAAGCTCGTCGACGAGGGGGTGCTCACCCGGGTCCGCGGCAAGGGGACCTTCACCGTCTCGCGCCGGATGGATCTGCAGCTCTACCTCATGTCGTTCACCGGCGACATGCGGCGCCGGGGGCTCGTAGCCAGCACCGACGTGCTGCACCGGGGCGAGGAGGTCCCGCCGCCGTCCACCGCGCGGGCGCTCGCGCTCGCGCCGGAACAGCCCGCCTACCGTCTGGTCCGCCTGCGCCGCGCGGACGGCATTCCGCTGGCGCTCGAGCGCGGCTGGTACCACCCGGGCCACCTGCCCGGCCTGCTCGACCTCGACCTCACCGGGTCGCTGTACGAGCTCCTCGCCCACCATCACGACCTCCGCTTCGACGACGCCAGGCAGACCGTCTGGGCCGAGGCGGCGGACCGGGACACCGCGCGGCTGCTCGGCATCCGCCCCGGTGACCCGCTCCTGGTCTTCCGCCGGATCTCCACCACGCGGGGAGCGCCGGTCGAGGACATCACCTCCTGGTACCGGGGCGACCGGTACCAGGTGACCGTGCAACTGGACCGGAAAGTCCCCGCCGAACACGGAGGTATGCCGTGAGTACCACCACCGCGGAAGGAACGAAGGGCAAGGGCAAAGGCGTCGCCGGGTTGCAGCGCTTCGGCCGCAGCCTGATGCTGCCGATCGCCACGCTGCCCGCCGCCGGCCTGCTGAGCAGGCTCGGCCAGGACGACATGCTGGGCCGGTGGGACGCCACCAAGAAGGTCGCGGCCGTGCTGGCCGCGGCGGGCGGCGGGCTGTTCGACTGGCTGCCGCTGCTGTTCGCCGTGGGCATCGCGGTCGGCTTCGCCCGCAAGGGCGACGGCTCCACCGGCGTCGCCGCGGTCGTCGGCTTCGTGGTGTTCAACAAGGTCGTGCAGGTGTTCGCGCCGATCAGCGGGCTGCAGGGCTTCAAGGAGGGCTGGTACCTGCAGCCGATCAAATGGCCCTACAGCGTGCTGGGCGGCATCGTCGTCGGCCTGGTCACCGCGGTGCTGTGGCAGCGCTTCCACCGGGTGAAGCTCCCGCCCTACCTCGCCTTCTTCGGCGGACGGCGGTTCGTGCCGATCATCAACTCCGCGGTGCTGCTGCTCCTCGGCGTGGTGTTCGGCCTGATCTTCCCGGCGGTGGACAGCGCCATCAACCACCTCGGCGACGCGGTGACCGGCAACGCCATCGCGGGCGGCGGCGGGTACGGACTGCTCAACCGGCTGCTGCTGCCGGTCGGCCTGCACCAGCTGATCAACGTCCCGGTGTGGTTCATCTTCAAGGGCGGTGACATCACCAACTTCTTCGCCGGGGACCCGAACGCGGGCGCCTTCACCACGGGCTTCTTCCCGATCTTCATGTTCGCCCTGCCCGCCGCGGCACTGGCGATCTGGAAGACGGCCCGCCCCGAGCAGAAGAAGGTGGTCGGCGGCATCATGATCGCCGCCGCGTTCACCTCGTTCCTCACCGGCGTGACCGAGCCGATCGAGTTCGCGTTCATGTTCGTGGCCTGGCCGCTCTACCTCGCGCACGCGGTGCTCACCGGCGTCTCGCTGGCGGTGTGCAACGCGCTGGGCATCCACCTCGGGTTCTCCTTCTCCGCGGGGGCGATCGACTTCGCGCTCAACTCGGGGGCGACCGCGGCGAGCAAGGCGTGGCTGCTGATCCCGATCGGCCTGGTCTACGCGGTGATCTACTACTTCGGGTTCAAGTGGGCGATCACGAAGTGGAACCTGCGCACGCCCGGCCGTGAGGACGAAGGCGGCGACGCGGGCGATACTTCCGCCTGACGGTCGCGTGAGTGTTGGCCGTGAAGGGTCCCTTCACAGTCGATTCGACTGTGAAGGGACC
>NZ_VJWX01000509.1 GCF_007713715.1 Amycolatopsis rhizosphaerae
CTACCTTCCCGATGCCCGGCACGTCTGGCACTGGTCCCGCTGGCGCCGACGCCGACAACACCAAGCCAGACTCAGCCACTACAAACGCCGCGGCTACCCCCTCACCTAACTGCCGTTGCAGTACTAGGCCGCCTCGAGCAGCAGCCCGGCGAGCTCGACGGGCATGGTGATCATGCAGTCGTGGCCGGTCGGCAGCTCCCGCACCCGCTCGCCTGCCGGGACGGGACGCCGGGTGATGCCCGCCGGCCGAGCCCCGACGCAGTGGATGTGCGTACGCGGGATCATGCGCCCGGCCGGGTGGCCCAACCGAACCGGCTCCTGAAGGCACCGCACCGGCTGGTCCGACAGCATCGAGCGCAACCAGGCGACGTCGTCGGGATCGGTGACCCCGAACAAGCCGAGCGGCGGCGGCTGCTCCGGCATCGGCGGAACCCGCCAGCCGTCCACAGCGACGTCGATGAGCCGCTTGGTGACCGGATGGACATCGACCGCGGTTTCGCCGTCTTCGGGGACCATCGCGTCGAGGAACACCAGATGCGCGATCCACTCCGGGACCCGGTGGGCAACCCCCGATATGACCATCCCGGCGTAGCTGTGCCCGACGAGCACGACGTCGTTGAGACGCTCACCTTCGATCAGGCCGGCGACGTCGTCGATGTGGGTGCCGAGCCCGACTTCGGGACCCAGCAGGTGTGCCTTGTCGCCATAGCCGGTCAGCGATGGCGCGAGCACCCGGTGCCCCGCCGACTCCAGCAGCGGGACCACCCGGTCCCAGCTCTGCCCGCTGTGCCAGGCGCCGTGTACCAGCAGAAATGTGGCCATGGTCGTGCGGTTCCTCCTCGTGCCTCGGTACCTTGTGGTAACCGTGAACATCGTCATCCCCACGACGCGCACCGGGCAATACGGCACTTTTCGGTGCCCCGGTTCTCAGGAGGTAACCATGCAGGACCCGTGCCAAGCCCGCGAAGTCCTCGGAATCGTCGGGGACAAGTGGGCGCTGCTGATCGTGCGCATGCTCAAGGACGGGCCGCTACGCTTCACCGAGCTCAAGCGGGCCATCGACGGCATCAGCCAACGCATGCTCACCGTGACGCTGCGCGACCTCGAGCGCGACGGGATCCTGACGCGCACGGTCCGCAACGTCATGCCGCCGCACGTCAGCTACGAGCTGACCACGATGGGCCGGACCCTGCGCGAGGCCACCGCGCCGCTGCTCGAGTGGAGCATCACGCACCTGCCGCACATCGACGCCGCCCGCGCGGCGTACGACCACCGCTAGATGACTGGTTCCGTGAACTTGGCTCACGCGCGTGAGTCCCACGCTCAGGCGGGTGTGTCCCACGCTCAGCCGGGAATGGGCGCCGTGAGGAACCCCATCACGGCAACCCGCAACCCCCTTTCACCAACGCCGGAAGGTGGGACACAAGCGCCGGAGGGTGGGACACAAGCGCCGGAAGGTGGGACTCGGGCTGGACCGGCCGACTTTGCCGGGACCCTGTGCCCTATCGACCGTGAGGGGTCCCCGCACGGCAACCAGCGCCGCCCTCTGACCTGCGGCGCGCCCGATAACTCGGCGATAAGCGGAATCCATAGCCTCGGCCCAGGTATTGAGCCGAGGAGCCGAGGAGTGCGGTGATGACCAATCCGTTCGAGGACGAAGACGGTACCTACCTGGTGCTGGTCAACGACGAGGACCAACACTCGCTGTGGCCGTCCTTTTTGGATGTGCCGGACGGCTGGACGGTCAAGCACGGCGGGGACACCCGCCAGGCGTGCCTGGACTACATCGAGCGCACCTGGACCGATATGCGCCCGAGGAGCCTCGTCGAGTTCATGGACTCGGCGTCGCGCGACTGAGTCCACAATGGTGCCGGCAGTGGGAAACCGCGCACCGGCGGCAGGCGCCGGTCCCGGTACCCTCCAGGGCCGTCCCACGCCGGGCCGCCGACCCGGTCACCGGAACCGGCGACCAGGCGGCCCCCCGGGGCCGGGCCTGCCACGACAACTTCTTCTCGCCCGGCGGCCACCCGTGGCCCGCCGTCCGGCTGACCAGCCGGATCCGTGCCACCTCCGGCGTCGCGCCGGCGCTGCGCTCCCTGTTCGAATCGGCGACCGTCGCCGCCCTCACCGGCCAACCGGCCGAGACCGGGGCAGCGCGGCCGGCACTGCGCCGGATGCCAAGGCCCGAGGAGGTCTCATGATCCCGCTGTCCTTCGCCCAGCAGCGGCTGTGGTTCCTGAGCCGCTTGGAGGGGCCGAGCCCCACCTACAACGTGCCGCTGGCGGTGCGGATGTCCGGCCCACTGGACCGGACGGCGCTGGTGGCCGCGCTGGGCGACGTGATCGCACGGCACGAGTCGTTGCGGACGAAGTTCCCCGAACGGGACGGCGAGCCCTACCAGCGAGTGCTGGCCCCGGCCGACGCGCCGGTGACCCTCCCGGTGTCCGACGCCGCTCCGGACGGCCTGGACGCGGCCATCGCCGAGGCCGTCGCGCAGCCCTTCCACATCGACGCCGAGGTTCCGCTGCGGATGCGGCTCCTCACGCTCGGCGCGCAGGAACACGTGCTGCTGGTCGTGATGCACCACATCATCGCCGACGGCTGGTCCACGCGGCCGTTGCTGCAGGACCTGTCCACCGCGTACGCGGCCCGGTGCCGGCAGGAAAGTCCACAGTGGAGCGATCTTCCCGTGCAGTACTCGGACTACGCCCTGTGGCAGCGGGACGTGCTGGGTTCCGAGACCGAGCCTGGCAGCATCATCAGCCGGCAGCTGGCACAGTGGCGTGCGTTTCTGCGGGGTGCGCCGGAACTGCTGGAACTGCCCACGGACCGGCCGCGTCCCGCTGTCGCCTCCTATCGCGGCGACAAGGTCCCGCTGCACCTGGACGGTGCGGCGCACCGTGCGATGGTGCGGCTGGCCAGGGATACCGGAACCACCGTCTTCATGGTCGTGCAGGCCGCGCTCGCGGTGCTGCTGACCCGGCTGGGGGCCGGCACGGACGTCCCGATCGGGACCGTGGTCGCCGGCCGGTCCGACGAGGCCATGGAGGACCTGGTCGGGTTCTTCGTGAACACCCTGGTACTGCGCACCGACACCTCGGGCGATCCCAGCTTCCGCGATCTGCTGGCCAGGGTGCGCACCGTCGACCTCGACGCCTATGCCAACCAGGATGTGCCCTTCGAGCGCGTGGTCGAGGTGCTGAACCCGGCCCGCACCCTCGCCAGCCATCCGCTGTTCCAGGTGATGCTGGTACTGCAGAACGCCGGCGCCGACCGAGTCGATCTGCACGGGCTTCGTGCCGGGATCCTGCCGACGCCGGTGTCCGGGGTGGCCAAGTTCGACCTGTCGTTCTCCGTGGAGGAGACGCTGACCGACGACGGCGAGGCGGCGGGCATCCAAGGCACACTCGAGTACGCCGAGGATCTGTTCGACCGGGCGACCGCGGCCGATCTGGCCGCCCGGTTGACGCGCGTGCTGGCCTCGGCCGTCGCCGAGCCGGACCGGGCCATCGGCGAACTCGACCTGCTCGACGCGGCCGAACGGCAGCGGATTCTCGTCGGCTGGAACGACACCGAGCGCCCGGTTCCCTCCGTCGACGTGGCGGCGCTGTTCGAGCAACAGGTGCGGCGCAACCCGCAGGCGCCCGCGTTGACCGACCGGGACGGCACCCTGTCCTACGCCGAACTCAACGCCCGCGCGAACCGGCTCGCTCACCGGCTGGCCGGACTCGGCGTCGGACCCGACGCCCCGGTGGCGGTGTCGATGGAACGTTCCGCCGAGCTGGTGGTCGCCATGCTCGCGGTGGTCAAGGCGGGTGGCGCCTATGTGCCGCTGCACGCGAGCTACCCGCCGGCCAGGGTGAGCCTGATGCTGCGCGAGACCGGCGCGTCCGTGCTGATCACCGACCGCGGCCCGGAGCACCCGTTCGACCACGAAGCCACCGTCCTGGTGGTGGGCGGACAGCCGCTCGACGAACTGCCCGGTACGGACCTGTGCCTGCCACTGACCGGCGAAAATCTCGCCTACGTCATGTACACCTCGGGTTCGACCGGCACCCCCAAGGGAGTCGGCGTCACCCATGCCGGCGTGGTCAGGCTGGCATCGGACCGGGGCTGGCAGCACGGCGGCGATCATCGGGTACTGCTGCATTCGTCGCACGCCTTCGACGCCGCCACCTGGGAGATCTGGGGGCCGCTGCTGGCCGGTCACGAAGTGGTCGTGGCACCGGAGGCCGACTTCGACGTCAGCGCGCTGGCCGCCATGATCGCCGAATACCGGATCACTTCCGCACTGCTGACCACGTCGCTGTTCAACCTGGTCGCCGAGCAGGCACCGGAATGCCTCGCGCCGGTCAGGGAGATCCTGTGCGGCGGTGAGGCCGCTTCCCCGTCGGCGATGGCGCGGGTGCAGCGGCACTGCCCGGACACACGACTGGTCAACGCCTACGGCCCGACCGAAGTCACCGTCATCGCGGCCTCGCACGAGCTGGAGCCGTCGGCGCCGGTGGAGGGTCCGGTGCCGATCGGCAGGCCCGCGGACAACATCCGGGCGTACGTGCTGGACGACAGGCTGCGTTTGGTGCCACCCGGTGTCGCCGGTGAGCTGTACGTAGCCGGCGTCGGTCTGGCACGGGGCTACCTCCGGCGGCAGGCCCTGACCGCGGAACGCTTCGTCGCCGCCCCCTACGGGCGGCCGGGTGAGCGGATGTACCGGACCGGTGATCTGGTGCGGTGGAACCGCGCCGGCCTGCTGGAGTACCTGGGCCGGGCCGACCAGCAGATCAAGATGCGGGGACTGCGCATCGAACCCGGGGAGATCGAGACCGCGCTGGCCGCTCATCCCGAGATCGCCCAGGCGGCCGTGGTGGCCAGGGAAGACCGGCCCGGCGACCGGATGCTGGCCGCCTATCTGGTGCCCGCGGGTGACCGGCGCCCGGAGGTGACCGATGTCCGGCGGTACCTCGCGGAGGGCCTGCCCGGCTACATGATCCCCCAGGCGATGGTGTTCCTGGCGGAACTGCCGTTGAACGCCAACGGAAAGCTCGACCGGGCCGCGCTGCCGGCGCCGGTGCTCGGCACCGGATCGGCCGGCCAGGGCAACCGGAGCGCGCGGGAGGAGATCCTCTGCGGGCTGTTCGCCGAGGTACTCGGGCTGGACTCGGTG